>JAIOHU010000139.1 GCA_019912845.1 bacterium
GACATTAGCCTTTTGGCAACAGATTTGATATTAAGATTGCACCCACTGCCACAGGTGCAAGGATTCTGATGAACCATATCCAAATGTTAAAAAATTTCAACTGCGGGTTGCCATCACGAAGTTCCGCTTCTACTGCAGCTCGTTTCCAAGCCCAACCAGCAAAAATCGCAATGAAAATACCACCAACCGGTAATAATATATTTGCTGTTAAGTAATCCGAAAGGTCGAAAAATCCCAGTCCAAATATTTTAAAATCAGACCAGACGCCAAAACTCAACGCAGAAGGAACTCCCAGAATGAAAGCGAGTGCAGCCATGATAAATGTTGCGCGAGATCTAGTCCAATGTAATTCATCGGTGGCGAAACTGACCATTACCTCAAGCAGGCTGATCGCGGAGGTGATGGCAGCAATAGTTAATAGGGCGAAAAACAAGATAGCTAGTATTTGTCCTGCAGGCAGAGCACTGAAAACCATTGGCAACACTTGAAAAGTTAGACCTGGTCCTGCAGTGGGCTCAAAGCCCATGGCAAAAACCGCTGGAAAAATAGCAATCCCGGATAGAATAGCGATTCCCATATCCAAACCAGCGACTGTGGTTGCATTCTCGAACAGGTTCGATTGACGATCCAGATAAGAGCCATAAGTAATCATTACACCCATCCCCAGACTCAGGCTGTAGAATGCTTGTCCCATCGCCATGAGCAGGACATCCACATTCAGTTTTGAGAAATCTGGGTTGAAGAGAAATTTAAGCCCCTCACCACTGCCGGGAAGAGTAACCGCTCGAAAAATCAGCAAAAAAAGAAGTGCAAGCAGAGTGGGCATAAGAATTTTCGAATAGCGCTCAATGCCGCCCTTAACCCCCTGATAAACAACAAAAACACAGAGAAACATGAAGACAAAATGATAAAGAACGGTTTTTCCACTAGAGGAGACGAAGGAGCTGAAGGCTTCCCCCGCAGCATCTGCATTTGCATGGCTGGTTACAACACCAGTGACAGAATTTACCAGATAGGCAACAGTCCATCCCGCAACGACACTGTAATAGGAAAGAATTATTACGCCAGTGATGAGACCCACAACTCCGACCAAAAACCAGGCAGATTTTGGCATCAGTTCACGGAATGCTCCGACGGGATTACGTCTGCTTGCTCTTCCAATCGCCAGTTCCGCCCCCATGATGGGAATGCCGATCAAAAGAACACACGCTACATATATGATCAAAAATGCAAATCCGCCGTTCTCACCAAGTACATAAGGAAAACGCCAGATATTCCCCAGACCAATTGCTGAACCAGCCGCCGCGAGAACAAATCCAAGTTTACTCCCCCAGGTCTCACGGCTATCAGTAGATACCTGCATGAGATGCCAGTCTCCTTTCAACCTGTTGACTTAGAAGGCACTAAAGTAGAAAAGTTGAAATACACTCTGCAAATATTTCATTGAAAAGGTAAAATTTATCGCTCTCCTGAATATGAAGTCTAGTGAGAAGCAAACTACTATGCTAGCTCACTTTGTAGTGTGAAATTCCCAAGAGAAGATGATCTTAAAATACGCAGAAACATGAGCAGCAGATATTCATCATCCTACCCTCAAAAAAGTCGATTCTCAGAGGAATTCCAGTTTCTTCTAGGTTGGATTCAACTTACCAGGGGATATCCGAAAAACTTAAAGTCAATCCTGAAGCATCCTTCAAGCTAAGGAAGCATATTGCAACTCGTTCTCAAGAGTGGAGAGCACTCCAGGAGGCTCCGCGAAAAAAGGTAGGCAGGATAACAGGTTCGTCCGAAATAGCTCAACTTCTAGGTTCGTAAACCCATAAAAAACAATTGTGAACGAATGTTTAAGATCGAAATTATTTCGAGAGAACAGTTGCGTTTGATTGATTCCATTGGTAATTTTGGCACAGATATGCATGAGATTGCAACCTACTACACGATTATGCTCGGATATGCAAGTTTCTTCTCATTCACCATAAACCATTTCGAGTTACTCAATGAGTGAATTCAACGGCACACACGATGTTACCATGAATGGAACTGGTCGGTTTTCGATCCCACCACCCTTCCGTCATGATGATATCGACGGCGTCCTTGAAGGGCTGCTCTACGTCACTCCCGATAGTGGTGGATACCTGATCGTTCGCCCTGAAGTGGTCTGGAAAAAATATCGACGTTGGATAATGACTACTTCACTTTCGACACGTGACAAGAAGAAGTTGCTCGAAAACGAAAGCCAGATCACCCGTAAAATTTCATTAGACAATTCAAATCGAATCGTCCTCCCAGCCAAATTGCGTGAACATCTTGGGTTAAAGGAAGGGTACGATAAAGTAGATTTGAAAGTTACTGGCAATGGTAATTCATTTAAAATCATGTTGTCTGAGAATTGCAGATCTGAAGAAGAGTTAATTTCTGAAAATGCAACCATTCAGGATAAACTCTACGATGATATCAGCGAGAACCCTGAAGATTTGGAGTTCCTCTCTTGAGTTCAATGACTTACATCTACCACCAGCCAGTTAAGGCTGACGAAGCGGTCGGTTACCTCTTGAATAATATTTCAGGACGGTATGTTGATGCGACCGGTGGAGGAGGTGGTCATTCAAATTTGATTCTGAGAAAACTTGGTTCTGAAGCCAGGCTGGTGATCATTGATCAGGATTTGCATGCTATCCGTCGTTTGAAAGAGCGATTTGCTGGAGATCAGAGAGTAACTATAGTTCATCTCAATTTCCGGCAGATGATTCAAAATAAGAAAATTTTCGAGCTGAATCCATTCGATGGAATGATTTTTGATTTTGGTATGTCGAGCTTCATGATCGATGAGCATGATGTACGGGGATTCAGTTTTGATCGCAAAGCCCCACTCGATATGCGGATGAATGAAGAGCAGGAAATCACGGCTCACAGAGTTTTGAACAGCTACTCGGTGTATGAACTTCATAGAGTGTTGAAAGAATATGGTGATCTGCCTCGTGCCGGGAAGGTTGCAGCCCATATCATGAAATCACGACCTCTTGAGACTACCTGGGATTTGAATCGCTGCCTCGAAGATGTGATTCCGCAACGTGAGTGGGGTAAGTCGATACGATTGGTATATCAAGCCGTTCGCATAGAAGTGAACGATGAGTTGAATGCGATTCGTGAGGGATTGGATAGTTCACTAAAGATGTTGAAACCAGGTGGAAGGATTGTCACACTTTCGTTTCACAGTCTTGAAGATAAAATATGTAAGTCCTGGATGTCAAAATTATCACAGAATTGTATTTGCCCTCAACGTCAGCCTGTCTGCACCTGTGGTGGCGAAAATGCCAGGTTGAAGCTTTTGACACGTGGGGCTGTTAAAGCTGATGAAGAGGAGATTTCAAGGAACAGTCGTGCGGCGAGTGTGAGACTTCGAGCAGCGGAGGTAATAAAGTGAGCGTTGCAACAAGAACTATTGGGATGTCCAGATCAAAACAGAAATCAAAGTCGATCAATTCATTGATTTCAACCATTTTGAACTGGTTTGGCAAGGAATTGCTTGTGGTAATTGGAATTTGCGCGATCATTTTCAGTGCGGTACAAGTTTATACCAGTGTACAGATTTTCAACTTCGGTAGAGATGTTCGTTCTCTTGAGCACAAAAAAGAGATGTTGCAAGGGGATGTGTACGGTTTGGTAAATCAGAAATCCGCGATTGTGGCGGATTTGAGTATTCAGGATCTGGCAGCAAAAATGGGAATGGTATCGCCTGAGAAAAAAGCCAAAGTTCTGCATGTCAGCATTCCGGAAAAGGATATTCCACCAACCTGGAGAAGAGACAGCTCGCTTTTGATTCCTATTGAATAGTTAAAGGACAAACCATCAGATAGAGAGTGCTATCGTGAGTCGCAGGAGAAACAGCAGTAACAAAACCATAAGTCGTGATCCAGTTACCAGAGGTAAACTGGTTTCAGTCTACCTCGGTTTTCTGGTAATCGCATCTTATGTGATGTTTCGTCTTGTAACCCTGCAAATAATAAATCATGAAGAATATGCCTCAAATGCTGAGAACCAGGTTCTGGGTACTGAGTCAATCCCTGCCGCAAGAGGTACAATTCGTGATGTCAACGGTAAAATTCTTGCGGTTACACTCTCAAATTGTTTCGAGGTAACAGCCCACCCAAACCTGATTAAAGAGGATGAAAAGTCAGAATTTATAGATACCCTCTCTACGGTCTTGAGAATAAGCAAGCAGGAACTTCGGAAACGTCTTAACCAGCATCCGAAGTTTGTATACATCGACAAAAGTCTACGCGTTGATTTAGAAAGCGACTCATTGCTACGAGGGTTGGAGAAGAAATACTCACCCGCACTTGCACTACGCCAGGTTTTCGATCGTGACTACCCCAATGGCAGAATCGCTGCACAAATTACTGGTTTTGCGAATTATGAAGGAGAAGGGATTACTGGAATTGAAGGAGTGTTTAATGATGTCCTTATGGGGATTCCAGGAGAAGAAGTTGTTGTAAAAGATGCACTTGGTTATGAGATCGATCTACCAGATTTACCCAAACGTCCCGCGCTTCCGGGGGGGAAGATATCTCTTACGATTGATGTAGATGTTCAGGCGATTGTTGAAGAGGAACTTGCACGCGGTGTCGAGGAAAGTGCATCTGTTGGTGGAATGGCAATCATAACTGAACCGAGGACAGGAGCTATCCTCAGCATGTGCTCCTTCCCTTATTACGATCCAAAGGATTATGGGAAATACTCAACAAAGGCACGTAAGAATCGTGTCGTAACAGACGCGTTCGAAGCCGGATCCGTGCTGAAAATTGTTCCTTTTGCAGCTCTTTTACAAACGAAAAGAATCAGCGTATATGATCTGGTGTTTTGTGAGAATGGACGTTGGAAAATTGCAGACAGATTTATCCGTGATTCATCCCCACATGCTTACCTGACAGCAAGAGATGTGCTTGTGTTCAGCAGCAATATCGGAACCGCCAAGCTGACAGAGAATCTAAGTAACAAAGAACTGTTTACATGGATGCGAAGCTTCGGTTTTAATGCTGAAACCGGGGTTCCTCAATATGGGGAAGCTGAAGGATTACTTTTAAATCCATCAGATTGGTCACTCGTAACCAAAGCAAATTTAAGCATGGGTCATGCGATATCAGTTTCTACGCTGCAAATCGCGATGGCGTATGGAGCTGTTGCCAATGGTGGTGATCTCATGGAACCCTTGCTTGTCAAGGAAATTGTTTCCCCACAAGGTGATGTGCAGGAATTTAAGCCACAACGAGTTCGCAATTGTATGCAACCCTCGACGGCACGTGCCCTGAGAATGTTATTGACCGAAGCAGTTGATCGAGGCACTGGTACACGTGCGAAAATTGAAAATGTCAGTGTAGCAGGAAAAACAGGAACAGCACAGCTTGTGAACCTCAAAAAGGGAGGCTATTACCAGGATCGATATGTCTCAAGTTTTGCGGGATTTTTGCCTGCTGATCAACCTGAATTGCTGGGTGTAATTGTTCTGGAGGATCCTCAAAACCAGTACTATGGCGGGACAGTTGCTGCTCCTGTTTTCAATCGAATAATGAAACGACTGTTAGTGTCAATGTCAGATCGGTTTACCGAAGAAGAAGCTGCAAAATGGGCGAGTAGAGAGAAAGATCATGTGATCCTGCCAGAATTTGTGAACATGCCAAAGACGCTCGTGGAGGAGCGGATCAATCAGTTGGGGCTTCATGTCAGGTACGAGGAGAAAGGGAAGTTTGTCCTAGCACAGGGAGTCCCTGAAGGCAGCATGGTATGTGAAGGAGACACCATTGTTCTCCGACTCGGTGAAAGTATCCCCCAACTGGCAGAGGTAAAGGTTCCGGATGTCCGACAAAAAACACTACGTGAAGCAATTCGGTTGCTGTCAGCTGCCGGAGTTCAACCCGAGATCAAGGGTGAGGGAGTTGTTCAATTCCAGCATCCGCCACCAGGTACAATGATCAAACGCGGAAATAGCTGCACGATCACTGCGACCCTGAAAAAGGGACGTGACACATGAAACTCTTTGAAGCGATTCGCAACATTCCAGGCGCAAAAATTATTGGTGATCCTGAGGTAGACTTCACTTCGATGGAATATGACAGTCGAAAAGTTCAAAAAGGATCATTGTATTGCGCATTGAAGGGAAAGGTTGTTGATGGGAATCGTTTCATTGAGCAGGCAATTGTGAATGGTGCAGTCGCAATATTGACTTCAAATAAAGATTGTAGTGCAGAGGTAGCCGTTGTCGTAGTGGAGGATGATCGTGAAGGGATGGCTTTACTGGCATTAGAATTCTACGGTGATCCTACTAAGACGCTCTTTCTGATAGGAATTTCTGGAACGAATGGCAAGACCTCGATATCAGTGATAATAGAGCATCTTCTCATTCAGGCTGGTATTGCTGTCGGCAGAATTGGGACACTTGGTTGGTCATATAATGGAGAATCAGCACCACTTTCTCGCACCACACCTGAAGCACCAGACCTATTGAAACTGATGAAAAAAATGGTCGATGGTGGCGCAACTCACTTGTTGATGGAAGTGACCTCAATCGCTCTGCCGATGAAACGGATATTCGGGTTTGACTTTAATGTCGGGATATTTACCAATTTCAGCCAGGATCATTTGGATATTCATCTGACAATGCATAACTACTTTCAGGCTAAAAAACTGTTCTATGACAATCTAAATGCAGGCGCATTTGTGCTGACAAATGTGGATGATCCTGAAGGTAAGAGAATTGTTGCGGATACGAAAGCGCGGGTAATCCAATATTCCATCCATGGCAGAAGTGAATATGGAGCAGAAATCCTCGAGAGTAATGCACAATATACTCAACTTAAAATACGTTATCACACTGCATCAATTACTTGCAAATCACCGTTGATCGGAGAATTTAATGTTTCCAATCTCCTTGCTGCGGTTGCAACTGCTGTTGAGATTGGAATAGAACCTGAACAAATCGCGGAGGCGATTCCAACGATTCCACAGATTCCGGGAAGACTTGAAGCGATCTATATTAAGGATGGGGTAACTGTATTTGTTGACTACAGCCACAGCCCTGACGCCATTGAAAAAGCTGCGTCGGTGCTTCGTTCAGTAGCATCAGCACGGCTTCTGATCATCTTTGGTGCTGGCGGAGACCGCGATAAGAGCAAAAGACCGTTGATGGCGGAAGCTGCTTCACGTTATGCTGATAAAATCTATATCACAAGCGACAATCCACGCACTGAAGACCCATCCACCATTATAGACGATATCATTCCGGGAGTTTCCAACACAGACTATGTGAAAATCGTGGATCGAAGAGAGGCAATCATCCGTGCAATAAACGACGCTAAACCTAATGATATCATACTGTTAGCAGGAAAAGGGCATGAGGATTATCAAGAGGTGAACGGGGTCAAATATCATTTTGATGATCGTGAGGAAGTTCGTGCAACTGGGAGGGTTATATCATGATGCTAACCCAGGAAATGCTCAGAGAAGCGAATATTGAGGTATGGGGTGGTTTTAACGGAAAGCTGCCTCCAGTTTCGATAGATACACGTAGTATGAAGGTCGGTGATCTCTTTTGGGCACTTCGAGGTGAAAAGTTTGATGCGCATGAGTTCATCAAGAAAGCATTCGCTCATGGGGCGTCCATGGCAGCAGTAGATAGAAAATGGTCGGAGCAACTGCGTGGGATACCGCCACCCCAGACTCTTTTGGTGATGGACGATACCCTGAAAGGTATGCAGGTATTGGCAAAGGTAGTTCGTAAGAACATTGGGTCTACGGTGTGTGCGATAACTGGCTCATATGCAAAGACGACAACTCGTGAACTCGTCGCAAAAGGATTGGCAACCTCTGGCAAAGTAATGCGCAGCCCTAAAAACTATAACAACGAAATCGGGTTGCCATACACCCTGTTGAATCTGGATGGTGATGAGAAATATGTGGTCCTGGAGATGGGAGCTAATCACGCTGGTGAAATATCAAAACTTTGTGAAATTGGGGATCCTCATTTTGGTATGGTAACAACGATAGCACATGTGCATCTGGAGGGATTTCACAGCATTGAAGGGGTTCAGAAAGCAAAAGGTGAGATGTATCAGCACCTGTTAAAAGATGGCTTTGCTCTGGTCAATCTTGATGATGAAAGGGTCGTCGAGGCATCCGGTAAGAATAGTCGCAAAGCTGGGTATACGATGCAGGGAATCCCGGATGACTGGCAACATTCAATCTATCATGGGCACCTGGTGGGACTGGACGCCTGGTCACGAGCTTCACTAAATGTCGAGGGAATGACAGTAAAATTGCAATTGCCGGGTAAACATTTCGCGCAGACAGCCTTGGGTGCGTATGCCATGTGCGTTGAAGCAGGAGTTGAACCGGATCAGGCTCTTCAGGCGATAGCATCAGTTGAACCGATTGCGGGACGTGGAAAAATCATTCAACTGGAGCGCGGGATCGAACTTCTTGACGAAAGTTACAATGCCAGTGTCCCAACGATGGAAGCAGCACTTCGAACTCCCCTGAATCGTAATGGAAGCCGTATAGCAGTACTTGGCGACATGTATGAGTTGGGACTTTATGAAGAGGATGAGCACAGAAGTATTGGTAGGCTGGATATCCTCGAAGAATATGATATGATAATTTTTTACGGCAACAGGATGGCATGGGCGTTCGAAGAGGCTGAAATGATGGGGGTTCCAAGCCAACTATTTGTCGATGAAACACCTGAAGAGCTTGCTGAGAAGTTTGCAGGGGAGATTCCTGACGATGCAGCAGTAGTTGTCAAAGGTTCTAATGCTAGTGGATTAAGCCGATTTGTGAAAACACTCGAAGAAATTGCAGGGAGTAATTGAAGCGTGAACTTCCCACTACAAATAGACCGACTGAAGGATATGTCCATTACAGTTGTGGGAATGGGTATAAGTGGCTTAGCTGCAGCAGAACTACTGCATAAGTCGGGGGCTGAGGTTTTTGTGACTGAATTTGGTGAACGTTCAAAATTTATCGATGCCATAAAATTCCTGGATGATCTGAAAATACCGTATGAAACCGATGGTCACACAGAAGCTCTCAAGAAAAAAGCAGATTTTATCGTTATCAGTCCCGGAATCGCACCGGAGACAGAAATTTTGAAAAATTTCAGGGCGAACAAACTTGACATGGTGGCGGAAGTAGAAGTTGCAAGTTGGTTCTTTGACGGCATTTGCATAGCAATTTCCGGCTCAAATGGTAAAACTACAGTTGTGCAATGGATTACACACATTCTCAAGTCTGCGGGGATAAACGCTGTTGCGGCTGGAAATGTTGGTTATCCATTCTCAAATGCAGTTATGAGCGAAACACCTTTTACGCATGTTGTGCTGGAATTGAGTAGTTATCAACTACACAGCATCGCATCGCTAAAACCTGAAGTGGCAGCTTTACTAAATGTTTCTGCTGATCATCTTCAATGGCATGGCGGGTTTGAGAACTATTTCAATGACAAGATCCGTATCAGTGAATATCAGTCCAAAAATGATTTTCTCGTGCTGCCAGGTTGGGACCAGATCTTGATTCAGGCAACCACAACCGCGAAGTCGAAAGTACTGAAAGTTGGATTGAACGAAAATCCGGAAAATACAGTTCAGGTTGTTGATGAAATTATCTGGTTGAGTGTGGATTCCAAGTGGGAACGAATAGCCGCTGTCAGGGAGCTTCCAATCCCGGGTCGTCATAATGTTGAGAACGCCCTTTTTACCATAACTGCATGTTCCAGGGTTGGACTTTCGATTGCTCAGATCAGGCGAGGATTACTGAGTTTTAAAGGGGTTCCTCACCGTCTGGAAATGGTTGCAAACGATGGCAGACAATGGATATCGGACTCCAAGTCGACAAACGTGGATAGTTTGCGAGTAGCATTGGAAGCGACAGAACGACCTATCTGGTTGATCGCTGGTGGCAGAGATAAAGGAGCACCATTCAAACCTGTAGAGAATCTGGTTCAGGAAAAAGTGGAGAGAATTTTAACAATTGGGGAAGCGGCATCGAGAATTGATGCAGAATTGAATCATTGCACTGGTATTATCCATTGCGAAAATCTCCAAACAGCAGTTGGATATGCACACGCTAATGCACCTGAAAAAACGGCAATTCTACTCTCTCCCGGATGTGCCAGTTTTGATCAGTTTTCAAGTTTTTTTGAGCGTGGTGAGATATTCAAAACTCTTGTAAAACAGGCTGTTAGATCATGAAAAAACGTACAACAATTAATGAGAATGATAGCAAGGCGGATGGTGTCCTTTTCGGGATCGTGATGTTTCTGGCGATAGCAGGACTAATCACAGTCTATTCGGCTGGAAGCGAACGGTCGGTCTCATTTTACGGCAGCCCGCATGCGATTGTTATACGGCAGGCGATTTTCCTGATCCTGGGGCTTGGCATTCTGTTTCTAACCCAGAAAGTCCCATATCAATGGTGGCGATTCGCCGCATTGCCTGGATGGATTTTGTCAGTAGGCTTATTGGCTGTAGTGCTGATTATTGGCGAAGTCACAAATGGTGCGGGACGTTGGATTCAGCTGGGTCCAGTGAAATTTCAACCATCAGAAGCTGCAAAATTTGCAACAATATTATTTGTTGCAGCATGGTCATCAAAAAATCAGGATAATTTGAAAGATTTTCGTTATGGGATCGCGATTCCACTGGCAGCAGCACTGATACCCGCATTAATGATCCTTCGTCAACCAGATCTTTCGACAGCATTTTTACTCGCGATGGTGGCGATTGCACTGATCTTTCTGTCAGGCGCAAAATTAAAACATCTGGTTCTCG
Source organism: bacterium (assembly GCA_019912845.1). Classification (GTDB taxonomy): domain Bacteria; phylum Electryoneota; class Electryoneia; order Electryoneales; family Electryoneaceae; genus JAIOHU01. Next base: position 10,818 of record JAIOHU010000139.1, read on the forward strand.
TTGCACTTCCAGTTCTTGGTGGAGCTGTGCTGGCTGTCATCTTCAAACCCTACAGGTTGACAAGAGTCAAGACCATACTGGCAGGTGAATTAGATCGTTACGGCGATGGTTATCAGTTATATCAATCCTGGCTTGGATTCGGACGAGGTGGATTGTTTGGAACCGGCCCTTATGAAAGTTATCAGAAGCTAAGATTTTTACCAGATGCTCATACTGATTTTATCTATTCTGTGATCGGCGAGGAGCGTGGGTTTATCGGTGCGGCGATAATTTTAGTTCTGTTTCTCATTTTTATATGGCGCGGATACAGAATTTCAGCGCGTTGTACTGACCGTTTTGGGAGTCTGCTTGCGGCAGGAATTACAACGGTTATTGGTATGTATGCACTCATTAATATGACAATCGCAACAGGCAAAGTGCCAACTACAGGCTTGCCATTGCCGTTTATTTCGTACGGTGGGACATCGCTTGTGTTAACACTCGCGAGTGTGGGGATATTGTTGAACATCTCGAAGTTTACATCAAATGGTAAAATCCAGTCTTCGAACAGGGGATGGTAGTGAATTATCTCAATCGAAAAATGCCGCATATCCATCTGGTTGGAATTGCAGGAACCGGAGTGAGTGGGATCGCTGAGATTCTTAAAACCCAGGGATTTCATATTACAGGAAGCGATTTAACCAAAACTCCGATAACAGATCGACTGGAAGAACTGGGATGTATCGTGTATCGTGGTCATAAAGCCGAGCATGTGGGGCAGGCTAACGCGCTGGTTTATTCAAGTGCGGTAACAGAAGATAACCCTGAGGTTGTCGAAGCGAGAAGGTTGGGAATTCCTGTAATCCGCAGAGCAGAAATGCTGGCGGAGTTGATGAGGATGAAAACCGGAATTGCTGTTGCGGGTGTTCATGGGAAAACGACCACTACTTCGCTAATTGGAGACTTGTTAGCATTCGCTGAGCTGGACCCAACTGTAATAGTCGGTGGTGTGGTGCGAGGTATGGGAACCAATGCCCGTCTGGGTTACAGTGATTTACTGGTTGCAGAAGCTGACGAATTTGATCGCAGTTTTCTTAAACTGGCACCAATCATCGCCCTTCTGACAACACTCGAAGAAGAGCACACTGATACATACGATACATACGAAAAACTAAGGGACGCATTTCTTCATTTTGCGAATTCGGTACCGTTTTATGGACTGATTGTGCTTTGCAGTGATGAACCCAATTTGGTTGAATTATTGCCTGATATCCATCGTCCAGTGCTGACTTATGGATTCAATCCGCAAGCGGATATACGTGGTGAAGCAATTGAGATCGGTGAGATCAGTAGTATGGATGTGATTGTTAAAGGTGAGAAACTGGGCAGGTTGGAAATCCCATTGACTGGCAGGCACAATCTATTGAATGCGTTGGGAGCCTTCACCATCGCGCGAGAAATGGAAGTACCATTTGATAAAATCACGGCTGCCTTTAAGCAGTTTCGAGGTGTAAGAAGACGATTTGAGAAGATTGGAGAAGTCAATGATGTAGTGGTTTACGATGACTTTGCGCATCATCCTACTGAGGTGATGAAAACACTGGAAGCTGCACGTGAAACCTTTAATAGGCGGATTGTTGCAGTGTTCCAACCGCATCTTTTCACTCGCACACAAAAATTCTACAAAGATTTCGCCAGAGTATTTCTAGCGGCAGATATTGTGATTTTGACCGATATTTATCCCTCTCGTGAACAACCAATAGAAGGGGTGACGACTGAGCTGATCTTTAATGAGGCAAAGCGGATGGGGCATAAACATGTGGAGTACATCCCCGAACGTGTTTCTGTTGCCCCAAGATTAAAAGAAATAACGACTTACGGGGATGTTTTAATTGTAATCGGAGCAGGTGATGTCTACAAAATTTCTGAAGAATTTCTCACGGCTGGATAATCTTGAGGCGTTTATGCCAGACTTGTGGAATGTTGAGAAAACACTATTAAGCATTGATGGAATCACGGTAAAACGTGATGTCATCCTCGCTCCGTACACGTCCTATAAAATTGGTGGTCCGACCACGTTATTCATTGAACCACACAATGAAAATGCTGCTGGATGGGCGTTGCAGGTATTGCATGAGATGGATGTCCCGCTGTTTGTGCTGGGAAAAGGCAGCAATGTACTGGTCCATGATAATGGTTGGTTGGGTGCGACACTCTATATCGGTGAAAATCTCAAAGGTTTCTGCATTGATTCAAATGGTGTAGTGGTTCTGGCAGGAACTTCATTATTTGCATTCATAGAAGAGTTGGTGGATAACGGTTTGGAAGGCGCTGAACTCATGGCAGGAATTCCTGGTACAGTTGGCGGTGGAGTAAAAATAAACGCCGGAGCATTTGGTCAGGAAATTGAAACCACTCTGGAGGTCGTACACGGATTTTATC
>JAIOHU010000140.1 GCA_019912845.1 bacterium
ATCTATGGTTCACGTGAGGTGCCCCTGCCGCATGATGATATTCGTGGCTTGGAGTATGTCGATAAGGTAGTCGATATCGATCAGTCACCGATTGGCAGAACCCCACGCTCGAATCCAGCTACATACACAGGTCTGTTCACACATATTCGTGATCTTTTCAGTCAGCTTCCCGATGCGAAAGCTCGTGGTTACAAACCGGGACGTTTCAGCTTTAATGTGAAGGGTGGACGATGTGAAACCTGCCAGGGTGATGGAATAATAAAGATTGAAATGCACTTCTTACCAGATGTTTATGTGACCTGTGAAGCTTGTAAAGGGAAACGCTACAACCGTGAGACTCTGGAAGTGAAATATCGAGGACAGTCAATTGCAGATGTACTGGATATGACTGTCGAGGAAGGGCTGGAGTTTTTTGAAGCAATCCCTCGTCTTGCTAGAAAGCTGAAAGTTCTAAATGAAGTAGGATTGGGTTACATTCACCTCGGTCAGCAAGCGACAACACTATCGGGTGGAGAAGCACAACGTGTAAAACTCGCTTCCGAATTAAGCAAAGTTGCCACTGGAAAAACAATTTACATCCTCGATGAACCAACCACAGGATTGCATTTTCACGATGTCCGGATGCTCCTGAATGTACTTCAGGCATTGGTAGAACGTGGGAATACTGTAATCGTTATTGAGCATAATCTCGATATAATCAAGTGCGCGGATTGGGTGATTGATCTCGGACCTGAAGGGGGTGACGAGGGTGGCATTCTCATCGGTGCTGGAGCTCCTGAAAAAATCGTTGAGCTGAAAGAGAGCCACACGGGAGTGTTCCTAAGGAAAGAATTAAAGATGTAAAATAAAGGTGTTCCTCGTTCTTTCGTGTGGTTAAAACAGATTTTTCTATATATCAGTCATTGCGAATGCGGTGAAGCAATCTCGCCTTTAGAAGTATGAGATTGCCATGTCACTTATGCTGATTCTTGGAATTATTGTCTCATGCCAAACAGCTATATGTTTGTGTAGTTCGGATTGCCGTCTTCCAATTAGTCCTGAAATCAATAGTATTAATACCTTTCTGGATTCCAGCTAAAAAACGTGCTGGAATGACGCGATCGGACAATACTTTCGAGAAACGCTATAGTACCTCACAATGACCAAGGTCAGACCCGGGTTCTGTAGCTACCAACTCAAAATTGCAAAGAGCCAAAAAAGGGTTGTTTTCACTGGGTATCATACCCATGAAAACAACCCCTGAAAATCTGTATCTAGAACTCAAACTAACTGAGATTAGAACCCATCTCAGCCAGTCAGAATTATTTCATCAACATCACTTTCTGAGCCGCTTGGAAACCATTGGATTCCATTCGAACAACATACACACCACTCGCCATATTGCTGGCATTCCATGTTGTGGTATACTGTCCAGCGTTCAGGTCACGGTTTACCAACTGCGCAACTTCTTGTCCCATCAGATTGAAAACGGAGACTTTTACAAGTGAGGTATTCGCGACATCAAAACGAAGGGTGGTGCTGGGGTTAAATGGATTCGGATAGGCTTCATGAAGAGCATATTCGATTGGTACAACACCATTTCCAGCTTCACGTACTTCTACTTCAGCAGTTCCAACGATGCGGACGAAATAGTCGCGTCCACCATCAGTCATGGTCGTGCCATCATAATCGAACTGATGACCTTCACCCTGTACACGTACGTCAGAACGTACAACATGTGGGAATGCGGCTGGGTCAGTAATTTCGAACCAAATCCAGAATGGATCAGTCATACCCTGCAATTCAGCTACATCATCGACAGGGATAGCCTGGAAATTGGGGAATGTGAATTCTGCAGTTGCTGTGTAAGTACTTGTGTAAATTTCAGCACCAAGATCACCCGCATTATCCGCATAGATATGCATGTTGAAATCAACATCTGCAACCAGATCACCGTTCCAGATTACGCGAACAGTATCAACACTGAAAGATGCTGCTCCAATTTCTTCCTGAGGTGTAAAGTAGACCAATGGTCCTTCACCCATTTCAAAACCTGAGTAGAAGAATGCTGGTACACGATCATCGTAGCCCATCTCATATTCACCTACAGGTCTGACAGTTACAGGTACATGTGTACTTGTATTGTTGTCAGGATTCTGGTCATTACCAAGAACAGCACGTGCATAGACATCAGCTTCACCTACAGTTGTCGGAATCCAACCGTCTTCACCATCATTCGGGTTGTTATCGAGGAAAAGTGTACGTTCCTCGCCAGGTTCCATGGTGAACTGAGCAGGATCAAACGGAGTTGGTGTTCCACCACTTGACCAGAGAACAGTCGGTTGGTTTGGCAGGGTACCATTATTGAAGAAAGTAACATTAGCCGGAACCAATGATCCTACCATTACCGGGAAAGGAACCACCGGTGTCATGACACCGATATCATTTTCATAGCTTACATTTTCAACAAAGAAATCGTCGAAATAGATATAGCGTTCTCCATCAGTATAGTCTGCCAGCGGTGAATTAAACTCAATACGAATTTTAATTGTTTGACCATGGTAAGGAGTTAAATTCAAAGGATTGTTATAGCCGAGGCTATAGAGTGTCCAATCAGTAGGTGCATCAGTGAAGACAAAGTTCTGGTTTGGTGCTTCACCATAAGGATTGGTTGCAAAATACCAGACATTATCATCGGATGGTTTTACCTTCAAAGTCCAATGTGGGGCATCAGGGAATACACCAGGATGCGTCCATAATCCCTTAAGTGTAACATCAAGGCTGGTTGTACCATCTGTCAATCCAGTCAAATCGATCTCTTGTGTGTACTCATACATGTGAAGGAAAGCAGTTTCCATATCTTCCATTCCGAGTACATGTGTGGGAGATGGTGCATCCGGGATTTCTAGAATTGCCCATTGTGGAGGAGCCTCAACATCGAGACCGGAATCAAATGTGAAAGGACCACCGACGTTGTTGCCATCAGCATCATCAGAAAATACTACATCACCATCTGCGGAGATTTCAACATTGTCTACCTGGAAACCAGTCCAAGACGGGTTTGGACCGTCATCAGTTGCGGCTGCTGGATCTGAACAAAATGCGAATCGTACATGCACTTGATCACTACCAGTATAGTCGCTGAGATCAACTGTAACCGCTGCCCAGTCCGCGAAATCAAGACCACCCCAACCTGGAATATCCGGACCCATCAGCCATTCATTACCGAAGGAGTAGGCTGAAGTGATGTTGTAATCGGGACCTGTTGTCGGGGCGACGACTTCCCAGTTTGCACCACCATCAGTGGAGACCCATACATTCGCGGCATCCCAGCCATCATAAGGTGCTTCTGCACCAGTTGTCGGTTCGCATACAAGTCGCATGTCAAAAGATAATTCTGCGGCATCGTTGTCTGTCAGATCGAGCTGTGGCGAGATCATCCATTGCAGCCAGTGGTTGTCGTACCCACCGTTTGGTCCAATGTTCGGATCGTAGCAACGCCAGTTATCGCCATCCATTGGCTCCCAATCAGAAGTCTGGAAATAGATTTCTTCCTGGGCATTTCCATCAACAAAAATCCAGTCACCGTTGTCGCCTTCCCAATCATGCGTCCAGATGACTTCATCCAGTTCGTTGTTGCGATCATCCAGTACCACACGTCCACCTGGCTCCACCTTTAGAGCCTGTGGGGTGCCCGCCAATAACGGAAGACTGGCAAGAAGCAACGCAACTGTTAATCCAAAAATCGTAGCTTTACGCATTAAAAATTCCCTCCTGAGAAATTATTTATCAAAATATACCCTGCGAAAATCCGACTCTAAATGATTGAAATAAATCATTTTAAAGAAAAATATAAAACAAACTATATCGCAATCATTCAAAAAAATCTCTAAAATGAAAACTTCCTTCAACTCGTCTGCATAGTAGAGAACGTATGTATTCAGAGTAAACATTCCAAACAAAAATGTACCACTGTAATGGTTGTACTCGCAACCCCGTAACAGTGCTTGCTTCCAAAACAGGTGAAAGCTACTTTTATCTGATGCTACCAGAAAATCATATCAAAACCTCCAGTCATCGTCAAGTACTCCTTGTCGCCGATGCTCATCTTCCCCTGGATAACCGTCCAGGAGCTTCAGATAATCTATCGTCCTTTTACAACCTGATGAAAACGGAGGGAGCAGTATCTCAATGTATTATGTTACTTGGTGATATCTTCGATTTCTGGTATGAATGGGAACATGTAATTCCCAAACGCGCCTTTCGATTGCTCTCCTTGCTGGAGCACTTTTCCTCTGAGGGAAAAGAAGTTCATTATTTTGCTGGAAATCATGATTTCAAGCTGGCAGGATTTCTTCAAAACACAATCGGACTATCCTTACACATGGATAGCTGGAGCAGTACAATTGATGGAAGAAAAGTCTATTTTCATCATGGCGATGGAATGGCAGAGAGTGATACCGGCTATCGTAAATTGAAAGCAGTAATGCGTTCCAGGCTCGCGCAGATAGCTTTTGGTCGAGTTGTGCATCCTGATTTAGCTATGAGTATTGGAAAATTGGCTAGTCAGACTGGACGATCTCGTTATGAGCATCTGCCGGAGCAAAAACCTATGGATGAAGAATATCTGCAACGAGCCGAACATATCCTCACAAAAGGTTATGATCTTGTTATTTTTGGACATACGCACAGGATGAAGTCGATCCAGTTAAAAAGTGGCTGGTTCCATAATCCAGGACCCTTCTTAAACGAAAAGCGATATAGTGTGATCAGAGGAGATTTACCCGAGGGAAGAGTATGGATTTAGAAGTATTTTGCTGCTTTGATATGGTTGATTACAATAAAAACAGTTACCTTCAGGAACTAATTTGATCAAAGATGAATAAAACTCCCAGTTGGAAATCAATGAATAATCCAAGCGACCTGCCGAATGATTAATAAGCATCAAACCAGAAAAAAGAGAAGCGGGAAAAAAAGGAAGAGTGCAGTCCCGGGTTTCCGAGAGTGGCTGCTCGGCTACTTCAAGCAACGAAAATTGCCGGAAGTCAGGACTGTTGCATTCTGGAGCCTCGGTATTACGCTATTTGGTGCTGCTGTTCTGCTTACGATTACCATTGTACTCGCACAAGATTTACCAGGGTTGGAACAGCTCGAAACTTACAGTCCACGTCTGGTCACTCGTGTTCTTGGAAGAGACAACACGTTGATCAAAGAGTTTTACACAGAGCAACGTGTGCAGGTACCCCTTGACGATATCGTGGTTTCTCTACCCCAAGCAATCCTGGCAACTGAAGATCGAAAGTTTTTTGAACACTGGGGAATTGACCTTGAAGGAATTTTACGAGCCACCTCTGTCAATATTGTCTCCCTTTCAAAACGTCAGGGAGCATCCACACTGACCCAGCAACTGGCAAGAAACCTCTATCTCCACCGAAGACGTACTGTGAAACGTAAGATTCGTGAAATAATTACTGCTGTTCAAATCGAACGAACTTACACAAAAGATGAAATTCTTCAGATGTACATGAACCAGATGTACTTTGGACATGGAACCTATGGCGTTCAAACCGCAGCGCAGAAGTATTTTGGTGTAGATGCTGCAGAATTGAACATCTCTCAATCTGCAATGTTGGCGGCGTTGTTAAAAGCACCCGCATACTATTCACCTAGAACTCACCCTCAAGCGGCACAGGAACGAAAAGACCTAGTCCTACGCAATATGCTTGTTGATGGTTTTGTCAACCAGGAAGAATATGCGATTGCAACAACCCTGCCACTGGATTTGGTTCCACGTGACATTGAGAACGATCTCGGGAAAGCACCCTATTTTACCGAGTTCGTCCGTCAGCAATTGGAGGTATTGGAAGAGACCCACGGATTTGACTACTACAAGGATGGTCTCGAGGTACAGACCACGCTTGATCCGGTAGCACAACATCTCGCGGAAGCTGCCATTGACAGTCATCTAACTCTATTTCAGGATGATTTTTATGTTCGTTTCAAGGAAAATGGCTATCGTGAATGGTTGCAAGGCTTATACCTTGACTCATTAGACCAGACCATGGATTCCCTCACTTATGTTGATTCAGTGGGAATCGATACAACAGTTCAATTCAGTTTCAGAGATATCCTCAAAGATTCAGCATTTGTACTGGCTACTGATGCATTACGGGATACAGTCTGGGCAGATAGTTTCCTTCAGGCAAATTTTGTGGTGCAGGTGGCGTTCATTGCCATGGATCCTGTCAGCGGTGATATTTTAGCAATGACTGGTGGAAGGGATTTCCATGAATCAAAATTTAATAGAGCTGTTCAAGCCTTGCGTCAACCGGGCAGCGTTTTCAAACCCTTTGTTTATACAACTGCGATAGATAATGGTATTTATGCGAATCACCAGGTATTAAATATGGTGATACCAGTGAAAATGCCGGATGGTTCTGTTTGGAGACCAGAAAACTACTCCATTGATAACCGTGGAAGTTATGTAAGTCTTCGTGAAGGTTTACGCAGATCACTGAACAATGTGACTGTACGTTTAGTTTCCGGTGATGATCGTCTCATTCCGATCAGCGAAGTGATACGTTACGCACACAGGATGGGGATAAGGACTGAACTCTCCGAGGTACTATCTCTGGCGCTCGGCTCCAACGGAGTGATTCCGATTGATGTAGTTACCAGTTATGGGGTATTTGCATCGGGTGGTATGAGGACAGATCCACGTTCGATAACGAAAATTACAAGTCGGTATGGTCAGGAAATTGCAAGTTTTCCAATACACCGTGAGAGTGTACTAAGCCCTGAAACAGCTTATATAATGGTTGATCTGTTATCAGGAGTGATAAATCGTGGAACCGGTGGATCAGTGAGATGGCGGCACAATTTTTATCACCCTGCTGCAGGGAAAACTGGTACTACGAATAATTTCACCGATGCATGGTTTCTGGGGTTTACCCCTCGTATCGTTGCGGGGGTTTGGGTCGGGTTTGATGACCCGAAGAAAAGTCTGGGTCCTCACCAATCTGGCGCACGGGCTGCTCTGCCGATTTGGGCGATATTCATGAGGGAATATCATAAGGCAAAGGGTTGGGATTTTCAGGAATTCGAGAAACCTGTTGGTGTTGTACGTGTTGATGTGTGTGAGGAGTCAGGAGAGAAGGCTGGTCCCTACTGCCCTCAGGTGATATCGGAGGTCTTCAGACGGGGTGATGAACCGATTGGAAGTTGTTCAGTGCATAGGGTTTCGTTTTAAGTAATTAAGAATTAAAAATTAAAAATTAATAAATTGACACAACGCTCATTGTTATTTTGTGTGTGAATATGAGTGCGTGTTTTACAGCCTGTCTGAAAACGCGATTTTCAATCGCGTCATTTCAGCGTGGTGTTAGCTGGATTCGAAGAACTTTGCCGTAGGCAGAGCATCCAGGAAGCTATTGTTATTATAGATTTTAGGAAAACAAAATATTTTCATTTTTAGAGAAAAACTTGTGATTGTTCATTATCAGCCAGATTGTGATGCTCACATTCATTTACTAGCAACAAATAACAACGAACCCTAGTATCAATAAAATTATCTGAAAGATCGGGATGTCTGAAAAACTGCGTGGAATAATATTTGATCTGGACAACACCCTCTTCGATTTTATCGCGATGAAGGAGAAGGCGGTGGATGCTGCTGCCTGGGCGATGATCGATGCAGGATTGAATCTGACTCACGATGAAATTCAACGTAGAATATTTGGTGTCTACCAGATTGAAGGTATCGAATTCCAGAAAGTGTTCGATGAGATGCTTCGTGATGAGTTGGGCGAGATTGATAACCGAATTCTTGCAGCAGGTGTTCAGGCATACCGTAAGGTACGTGAAGCCATGCTGGTGCCATATCCTCATGTACGGTCAACATTGACTGAACTCACACGAAAAGGATTGAAACTGGGAGTCGTTTCGGATGCCCCCTCTCTTCAAGCATGGTTACGTTTATACTACCTTCAGCTCGCAGATATGTTTGATGTTGTGGTTACCTTCGAGGATACAGGGCAATGGAAACCAGCTCCTGCCCCCTTCCAGCTCGCCTTGAAGCTCATGGAGTTAAAACCTGAACAAACCATGATGCTGGGTGACTGGGTTGATAGGGACCTGGCAGGTGCTAAGAGGATCGGGATGCGTACAGTGCATGCCCGTTATGGATCAGAATTGCCTTCAACTGGTCTCGATTCAACAACAGATGCAGCTATAGATGATTTTCGTGATCTGCTTCAAATCGTGGAGCAGTGGAGATGAGAAAAACGTTTCCCGATGAATTTGATCCACTCAATGTTGGAGTTGACCTGGTTTTAATAAAACGGTTTGAAGAGAAGCTGGAAAATCGTAAATTCTTTGAGAAACTTTTTACAGTAGATGAGTTGCGTATCGCAGAGGATCGCGCTCGTAAAGCTGAATATTTCGCCGGTCGTTGGGCGGCAAAGGAGGCAGTAGCGAAAGCATTGGGCTGTGGTTTTGGCGAAAATCTTGGATTCAAGGAGGTTGAGGTTCTGGCGGATGTAGAGCGGCGACCTTATGTGCTGCTGAGCGAGGAGGCATATTTGCGTCATCATCATCCAAGGTTCCATATTTCAATCAGTCATGAAGGTGACTATGCCATCGCCATGGTAATCCTGAAACGTTAGCAAACGCCGAAAGGTATCCCGTGAAGAAGCTACTGTTCAACTCTCGAAGTAAAAACTCTTACGTTCAAATCTTCTATCTATTTATTCTCTTTGTACTCCTGCAAATTCCTGCGGATAGTCTTGCACGTTTTCCATTTGAAGAGGGTGACTGGATTGCCTGGGGTGATTCACGCTACATCTACGATATGGAAATTGGCAAACGTACCGTCTACTTTGCCACCAATGCGGGAATTCTCCGTTGGGACAGATTAAATCGAAACTGGGTTTACCGGTGGTATTCCGTGCCCGGACCATTGAACCGTGCATTTCTCCTGAAGAATTGTCGGGCGATTATAGAAGACCCGGTGAACAGCGATGTTTATGTTCGCGCAGGAGGCAAGTGGTATCGACGGATGATTGGCACTGAACGTTGGGAGGAAAGAAATCCTTCCGAACAGCTCCTTCAACAACAGGAAGCTAAAAAGCAACAGAAAATAAACCCGCAGCAAAACCTTATCAATCATGATTTTTACAGCGTCGGCACAAACTTTGAGTTGCAATTCCGGAACCTCTCCTGGGAATTCGCCATGGGAATGGATGATAATCGTGGCAGGCATTTTTTTGCTTGGAATGGGTATGGAATAGGAATAGCCGATGCGACAACCTCTATGCTTGAATTGTACCCCATGGGGCCAGGTGCAGCAATGACAATGGATGTTGTCGGTGATGAGATTTGGTGTGCGTCACGTTTGGATCATGAATTTGGGTGGGTCTGGCATCGAGACCGTAACGCCAGCAAATGGACATTTGATCATCCTCAAATAGAATGGGGACTTGAACCGGCGAATGCAAACCGTATGAAAATAGGTCCTGATGGCACAATCTGGCTTGCAACGGATCAGGGTGTATCTTATAAAAGAGGGAACTCCTGGCATCAGTTGAGAAAGCAGGATGGATTACCACGTTCTCATGTTAATGATATTGCCCCGGTTGAAGGTGGTGCCTGGATCGCAACTGATTTTGGTCTGGCGGAGATTGATGCTTCAAATGGACTGATCATCCGTCCCGATAAACGATCCGAAAATCTTGCTTATCGCGGTACATTTACAGCAATTACTTCATACAACGGGACTGTATGGGCGGTTGGTGCAGGAGTTCTGATGCAGTACACCCCTGAGATGGGCTGGCAGGAGCTGAAGGGTCCAAGCACAATTGGCGGAGCGACTCGACCAAATGTAATCTCTGCCACCGAAGGTGTACTTGCGATAGGAGACAGGCTCGGATTTGCCTTTTTTGAAAAGAAAAGAGGGTGGACGCAGATTCTATCGAATCGCTGGGAGGATGGGCAGGTAGAAGCGATTGATTTCCATGAGGGATATTACTGGTTGGGCACAGATCGTGGTCTCGTAAAATATGATCCAGTCGACAAAGATGTGGTGATGTATAAACGTGAAGATGGTTTGCCCGGATCCATGGTAACTGAAATTATTGGTGAAGGCGGCTGGTTGTGGTTAGGTACCGATCAGGCTCTGGTACGATTTCACTGGGATGTTGAGGGTAGGATTGATTAACAGATGAAAGCCTCGCGTATATCAATCATCTTTGCAAGTCTCGCTTTTTTCATCCCCGGAATCCTCCTTGCAAAGGATAGAATTCATAACAAATACCTTCCCTCCGCAGAGATTTTGCAGAACTATTCGAAGGTGATCGCTGTCGAGGATTATCATTCGGCGAAGCAGATTGTAGACGAACTTGAAATTAATGACATTTCCACGCCCTGGAATTCTGAGTGGGCAGACCTGTTGAAATGTGGTCTTCTGATTTTTCAAATGATCGACTATGGCGATACCATTGGGCAGAAAGAATATTCGCAGCTTCTCGAACAAAACAAACGATCCTTTGGTGATAAGCTGAAAAACGCATTGAATGCTCAAGATTCCGCAGCCGCACTATTTGCATTGGGTACACTTGAAGGTTTTGAGGCGTCGAGGTTAGAAAACGAAGGTAGCACTTTTTCGGCGATCAGCCCTGCAAAATCATCAACCAACTACTTGAAAGAAGCGGTAAATCTTGATGATAGCTTGATCGACGCTTCATTGGGTGTTGCACTATACGATTACTGGACTAGTAAATTTCTAAATTTTCTGCATTGGACTCCGTTTACCCGAGACAAACGTCCCGAGTCAATCCTTCAGATAAAAAACGTAATGAGGAATGGGTACTACTCTCGTTATCTTGCTGGTGCCTATCTCTCCTGGGTTTTGATTGAGGAGGAACGATATAACGAAGCTGCTGCTGTCGCAGATTCATTCCTGTTATTGTTGGGTGAGTCACGGGCTTTCCTCGAACCATGTGGTAAAGCCTGTTTTATGGCTGAAAATTGGGTGGACGCAGAGGATCGTTACCACAGACTCATCAAATTAATTCGGCATGCTCCGAGGAGGAATGAAGTTCGCGAGATTGGTGCCTGGCATCGTCTTGCTAATATCGCTCACGAGCTCAAGGACTGGGGAAAGTTGATCGAAATCTATGAGGAAGTGAATAAGATTGAATTGACGGACGCTCAACGGAGCAGAAAAGCAAAAGATATCGAAAATATAAGTAGGTTCTGGGATGAGGCGAAAAGGGAGTTGAAAAGGTAGACCAGCAACCTCATACATTTTGTGAATGGATAGACCAAATCTTCATGTTGGGAATGAAACCATAGTACTCTGATTCGATAAAAATGGATTAAATCTCCAAGTATTCCTATATTCCAACGAATTTCCAACAGCTCAAACGAGAGGGCAAACTCGAACAAATGAATGCGTTGATAAGGTTAGCACGTCCGAAACAGTGGACAAAAAACTCACTGGTTTTTGCTGCGATAATTTTCGCACATGAATTTTTCGACGTGCAAGCCTGGATATCATCGTTATTGACCTTCTTCGCATTTTCGCTAGTTGCCAGTGGAATCTATGTAATTAATGACCTTCTAGATGTTGAAATCGACCGTCTCCATCCAAAGAAAAAAGATCGTCCCATAGCTTCTGGAGAAGTGAAGCCACCTGCTGCAATTATTTTCGCTATCATTTTACTCTCCTCTGGTCTAGCCCTAGGGCTCAGTCGTAACCTATGGACACTCCTGATTTTGGTTGGTTATATCCTGGTGATGATAGCTTACAGCATCCGTCTGAAACATGTGATGATGCTTGATGTATTTATCATTGCTATTGGATTAACCGCTCGTGCAATAATCGGTGGTGTTGCAATTGATGTTCCGGTCTCAACCTGGTTGCAGGTTTGTACCTTCTTTATTGCGCTAATGCTTGCGTTGGTCAAACGTCGTCAGGAACTTTCTCGTCTCGGTGATCATATCGAACAGAAAGGACGTAAAAGCCTCCGAAATGCCCCGGATGTGCGTGTCTGGGACCTCTGGATCAGCATGGTGGCAGGGATCACAATACTGGCATATACATTGTACACTGTGGACGCCGATACTGTTTCGAAGTTCGGGTCTGGCGGTTTGTTATATTCTGTTCCGTTCGTGGCATTCGCGGTGATGCGTTACCAAATTGCAGTTTATTCAGAAGATAAGGGTGAGGATCCTACAGAGACTCTTTTGCAGGATAAGTGGATATTGTTTGCAATTTTCTTGTGGCTGCTAGTCGTTCTCGCGGTTATCATCTGAAACCAAAATGAGCCAATTGATGAATCATTTAGAAGAAATCTCAGCGATAAAAGTATCAGGGAATGGAAACCATCGCTCTGTTATGAAACCACTCTATGCTGAGAACAAAGAGCTTGAAGGGTGGGGACGATCAAACAGGGCAAACTCAGATGTTGCACACCCTACGGATCAGCATCAATTACAGGGTTCTATCCACCACACCTATGACAGGACGATTCTCGCACGTGGCGAAGGACGCTCTTATGGGGATGCCTCTCTCAATGGTGGTAATATTACCCTGCAGATGGAGAAATTCGATTACGTGATCGAATTTGATCGTGAAAGAGGAATCTTTACATGTGAAGGCGGGATGACGCTCAAGGCTATCCTTGAGACAGTCGTCCCTGCAGGCTGGTTTTTACCAGTGACCCCCGGAACACAATATCCAACTATTGGCGGATGTTTTGCCTGTGATGTACATGGGAAAAACCATCATGTGGCGGGTTCATTGGTCAAACATACACATTGGATTGAATTGGTCGTTGCAAACGGTGAAATCATCCATTGCAGCCATGACGAATTTTCCGATCTGTTTTATGCTACAGCCGGTGGGATGGGATTGACAGGCGTAATCAATAAAATTTGCTTCGAGCTTCAACCGATTGAAAGTGCTTACATCGCTGCAGAATATTTTCTCTGTAAAAATCTGTCGGTTGTGATGAGGCTTTTGGAAGCCTACGATCACAAATATCCTTATTCAGTCGCCTGGATGGACTGTGTCGCCTCCGGGGATAACCTTGGACGCGGTCAGGTGATATTTGGAGAACACGCCAAAAAAGAACAATTGCCAGAAAATTTGCAGGAAAATCCATTACATTTGAATCAACAAAGAACGATTGCTGTTCCCTTTGTGCCACCGATTTCATTCGTCAATCCATTTACGACAATGATTTTCAACCAGACCAAGATTTTCATGGATCGTATGAATCCGAGAAAAAGAATTGAAAGTCACATCAACTATTTTTATCCATTGGATTCGGTCAGACGATGGAATCGTCTCTACGGACCTCCCGGATTTATTCAGTACCAGTTTGTTGTACCCAATGAGGGAGGAGGTAATGCTATCACAGAAATTCTGCAAACTGCCCTCAATCACGGGCATCCATCCTCACTGGCAGTGTTGAAGCGATTTGGAGAGGGGCAACCGTTGCTTTCGTTTCCTCGTCCCGGTTGGATTCTCGCCATGGATATTCCAGTGCGAGCAGGGCTGTTTAGGATGACCGCAGAGTTTGAAAAAATTCTTCTGGAATATGACGGACGGGTTTATCTTGCCAAGGATAGCTGTTTGTCGCCCGAAGGGTTCCGACAGATGTACCCGGAATTCGAGGGGTGGCTGAATATCAAGGAAAAATATGATCCAGAGTGGCGTTTTAATTCGGATCAGGCGAACAGATTAAAATTGCGAGAGGGAATATAAGATGGGCAACTGGCTGATTCTTGGCGCAACTTCCGGTATCGCTATCCCATTGAATCGGGAACTGGCAAAACGGGGGAACCGTCTCCTCCTCGCTGCACGAGATCAGGAACGATTGGATATCGTAAAAAATGATCTGCACGCTCGGTTTAACGTTGAGGTTCAGACTGAGCTGTTTGATGCATTGGATCATATTAATCATCCGGCGTTTATTGATAGAGTGGAGCAGGAGTTCGGGCACCTCGACGGTGTTGTCTGGGCAATCGGGATTCTCGGCAAACAGAAACAGGCTGAAGAGGACTATAAGAAAGCTTATGCAATAATTGATGCAAACTATCTCTCTGCAGTCTCAATCCTGGAACCAATCGCGGAAAAATTTCAAAAACGAAAAACAGGACAGATCATAGCAATCAGCAGTGTTGCCGGTGACCGTGGTCGTGCGACAAATTATATCTATGGCTCTGCAAAGGCAGGACTTTCAGCTTATATGCAAGGTTTACGGCAACGTCTCGCTAAATCAGGTGTCCATGTGATGACTGTAAAGCCCGGGGTTGTGGATACGAAAATGATTGAAGGGGAGGAGACCATGCCCTTCATCGCAAAACCGGATAAGGTCGCATTGGAAATCATGAACGGGATACAGAAACGGCGAGAGGTGATTTATACACCCGGACTCTGGCGCTTCATTATGATCAGTTTGCGTCATATCCCCGAATTTTTATTCAAACGATTATCATTTTAATGAGATAAATATGGCACTGGCGAAGAGTGGAATTACAGGGCAGGCTCAAGGCACACCACCCGAAGCATGGCAGATGATGCTCACGAAAGTGTTCGGAACTGGTTTGGGGACAGGATATTTTCCAACGGCGCAGGGTACTTTTGGAAGTGCTTTATTTGTGATGCTATGGGCGTGGCTCGCGCCTCGATCAAAAAGCTGGCAATTATTGCTGGTTGTCTTAATAAACCTGGTCAGTATACCGTTATCCGATTGGGGCGAGAGATTGTGGGGACCAGATCCGGGACGAATCACAATCGACGAATTTGCCGGTCAGGCTGTTACTTTGCTGGCAATTCCCAGGATCAACCTGTTCTGGTGCATTGTTGCTTTTATGCTCTTTCGATTTTTTGATGTATTTAAGCTTCCCTTCTTAAGAGATCACGTTGAGCCACTCCCCGATGGTTTCGGTGTTACTTTGGATGATACCATTGCCGGAGGGTTGGCTGCTGTTGTAATATTAATCTTGAGACTGGTGATCAATCGGAAGCAGTAGGAGGAAAAAATGGATGCAGGATTGTACGAAGTGACTGTCCATCGATCTGAAAAACGGCTCTGGGTGAATCCGATGCATATTGTAGCGTTGCAGCATAAACGGCGAAATGAGTATATGACCCTTGTCGTTACAGGAAGTGGGGAGCATGGCGGAGCAACCTCCTTCCCAATTACGATGGAAAGCGGGGAATTACTCAAAAGTGAGATGGGGGTTATCGATTTAACAGCGGATGGGTAAAAGTTACTCAGTCCTTAACTGCTCGTAAAGTGCATTGACTTTTTTCGCCTGAATCTCCAGTGTGTAATTTTCGGATATAAATTTTCTTGCAGCATCCCCCATTTTTTTACGCATTACCGGGTTTTCCAGTAGCTTGACCAACCCCTCTACCCAACCATCGCTATTTTCATGGGAAAAGAGGAAGCCAGTTTTTCCGGGCAAAATTGCCTCATTTGTGCCGGGTATATCACTGCCGACAACCGCCAATCCGCACGCGCTCGCCTCAATCACGATCCTCGGGAAGCCCTCATCATAGGATGGAAGAACCAGACAATCACAGCAAGGTAGAAATTCTTCCGGAGTATCAAGAAAGGGCAAAAAACGGATCGAATCCTCGATACCAAGCTCAACGACACGATTCCGTATTTTATCTTCTTCTATTTTCGGACCGTTGCCGGCTATGACCAGCAGCGCATCGGGAAATTTTTCACTCACTCTTTTCCAAATCTTAAAAAAGAAGAGATGACCCTTCACAGGCATATATCCTGCTAGAAATGCGACTATCGGGCGATCTTGCGGAAGGTTAAATTGCACACGAACATCATTTTTACTCGATGCCGAGATCGGTTTAAACTTTTCGATGTCTACCGCATTGTAAATGAGATGAATTTTATTCTGAACCTTGTTGGGAAAACCCGCAAATCGTTGCATACCACCTTTGCTCACCGCAATCAGAGCATTACACTCTGCTGCGAGGAGACGGTCTGAGAAGCCGTCAAAAGTATTTACACGTAAATGGCAGATCAGTTTGCTGTTTTTCGGTTTAACCAGGGCGGCTAAATGAGTATTTCGCGGGGCGTCACAATGGATAATATCAGGTTGGAATTCACTAAATATTCTTCTCAACCCGATCATCGTTTTTGTGATCGATACCGGGTTCATTTGACGAAAATGCGCCCAGGGTTGCACAAAAGTCCTCATACCCAACTCTTGAACAGCATCTACCAGTTCTCCCTTAGCAGGTGAAACCACAGCAGCATCAATACGCGACCGATCCAGACGACTGAGCATATGAAACAGGCTGCGTTGCCCGCCACGTGAAAAATCTGGCTTCAGACTGAGATAGAGTACTTTTATTTTTTCCATAGCCAGTACTTATTGTTTGAGTGCCAGACGAATAACCTCTTCAACTGGTGCATCTTCTCCAGCCAATGCCAGTCCACGTGAGACCTGCTTTTCCGCTTGCGCCGGGTTGAAACCAAGAGCAAGCAGTGCTTCCACAGCATCACGAAAGATCGAAGAAACACCTGCAGCCCCTGCGATGGAAACAGACGTGCCAGCTTCACCAAAAGTCTCTTTGCCGAATTTGTCCTTCAGCTCGACGATCATTCGTTCACCCAGTTTTTTCCCGACCCCAGGTGCGGATGTTAACCGCTTCCAATCCCCCATGACCACCGCCTCTTTCAAGGTATGGACTGACATGGAAGAGAGAATCGCCTGAGCGACTTTTGGGCCAACTCCATTCACAGCGACAAGACTCAAAAAAGCCTTCCGTTCCGCTTTTTCAGCGAATCCGAAGAGTTGCAAAAGATCCTCACGTACATTCAGATGTGTGAAAAATGTAAAACTGTCAGCTCGTCCAATTTTCTCAAAGGTTTGTACACTGATATTGAGGAAAAATCCCACTCCACCTGATTCAACAACCACGTGTGTCGGGTCTTTTTCTACGATTTTTCCGGTTATTCGGTCTATCATGTTTAGTTCACATTTTGTGGATTGATCCACCTGAAATGGTAGATTGACCCTGGATTTATCCAGGGTCTACTGTTTCCAATATTTGAGCTTCCGAACTACAGGCTGTCCCAAAAAACTGTTTCCGACCGCGTCATTCCAGTATGGTTCCAGCTGGAATCCAGGAAGTAAATTTATAAGACAAGTGTTTTAGAATTAACATTTTGGTATATATGAAAATAAAGAGTCATACTAAAATCCTCGATGCCGATTCAAATGGCATAGTGCGACTGCGATTGCGTCGCTGGCATCAAGGGGTTTAGGTGCTTCCTGGAGTCCGAGCAGACGTTGCACCATAAACTGCACCTGTTCTTTTGTCGCGGCGCCTCTGCCCACGATTGCAGATTTTATCGTTCTCGGAGTGTAATTCGCAATTTCAAGATTATTCTGCGCTGCAGCTACAAGTAACACTCCTCCAGCTCTCCCCAGAGCAAGTGCACTCCTCGCATTTTTCCCGACGAAGGGATCCTCTATCGCAACAACGGTCGGATGATAGGATTGAATAAGCTCGTTAGCTCCGTTAAACAGGAAAAGCAGCCGTTGCTCTAAAGATTCATCCTTTTTAGGTCGCAATGCCCCATACCCCAAAAGACGGTGCTTTCTCCCACGTTCGATAACACCCCACCCGGTCGCCACTGTTCCAGGATCGAACCCCAGAACGATCTGAGCTGGTTTGTCAATCACTTCTTTCTGCTTTGTTTGTGGTTCGGATACAATCATAATGGAATATAGGTGATATGGGCTCCTATGGAAACCAACTTAGTGGTAAAGCGTTGAAAGTGTCATCCAAAATTTTGCTCGTCAAAGAAGCCTGACCTGACAGAATCAATTTGGTATCAAAGTTTGGAAGTCTTAACTTAGAAGCTCGAAGTTTTAGAGAACGTGACATTTATATCTACGATAATTTGGAGAAAAATATGAGACCGATTGTCACCCCTGCACAGATGCGTGCATTAGACAACCGTACAATAGAAGAACTTGGACTTCCCGGTATTGTTTTGATGGAACTGGCAGCTCGCGGTATTATGCTCGAGATTGAAGCACTGACACATGGTCAGCTTGATGGACTTCGTGCCCTGGTGTTTTGTGGTCCTGGAAATAATGGAGGCGATGGTTTTGCAGTTGCAAGACGTCTGCTGAATCATGGTTGCAATACAAAGGTATTCCTCTGTGCACCTCGTGAAAAGGTGACTGGGGATGCATTGACCAACCTCACCATTTTCGAGAAGCTTGGTGGTACGATCATAGAGGTGAAGAAGAGTAGTCAGTTGAATAATCTTCCCATGGCAGATATCATAGTTGATGCTCTGCTGGGGACAGGCATGGAAGGCAAACCTCGCGGGGTGATTGCCTCTGCGATTGATGCTATCAACGATCACAATGCCGAGGTTATATCGGTCGATATCGCCAGTGGTGTAAATGGTGCGACTGGGGCAGTTGAGGGTGAAGCGGTACGTGCATCCATTACTGCTACTTTCGGCGAGATCAAAGTTGGTCATTTGATTCCTCCCGGCTTGAACTTTGCTGGACGAATTGGACGTGTGGATATTCAGATCCCACCAGCTTATGTACGTGAAGCGAATATTGACCTCTATCTGGTTGAACCAGAAGATATTTTTGCCATGCTTCCCATGCGTCAAAGAGATTCTCACAAAGGCGACAATGGCAAAGTTCTGGTTGTTGCGGGTTCAGTAGGCATGACCGGAGCGGCTGAATTGACTGCGAAGGCATGTTTACGTGCTGGTGCGGGTATGGTCAAGGTTGCAACAGCAAAATCCGCACAGGCGATCATTGCAGGACACTCCTCCGAAGTAATGACCATTCCGGTTGAAGATACCGAGACAGGTTCCATCGCCCCAGAAGCTGAAACAACCATTCGTGAGGCGAGAAACTGGGCGGATGTTGAAGTCATTGGTCCCGGGCTGAGCATGAACGAGGAAACGGTTCGTTGGTTTGCTGAACATGTAAAAGAGCTACCCCTTCCGACAGTGATCGATGCGGATGGCTTGAATTCAATGGCGGAAGCAGAGGAGACGTTCAAGAATCTTAATCCTGGAGTTGTGCTAACTCCACACATCGGCGAGCTGGCTCGTCTGACTGGATTATCCATAAAGGAACTCGAAAGCAACCGGGTGGAATATGTCCGTCAATTTGCGATAAAATGGAATGTAACCCTTGTTCTGAAAGGTGTTCCGACAATCGTTGCATCACCGGAAGGACCTGCATTTGCGGTCTTGACTGGTAATCCTGGAATGGGAACCGCAGGCATGGGCGATGTACTCACAGGTACAATTGCCGGATTATTGGCACAGGGTGTTGGTCCGGTTGAAGCAGCGTTATCGGGCACAACTATTCACGGTTTAGCTGGCAATCTTGCCGCCGATGAACTGGGTTCACAAGGGCTTGTGGCAGGGGATATTATCGACCGTCTCCCACTCGCACAAGATATTCTAGCAGGACGTGCGGCATATCCAGGTCATCAACATGGTGGCTGTGGATGTGGCAGCGGCGGCTGTGGTGGTGGTAATGGAGGCGGGGGATGTGATGGTGACTGTGATTGTGGTGGAGATTGTAACTGCGGATGATTATTTGATATCCATCTCTAATAATAATAACCAAAATTTTTATGTTGATTTGTGTGAGAAATCGGCTCCAAACTTAATCTTTTATTAATTTTGGAGCTGATTTTATTCTCAGATATTCTGCGATTTCAACTCCGGGAGTACTAAGAATCGTTGCAAACTTCATGAAAGATTCTTTTCTTTACCTGTTCGTGGAATGAATCTCCTGCTCATGATCTGGAATTAGTAGCATACCATTTTCGGTGATTTACGAGAGTTCCTGACAGGAGAACTCTGTTGACATCAGATTATTGAGCCTTATATTAGTCGGCTATATTGCTAGTGGCTCGAAGGCATTTATGTCATCGATTTTTTTGTTTGTGTCATTAGTGTTTTTTTTTACGAAGGCCGGTGTGGCTCAGTTGGTAGAGCTCCTGATTTGTAATCAGGTGGTCATGGGTTCGAGTCCCTTCGCCGGCTCGAACGTCCGGGGAAGAAAAGAACTGAAGATATTATTCTTCACGAATTAGAGTAGTAATTTTAGTATAGAAGGTGACGCGCGGGCTGGAGCAGGGAGGTGTATACCCCAGCATAGGCATACACCAAACACCTGGATCGGATGCGTGGGTCATCATTTACGTGCTTTTTGAAAGGTAGTTTCAATCTTCCTTCAGGACTTTATGGGGGGATGCCCGAGCGGCCAAAGGGAGCAGACTGTAAATCTGCCGGCGTATGCCTTCGTAGGTTCAAATCCTACTCCCCCCACAATGCACCTTCGGTGCAATTAAAAAATGAGGAATGAGAAATTATTCGATTTGTAAATTGTCCCATTGTTGAAAATTACATGATTGATACAATCTGGTGGAAATTAGTATAGGGAACAATCGAATTTGTCAGTATAGTTTCTCCATTCTACAATTTTATAATTGCGGTTTTTGCGGGAGTAGCTCAATTGGCTAGAGCATCGGCCTTCCAAGCCGAAGGTTACGGGTTCGACCCCCGCCTCCCGCTCTACTGTGCGCCATCGTAGCTCAGTCGGTAGAGCGCGTCCTTGGTAAGGACGAGGTCACCGGTTCAATCCCGGTCGATGGCTCAGAATGATAACGTTGAAATAACTTCAGGCAACTGAAACTATCTGAATGACCCCGCGAACAAACAATTCCGGGTTAGGAGGATTACAATGGCGAAGAAAAAGTTTGAACGTAAGAAACCCCACTGCAATGTGGGTACAATTGGTCACGTTGACCATGGCAAGACCACTTTGACAGCAGCTATTACATTGAGCCTGTCGAAAAAGGGTGGCGCTGAATTTCGTAGTTTTGATTCCATTGATAACGCTCCTGAAGAGCGTGAACGTGGTATTACCATTGCTACAGCGCATGTTGAGTATGAGACGGACAACCGTCACTACGCGCATGTAGACTGTCCTGGT
>JAIOHU010000141.1 GCA_019912845.1 bacterium
GCCTGCAACAATGCCATTCTGAATAATGTTAAGTTGGCGTTTCATGAATTCTCCTTTCACTCCAAAAACGTACTCTTTATCATAATCAAGATATCGTATGCATGGTACACATACTTCCTGAATCTTCGACTTGTCTATTTAGTTCTGTTCCCAATATTTACTCAAACTCATTTTGCAAATGTTCCTACCAGAATGATATTTCCACTGGACTTGAGGGTCTCATTCCCTCACTTCTGCTCAACCGATTCCTCTGAGGTTCGCTCGTTCGAGCATCCTCCTGTGCGCCAGGGTCCAGGGAGCCTTCAACTACGACATCATTTCTATTTACTGTTTCCATAACCTCGAGCATCTTGCGGTGATAAGACCTGTCCGCTTTCAATAGTTCCGTGGTCAGCTCAATAAAACGGTCTTCTGTCATTTTGCCCTTGTTTTCTTCCAACCTCAGTTCTACAACATCGCCGTGTCGCTCTGGATTAATGTTTGGCAGTTTGAGAACACCACCGACCCAGAGTCCTACCGCGAGAAAGAGCATCGCTGCAACAGCCCAGATTTGTGGTGATCCAGGAAAATGAAAAATTCTAGTCTTTTTCCTGGACGCTTTTTCGACTATTGAGTCCCAGAGCTGCTCAGGCAGCACAATCTCCTCAACATTTTCTAAATTCGGTTTATTTTGAATTAAAGATTCCAGGGAACGACATTCCGTATAGAATTTTCGGCAGGACTCACATCCTACAATGTGGTCAAGAGTCTGCAGCAATTCTTTTCCCGTCAGCTCGTTATCCATGAGAGCTGAAATATTAACTTCGAAATTTTCGCATATCATCCTTACATCTCCTGATCAAATTTCCACCAGTCACGAAGTTCATCAATCACTTTTTTTCGTGCACGGTAGACATTGATCTTTACCTGCGAGAGACTCCATCCTGTCAATCGAACAATCTCGCTGTATGGTTTCTGTTCCAATACCCCAAGCTGAAAAGCCTGTCTGTGTGATTCCGGCATCTTACCCATCACGATTTCCAAAGCCTGCTGTAATGCTTCATGGTCCGTAATTTCTTCTGGTGACAAACCATTATCTGCGACCTGGTCAAAGATGGCAGCAGCATCCTCAGAATTCCCTTCGACGACAATTTCTCGTTTTCGTGTGCGAAAATTAATCATCTGGTTGTTCGCTATGGTAAAGAGATAGGAACGTATCTTATTCAAATCACGTAGACTTCCTTCCGCCTGAATAGCGCGTACAAAAGTTTCCTGAAGCAAATCTTCCGCATCCTGATGATTTCCCAGACGATTTTTTAAAAATGCAAATATCGCTGGGCTGTGCTCTTCATACGCTTCTCTCCAGGGCGTACTAGAACCTATATCACCTATCTCTACTGTCTTATCTCCCAAACCGCTCTCCAATTATTCTCCATCCGAATATAAGACACGAATTGCAGCGTATGGTTACAGAGGGGTTGGAGACTTGCGCTTGAATCGTTGGATTTGTACTCACAATAACTCTTGGTGATGGCGAATCAATTTCTCGGAGATCATTAGTTCCTGGATGCTCAACCTGTGGACAAGTTTTTTGAATCCTGCTACTACTACGCTGGGACGACTCAAAGGGATAGTTATTAACGAAACTGATTGACCCAGTGAGAATGGAGAGCCGACAGATAACTCTTTAACAAAAGAAACACTCGACCGGATTATTCATTCTCAACTGTTGCTTTGGAATGTAAGGAATACCTAATTTCCTTGAGTAAAAGAGAAAACTAACTGATACTGTGGAGGAGAAGGTGGTAGACCTTAAAGGTAAGGTAGCATTAGTTACTGGAGGTTCACGTGGGATCGGTCGTGCGATCGCATTACGTCTGGCTGAGCATGGTGCAAACGTCGCAATTAATTTCTGGAGAAACCGCAAAGCAGCAGAAGAGACTGCACAAGCAATAGAGCAATATGGCGTAAAAGCGGCGGTCTATCGCGCGAATGTTGCGGATGAGCAACAGCTTCACAAATTGTTTGAAAAATTGGAAGGGGATTTCGGTAGACTGGATATTCTTGTTTCCAATGCTGCATCCGGAGTACTGAAACCTGCAATGGAACTAACCTCCAAGCATTGGCAGTGGACTTTGGACATCAATGCTGCCACTCTCCTGCATCTGGTGCAACACAGTGTTCCCATGATGAACAAAGAGGGTGGAAAAATTATCGCAATCTCCTCGCTTGGAAGTGTACGCGCATTACCGAATTATGCGGCAGTAGGTGCATCAAAAGCTGCACTGGAATCATTTGTGCGCCACGTTGCGGTTGAGCTCGCACCCCAGAATATCCAGGTAAATATCGTATCTGCTGGTGTGGTGGATACTGATGCACTCAAACATTTCCCAAACCGGGATGATATGCTAGGTAGCAGCAGACAAAAAACACCTGCGGGACGTTTAACCAGCCCGGAAGATGTTGCGGATGTAGCTCTCTTTATGGTAAGCGAGTATTCAAAGATGATTATTGGTCAAACCATTACCGTGGACGGCGGGTATTCTGTAGTCGCATAGCTGCCAGTTCATCAATATCGCTCTCCTGCTTGTTATTGGGATGCAACAGACGGATGGGTATATGCGTTTAACAATTGAACACCCTTAGCGTCGAAGTCTTTTTGAGAACGAAAATATTAATATTATTCAAGGAATTCACCCATATTCTTATATTCACAAATTCAATAATATCAATATCTT
>JAIOHU010000142.1 GCA_019912845.1 bacterium
GAATGGGCACTGGGCAATATCCGATACCATGTGGAAGGTGATGAAGGGAAAGAAACCCTACCTGCTAAATCGTCAACCATTGTCAGTACACAAGCGTTTCGCACAAGAACATGGGTTTGAAATCATCTCACTCCAGCCAAAAATCCGTGAGGATGGGCTATCCAAAGAAAAACTGCTGCCAGCTTTCCAGTTTCTGACTGAGGAGGATATGGTGACTTCCGGGGTACACTTATTGGCTAGAAAAAAATAACTGGTTGAAATGATATTCAGCCGCGGCACAAAAAACAGGGCTGATAAATCAGCCCTGAAAGATTGGATAAATGCAAAAATTAGTTTGATTTTCTCGTCTTTATTTGAGAAGCATCAGCTTGTGAGCACTGCTACCATCCTGTGTCTCGAGGACTGCCATGTAAATTCCACTTGCGAAGTCTGAGGCATTCCAGTTTATGGAATAAGCACCCGCAGGTTTTGATGAATTCACCAGGCTTGCAACCTCACGTCCATTGATATCGAAAATAACCAATTTTGTCACCGTGTGCGTTGGAAGTGTATACTGAATGGAAACTTCCGCGTTAAATGGATTCGGATAGACTGAAGCGATGCTTGAGGTTTCCGGGATTTCGACTGGTACATCCGGCACAGCATTGCCACTCTCCGCATTCAGCACGATTTCCTGAGTTTCGCCAGCGACAATCCGAATCTGACCATAATCATCAACCACTTCGCCATCCTGATACAGTGTCATTTGGTATGTGCCAGAATTGATACGTGGCAATTCTACCATATCCATATCATCAGCAAATCCAAGTACGACACCATTATTTAGACGTAGTTCAAAGTTGCCGATCACCGGATTATTGTCATCATCAACAAATTCAGCGATAAGACCACCATAGTTGTCACCAAGCATTTCTTCGAGGTACTCATGTGCGTCATCAACTCGTACTTTGCCAGCACCCCAGCGATTATCATGCCCTGGAGGACCTGCATCCTGTGCGCTCATCTTAATTGCTTCACATAGTTGCGCAGGGGTTGCCTGTTGATGAATTGATCTCAATAAGGTCAATGCACCACCCAAATGGGGATTCGCTGCAGAGGTGCCGTTGAAAGTTGCATAACCACCACCACTGCTCGTACTACGTACTCCCGAAGGTGCTGTAACATCGGGCTTGAGCAAACCAATCTGCATCGCATCATCTTCAATCCAGGGGTAATCGCGGTAGTCGATGCCACGATTGGGGTCGACAAAACTCTCATCATCCCATTCAGATGGACCATAATCACTTGATGGATTGATATTTCTGTCAAAGCCATAAGATCCACACCCAATTACATCCGTCAACCCACCGATAAGGTTTTGATCGTGAATCAACCAGGGTGGTGGGCAATTCGCCGGAGCTGAAACATTCCAGGGAATCGGTTGAGTGGTGTTTCTTTGACCACCACTATTTCCAGTTGAGTTTGCCTGAATCATTCCGAATATAAGTGCGACTTCATGGATATAACGATGTTCTACATAAGCTGGATAATCAGGAAACCATCCCTCCTCATATTTGTAACTGAGGGAATTACTTACTACATCAGCACCATTTGCCATTGCGTATTGTTCAGCTTCCCAGTTGCGTGATTCACTGCTGGTAGCCGCTTCATAAATCCTTAGCACCATGAGACGCGCTTTTGGTGCGATACCCGTAGAATCACCGTGAGTACCATCCCCGGCGATAACCCCAGCGACCTTAGTGCCATGGTTAGCTACATCAGTGAGATTATTATCATCATCAACAAAATTCCAACCATGAGAATCATCTACATAGGTGTTATTATCATCATCAATCTCGTTGTTGGGAATTTCATTCGGATTGATCCAGATATGACTTTGCAAATCATCATGATCAATGTTACAGCCGGAATCCATGAAGGCTGCGATTGCATTTCTGCCTTCAAAACCAAGTGCCCAAAGTTCTGGCGCTCCAATATCCTCGACTCCCCACTGAACAGAAGCAGTTCGTACAGGATCATATTCTCGTACACCGCCATCATTGTCCAATTCACCTTCGCCAGTTACAGGTACATCGTACCGTAAGGAAACCACCTCATCGAACTGTTCGAGTAGCGGAATACGGCTGGCTTTCATCTCACAAATCATGGCATTAAGAATCCAGAGACTGCGATGATAGGTGACATTGCCAGCAATCGCTTCATTTTCGATCCAAGCGATGGCATCTGAGGCAGTGAATTCCAGATTCTCCTGGAGACGTTCTATTACATACTGTCGGGTCTCAATTTTATCCATGCCCTGCACTTCTGCCGCCAAATCCTGGGTGTCAATCCTGTCATCGAAAAAGACCACAAAACGGATTGTCTGATCCGGTGGTGTATTAGAGATGACCTCATCCAAGCCACAAGTATAGTTGACCGCTGAATGAGCGATAGTTGCAGATGCGACGATCATTAAGCAGAGAACCAATATAATTCGCAATGTTGCTCTGGTATCCATGACAATAACTCCATCTAATAGTATTGAGCTAAAAATCCCACAGAGAATCTAGGTAAAAGTAGATGAAGAAAACAACTGAAATTGAGGAATATTTAAAATGAGCTTCAGTTGGATGAAGAAACCTGGAGACCGTAAAGAACGATTCGATTTAAATGGATTTCCTGGATTTCGTTTCACGCTCGAGGACTTTCAGGTTCTCGTCTTTTGGTAGTCAGCCAAAATCATGCTGGTATGACAAATAACGAACAAGCTCGGGTTCGCTGGAAGATGCGTACTTATTAATTCTTCTAACATCTATAATATCAATTACTTCCTGGATGCTCAACCTGCGGTTGGGTTCTTCGAATCCAGCTAAAACCCTGCTGGAATGACACGGGCGGAAATAGTGTTCTGGGACAGATTGTAAAGCTCGCACTCAAATACTCAGAATTGCGTTCTTACACACACTAATTTCAGTCACTTATTTCAGCAGCATGATTTTATTTATGGCTTGTCCATGTCTGGTTTGAATTACGACAAAGTAGAGCCCACTGGGAAAATCCTGTGCCTGCCACATGATCGAATTTGTGCCTGCAGATTTTCCTGAGTTTACCAGATTTGCAACTTCCCTACCCGAAATATCATAAATCTTCAGAGAAACTCTGCTATCAGAAGGTAGCGAGTAGGAAATTGTTGTTTCACTGTTAAAGGGATTGGGATACGAAGTGAGGACAACATACTCTTCAGGTATTGCAACCGATTGATCGAAAACCTCATTCCCACTCTCAACATTCAAGCGAAGCATTGTTGTATCACCTGCACGAATCTCAAAGCTACCAAAGTCGTCAATAAATTCGTTATCCTGAAAAACAATTATGTTGTAGTTCAGCTCAACTATTTTGGGTAGATAGGCGGTATCGTTATCGTCTGCATACCCTTTGACAACACCACTGTCCAACAGTACTTCAAAATTTCCCGCGACATTTTCATCATCATCATTTATGAAACTGATTTCCAAAGCTCCATATAAATCACTGAACATTTCTTCGAGATAGAGATGAGCATCGTAAACCCTGAGTTTTCCAGCTCCCCAACGGTTATCATGTCCGGGAGCTCCAGCATCCTCCGCGCTCATCTTAATGGCTTCAGTGATTTGTGCTGGGGTTGCCTGCTGATGAATGGAACGTAAAATCGTAAGAGCTCCTCCAAGATGGGGAGCTGCCGAAGAGGTAGCGGAGAAATTGGTGTATCCACCTGTTCGACGTGTACTTAAAACACCCTGTGGTGCGACAACATCCGGTTTGAGGAGTCCGATCAATTCAGCATCTCCATCCTCCCACGGGTAGTCATGATAATCGATATTACGCTCAGGATCGACAAAATCCTCCCGATCCCATGAAGCGGGACCATAATCACTATAGGCATAAATTTCTCCATTCGAGCTGTACGCTCCACAACCGAGAACATCGGTTAAACCACCGATAAGAGTCTGCTCTGCGTGCAACCATGGTGGTGGATTGTTTGCAGGAGCGGAGATATTCCAGGGGATGGGTTGGTCATCCAGATCATTGCCACTATTTCCAGTGGAATTTGATTGAATCATTCCAAAAATGAGAGCGATTTCATGCACATATCGATGTTCCAGATAAGCAGGGTAATCGTCTAAACCCTGCCATTTATATGAGAGCGAGTTACTTATCACATCAGCACCATTCGCAATTGCATATTGCTCCGCCTCCCAATTGCGGGACTCACTGGAGTCTTCACCATAAATTCGCAAAACCATCAATCGTGCCTGTGGAGCGACTCCCGTGGTATCACCCCCTGTACCATCTCCAGCTAGAACACCGGCGACCTTTGTGCCGTGTCCGTTGCCGTCAACGATATCGGGTGAATCATCATAAAAATTATAACCATAGAAATCATCGATATAAGAATTGTTATCATCATCTATACCGTTATTGGGAATTTCAGCGGTGTTTATCCAGATATGGTCTCGTAAATCCTGATGATTAACATTACAACCAGTATCCATGAATCCGACAATTGCATTTCGTCCGTAAAAACCTTCCTCCCAAAGTGCTGGCGCACCGATATCCTCAACCCCCCATTCGAGACGGTCGGTTTCAATCGGAACATATTCCCTCTCATCACTTTTTGTGTCGAAAAGTTCTTCAAACAGGATGGGATAATCGTACCGTACCTTTTGAATTTCGGAGAAATTCTCCAGGAGACGGATCCGGGAGACTTTAATCTCACAGACCAGTGCATTCAGAATCCAGAGCTCTCGGTAAAAACGGATGTTCCCTGTCAATGCTTCATTTTTAGCCCAGGAAATCGTATTCTGAGCTTGAAATTCAAGATTTTCCTGTAGACGATCAATGAGGTATTCACGTTTCTCAATTTTGTTGAGACCAGCTACTTCATCAGCTAGTTCATCTGGATTAATACGGTTGTTGAAACAGATCACAATTCGGACGTACTCTTCCGGCGATTCGGTACGTAACACCTCTTCGATGCCAGAAGTGAAGATGGTGTTCGGTATTGCGATTGAAGTAAGTATGGGAAGTTGCAGCAGTGCTGATAATACTGCAAACAGACTAACTCTGAAACACATAGATAAACCTCAATGAAATTCCCTGTTAGCACGAGCGAAAGTAACATAATCAGCTCATCCCTTGAATACAATTAAATCGTAAAATGGATTAAATTATCCCAAAGCTCAACCTCTATGAGATAGGTTTGAGTAATTCAATAGAATATGGGATTATAGTTGCTTTAAGTGTTGATGGTGAATAACTTTGAAGATTGAAAGGACGTTGGCAAATTCAGGGTATTATTTTCGATTTAGTTATCCCGACTTCTTAGAAATTCCAGAGAAAAACAAGAAGTATTGCTCGTATTATATATGTATATTTTAAAATCTAAATCTTTTAATAATATGGAGTTAATCGTGAAAAAAGGCATAACAGTACTCTCGCTTCTCCTGATCATTTTACTTGTTACAGGTGCTTCGTATTCCCAGGAATTGTTATCCGGACAGTTATCAGGATTCCTGACAGAAGGTGAATATTTTGTCGAAGACACGATTTTCGTTGTGGAAAATGATTCGTTAACCATTGACCCCGGTGTCACTATCTTCTTTATGGATTCTGCCCTGTTTTACATTGATGGTTACTTATACACCAGCGGCGAAGAGAGCGACAGTGTATTGTTCGTGATGCATCCAGATGCGAATGAGGGGTGGCAGGGGATAGATTTCACACGTTTGGCATCGGATTCCAGCAGAATGGATTACAGCCGTATTTCCGGAAGTTATTCTTCCGGTATTGACGTTATTGCGAGTAGTCCACTGTTCTATGACTGTGTTTTCAGCGACAACATGGGTGATACTGGGGGTGCGATAAACCTGGAGTCATCCAATGCCGTTTTCCAGGATTGTATTTTCATGAACAACAGTGCTGAGCATGGCGGTGCGATTTATGGCAGTGATTGCGGAATGATTATGAGACGTTGCGATGTTATCGGGAATTCTGCTGAGAATGGCGGAGGTGTCGGGCTTGTTTTCAGTAATGATGAGCCAATGATTGATAGCTGCTTTTTCGCTGGCAATGTCGCTAACGGTGCTGGTGGTGCAATCTATTGCGGTAGTTCCAATTTTCTCATGAGCCGTACGGTAGTCAGTGATAATTCTGCATCCAATGGCGGAGGATTTTATTGGGGAAGTTCTGATGTAAGTGTTATGAACTGTACATTCTCGAATAACTCAGCCGCAACTTCAGGTGGTGGACTATATAGCAATAATTCAGCACCGATTATTACAAATACGATTGTTGAGGGTAGTACTTCGCACGGCTTCCATTTCATCGATACAGATTTTTATACGGTAAATTATAATTGTTTTTATGGCAACGAACTGGGACCCTTTGGTGGTGATTTTCCGCAGGAGCTTGGACAAGTCGACCGTGTGAATGACAATGGCGACTCCTGTGATGTTGAACAAAATATCTACCTTGATCCAATGTTTATTAATGCGGAAGATTTGAATTTTCACCTGATGCAGGATTCACCTTGTATTAATGCTGGTGATCCATTTGCCGGGTTTGATCCCGATGATACGAGAACCGACATTGGGGCATTTTATCGTGATGCCGATGATGCTGTCGATGAAGGCGGAATGAATGAAACACTTCCCTCATCACTTAGCATCTCAAGTGTCTATCCAAATCCCTTCAACTCATCAGTACAGGTGAAGATTCAACTTGCTGTATCCTCGCACCTTGAGGTACGAGCTTATGATTTGCTCGGTAGAGAAATCGGCTTGCTGTTTCAGGGAATGTTGAATAGCGGAACAAATTTGGTGAATTGGCACGCTGAGAAAACACTTGCCTCCGGTACATACATTATCAAGGCGAAGAGTTCTGAGGGTATCGAATCCAGTATTCGAGTCATGTATTTGCAGTAGTCTATATTCTGATGGCAATGCTGAATCTACCAGTCAAGCATTAATTGCTGCTGATTAAACATATTTCCAAACTACTATTGAATGATAAAAGTCGACCTTATGTCGGCTTTTTTTTATGGTGTGAGATTGAGTGGACACGATACTCTTTTATCTTCTGTCCGAGATTGTTACCTTCGTTTTCAACTTTCGAGAACAAAAAGAGACCCTGTGTTAATGTCGGAAAAGTACGTAATTCCCTACGGTCATAAGATTTATAAAAAGGCTGCACAACGAGAGGCGCGGGCTTGGGGACGATCTATTACGGTTGATCGACGAGTTAAACGTCCCCGTAACCATCCTCTCGTTGTCGAATATCTCTCCCGTAAAATCAGCGGAGATGAGAATGAAAATGATTGGCTGTGGTGGTTTACAAGAGATATGGAAACCATAGATAATGCTCTGAGCCTTGGCTCAGGCATCGGCATGGTTGAGGAAAGGTTGATACGTTCTGGAAAGATTAAAAAACTTGATATTGTGGACTTAAGTTCTGGTGCTGTTGAGAAATTCCGTGGACGATTGAAGGAACAGGGACTTGAGATTCCGGTTTCAGCACAGATAGGTGATTTGAACTTCATTGAGTTACCTGAAAACTCCTATGATTTCATTCTGGCGAACACAATTTTACACCATATCATTAACCTCGAACATCTACTGGAACAGGTTCGTCGCGCATTAAAACCTGGCGGTAAATTCCTGGTATTCGATTTCATTGGGGTGAATGTATGGCAATGGGAACCGGTGACTTTGGAAGAGGTTGAACTTGCATTAAATTTATCGCGTAAACGGTTTCCCGGGTTGACTTTTTTCCCTGTGAAAAAACCAGATCCACAGAAAGTAAGGAATTTCAGTCCTTTTGAGTCGGTTCGTTCTGCTGAAATCGTGGAAATAATTCATCAGGGTTTTACTCCAGTACATGAGGTATTTACGGATCGTCTTCTGCATGTTATCCTGAATTATGGGATAGAATTCGGTGAATGGGATAACGAAGAGCTGCAGAAATGGATATCAGAGATGACTCTTTGGGAGGATAAGCTCTCCAACGGCAGTGAGATTCCACCAAATACACTCTGGGGGCTCTACCAGACTGCTCCAACTGAAATCAAGTCGCCAACTATGTGGGATGATAAAGAGATCAGGGAACGCATTGCTGTGAATCTGATTGATCCCAGAGGCTTAGTGCTGGATTTGATTGACAAATTGCCATTTCGAGGACCGCTCGTCCGTCTCTGGATGAGGTTGAAGCGAACATTTGGATGGTATTAGGTTGTATCTTAGCAGTTAAACTGTTGGAGAAAACGATTTCACACTGCGTCATGCCAGCATGGTATTAGCTGGCATCCAGTATAGTACTGATATTATTGATGTTAAAAAATATATTGCACATTTAATATCCTATTAATATCTGGACTCAATTATTTTAGTCAACCACCAGTGTTAGAAAGATGTATCGTGCACAAGCGATTATTAGAATTTTTACCTTACGATAAATAGTTATGGATTTGATCATATTCAGGTCAGGAGGATAGGGAAATGGATCTGTCAGGGCAACGTTGTATGGTACTCGGTGGATTTGGATTGGTAGGGATGGCGGTCTGTCGCAAACTATGTGAAACAGGCGCAGCAGAGATAGTGGTTACCTCTCTCAAACAACATGAAGCTGAGAGCGCATGTGAAACTCTTCGCACAGAATACCCTAAGGTTTCTTTCAAAGCTGCCTGGGGAGATATTTTTGTTCGGCACGAGTTTAAGGAATTCAACCGTAAAGAGTTGCTTGCCGATGGTAAACGTCGCCGTGCATTCATACGTGACATACTGGATTCCTTCGATGAGAAGGTTTATGAACGTATGACTCTCTACAAGATGATTGTCGAACATCAGCCAAAGGTCGTGGTGGACTGTGTAAATACAGCAACTGGTATTGCCTATCAGGATATTTATCAGCAGTCCGAGATTGTGCTGGATGCGATGGATCGAGCTGAGAACAATGACGATCACAACTCATTCAAAAAGAGCATCGAAGACTTAATTGCCAGCATGAGTGTGCCGCAATTAGTACGTCACATCCAAATTCTCCATCAAAGTCTCATCGACGGCAACTGTGTCAGTTATGTCAAAATCGGTACTACCGGAACGGGCGGAATGGGTTTGAATATCCCCTACACTCACAGCGAAGATAGACCGAGTCGTGTACTGTTGACGAAGAATGCGATGGGTGGTTCACAGACGCTGATGTTGCTTCTTATGGGACGTACTCCACTGCAGCAGGACGATGGTTCCATCCGTGAGATTTACATCAAGGAGATCAAGCCAGCCGCGGCAATTGCGTGGAAAGAGGTTCGTGCGGATGAAATCCGGAAAAAAGGTCAGAGTATCCAACGTTTTGATATGAACCCTGACCATGCTGTTGAACTTGGTGGGTCTATCCTTGGTAAAGAGGAGAATGGAAGTTGGAAAATCGGAAATGATACTTTGAAGAGTGTGTTTATCGATACTGGCGAAAATGGTATTTTCTCCGAAGGTGAATTCACGGCGATTACTGAAGTCGGTCAGATGGAATTTGTGACTCCTGAAGAGATCGCGCAGTATGTGATCTGGGAGATCTGCGGAGGTAATTCCGGGCATGATGTAATCGGCGCACTGGATAGCAGTGTGATGAGTCCGACCTATCGAGCTGGTGTATTACGTCAGGTAGCTCTCGATAAGCTGCACCAGATTCAAAATAAGGAAGCGAATGCAGGGCTGGATGAATCCGTCGCATTTGAACTGCTTGGTCCCCCCAGGTTGACAAAACTATTACATGAATGCAATCTCATACGTCACGCGTATAAAACAATGCGTGCTGCAAGTCTGGCAAATCCACGTGAGATGAGTGCAAATCTCGCCAACTCCTTGGAAGACCAGGAAAAATTGAGGAGTGCAATTCTTTCGGTTGGTGTACCCATATTGCTTCCTGATGGCAAACACTACCTCAGAGGTCCAAAATTGCTGATTCCAACTGATCCGGTAAGTAATGAATTTGAGGTCTCCCCTGAGAATCTAGACCAGTGGTGTGATAAGGGTTGGGTGGACTTGCGTCCTGGAAATATGGAACGTTGGCAGGCATGGTTCGCACGTCTTATCGATCAGAAGGATGCCAGACAAAAAAGCGGAGATACTTCATCCCGTTACGATTTTGATGAGAACTACTTCGATCCCGATAAAGAGATCAATCCCGGGAAAATGGTCGGGTGGATATTTATCAATATTGATAAAGGGAAGCGAATTAAACGATAGTTTTAAATAAGCATACAAAATTTTTTTCAGTATTTATAAAATCAGTTCCTACCTGGATTCCAGCTAAAACC
>JAIOHU010000143.1 GCA_019912845.1 bacterium
GGTGTCAACAATCCAAAAGGAGCGGGCGGATAGTGAATTTCAACAAAGAAGTTCCACGCACCATCTTCCCCATTTGCCCAGGTTTCATTCTCGAAAGGATCAATCGCCTTGACTCGCCAGTAGATTGTGCTCTGGTCAGGAATGGGTGTCCCTTCCGAATCGATTTCTGAGAGAAGGAAAGTGGTATCTTGGGTAAAGCCTTCAAAATACTCCGTAAAGTTTTCATCCACCGAGCAATGAACAGCGTAGGTTAAGATATCGGAAGGATCGGGATCAGTTGCACTCTCCCAGGTAACTTGAATAGCCTGATCATTTACAGTAACACCATTTTCTGGGCTGATTTTAGAGAAGTTGAGGGGTGGTTCCGGGATGTAAACATGAAACTCAAGTGTGTCAGTCGCCCAACGTCCTGTGGTATTATTGTCCGTGGCACGAACTGTCCAGTAGTAAAAATGATCATCTATAAGATTTTGAGCCAGAGTGCTGTTCGCAATTAAACTATCCCCTATCTGCCATGCAGTGGATAGATCAGGAAGCGTATCTAGCCAGACATCATAGTTCGGGGCTTCCTCGATATCACCATCGATGGTTTCCTGCCACTCAAGAACAGTTTCGTCAATGTAAACGGTATCGCCATTCAACGGACTTAACAGCGAGAATGGGTCTGGTTGCTGACGTATAGCACCTGAGACATCATAGATATCGAATAAATCACCATTAGCGACATAGACTCGATTATCTCGGTATTCAATTCCTCGGTTGGCATCGTTCATATCACGATCATAAAAGCCAACCTCTATGGGATTTAGTGGATCAACGATATCAATCACTGAGAGACGTCCATTTGTGTCAATGACATACGCATAATCCAGATGAACATCCAGCCCGCTGACACTGTTCGCATACTCAACCCTGCTTATCTCAATGGGATCTGTCGGTTCTGAAACATCCAACAGTATCAACCCAGCAAACTCATCGAGGATATAGGCAATTCTTCCCTGAGCCTCAACCTTAATTACCTCCTCAACTTGGGTAAATGCACCAACTTCATCCCATGGGAAAGGCTCCATGTCGACAATACGCATCCCTTCCGCGAAATCAGCTACATAAGCATAATGACCTGAAAATGCGACATCGTAGGCTAATCCCGGGGTATCGATAGTTCCAGCTATAGTTGGATTTTGCGGATTATTTGCATTGAGGCTGAAGATACCATTTCCGAAATCGGCTGTGAGGATATAATTTCCATCGAATACAGATGAATATGCTAATCCCGGAGAATTATATTGAGCAACTGGAGTCGGACTTTCCGGGTCTTCCAGAGTGTAAATCATTACGCCGCTGTGACGGTCTGCTACTGCAAGCAAATCACCGTTTGTAGCCACTCCATAAGTGGTACCTGGAGTATCGACGAAGCCGATAAGCCCCGGATTTGCCGGATTGGCAATATTGATAATCCCAAGACCATCATTCCTGCCTGCCAGATAGACGACTGTATCCCCTACCGCTATATCCTGTGCTACCGCTGGAAGTTCAACACTGCCGATCAGGGTTACATTGAGGCTGTCCTGAGCGAATAAACTGGACACATTTAGAATAAGAATGAGTGATAGTAGTAACGTGCAAAGTTGTCTCTCAAACATGAAACCTCCCGGAAAATATCAATGGAATCATAACGGGGATTATAATTCGGTGGCATCTGATAATGTAATATTGTGTTGCTGTAGGATCAACTCTAGCTTCATGCCGGATTGTCTCACACGCTTTAGCCGTTGGCATTGGACTTGTCCA
>JAIOHU010000144.1 GCA_019912845.1 bacterium
GCAGATGGTGTGGAACGACGTATGTAATGGGTGGGAACACATGCCAGGTCGGAGTGGATTGCAGCGGATTTACGAAGGGTGTGATGAGTGAAGCTTTTAATATTGAATTACCCCGTAATTCAAGCGACCAATATGAACAAGCTGGAAGGGTTGTTCGCAAAGCTGATCTGAGAAGAGGAGATCTGGTGTTTTTCGGGAGTAGTCGAGGTACTGTAGATCATGTGGGCATCTATCTGGGAAAAGGTCTGTTCGCTCATTCTGCCAGTAGTACAGGAGTCACAGTCTCAAATCTAAACCAGGATTATTATCGCAACCATTATCATGGCGCAAAACGAGTCCTACCATAGGTTGTAACGATGTCTGAACTAAAGCGATATGAAGAATTAATTGATGAGATTTCACGGCATGATGCTCTCTATTATATGGAAGCAAACCCGGAAATTTCTGATCAGGAGTATGATGA
This sequence comes from bacterium, assembly GCA_019912845.1. Taxonomy (GTDB): domain Bacteria; phylum Electryoneota; class Electryoneia; order Electryoneales; family Electryoneaceae; genus JAIOHU01. The sequence goes on from JAIOHU010000144.1 coordinate 464, forward strand.
ACTCTATCGTGAACTTCTCAAAATCGAAGCGGATCACCCTGACTGGGTAAATCCTGACAGCCCTACTCAGCGAGTTGGGGGGAAGCCGAGTGGTGAGTTCGAGACTTACGAACATATTCGCCCGATGATGTCGTTATCCAATACCTATTCTTTCAATGAGGTGCTTGAATTTGATGAACGGATTCAAAAGACGTTAGGAAGCGTTGAATATGAATATACCTGCGAACCTAAAGTAGATGGTGTGGCCATAAGCCTCCATTATGAAAATGGGAGGTTCGTACGTGGAGTGACCCGCGGTGATGGAACCCGTGGCGATGATATTACAGCGAACCTGAAGACCATCCGCAGTATTCCATTGAAAATTTCCTCGGGCATTGGGAGCGACAAATCATTCGAGGTACGTGGCGAAGCATATATGTCGCTCTCTGGTTTTGATCGTCTCGTTCGACAACGGGAAGAAGAAGGACTTCCAGCTTTTCAAAATCCACGCAATGCTACTGCTGGCTCCCTGAAAATGCTCGATCCTGCTGAGGTGGCGAAACGGCAGATTCAGGTGTGGATTTACGATTTACAGGGAGAGGGTAGTTGGTTGCCTCTACTACACTCAGACAGGTTAAAGCTCCTAAGAGAGATGAATTTTCCTGCGCTCTCGAATTGGAAACTTGCGGGTAGTACGAAGGAGATTGAGACTTATTACGCACAATTAAACAAAGACCGTGATACTCTCCCTTATGAAATTGATGGGGTAGTTATCAAGATAAATAATTGGCGTCAACGTGAAGAGCTGGGAGCAACCTCAAAATCACCACGTTGGGCGATTGCCTACAAATTCAAAGCGAGACGTGCCGAAACCTTGCTCAAATCCATTACCCATCAGGTGGGACGGACTGGTGCAGTTACACCGGTAGCTGAATTGGAACCAGTATTCCTCGGCGGATCGACAATACGTAGAGCAACCTTGCACAACGAGGAAGAGATAGAACGTCTGGGGCTGGGTGAGAATATGCGGGTGATTATTGAAAAAGCGGGCGATGTGATCCCGAAGGTCGTTAGTCGTGCGGAAGGCGAGAAAGAGGGCACCTACCAACCTCCTCAAAATTGTCCCGAATGTGGTGAGGAACTAATAAAGCCAGAGGGTGAGGTCATCCGACGATGTGTCAATGTCTCCTGCCCTGCGATGTTGCGTGGACGGTTAAAGCACTTTGTCGCACGTGGTGCGATGGATATTGATGGCTTGGGAGATCAAACCATCGACCTTTTCGTTGAAAAAGAGATATTAAAAGGTCCGGAGGATATCTATTCACTTGACTACAAAATGATCAGCGAACTTCCTGGATTTGGGGAACTCTCAGCCCAAAAACTAGCATCTGGAGTGGAGAAATCTAAAGAACGCCCTTTGGGTCGCCTTATCTTTGGACTTGGAATCAGAATGGTAGGAGCGGGTGCCGCAAGGGTATTGGCATCCGAATTTGGAACACTAAATCGTCTAAGGGAAGCCTCCAGTGATATCGAGAGGTTAACAGCAGTCCCGGAGATTGGCAGCAAGATCGCACAGGAGATTGTCGAGTTTTTCAGCAACGAGAAAAACCTTAACATCCTTGAGAAACTTGAACAGTCTGGCGTAAACTTTGGTTCGGAGGAGGTTGAACAACCGGATGTTGCTCCCAAACCACTTGCGGGGAAGAGGATTGTGCTTACTGGTTCATTATCTTCCATGACTCGTGGAGAGGCTGGCGACCGCTTGCGAGAACTCGGGGCGGACGTTACATCTTCAGTCTCCTCAAAAACTGATCTTGTAATCGCAGGAGAGGCTGCAGGCTCCAAGTTGGAAAAGGCGAAAAAAGCTGGTGTAGAAGTTATCGAGGAAGCAGAATTTCTGGCACGTTTGCAGGAATGGCAAAGATAAAAACAAAATTACAATAGTTGAGGAGTTATACGCATGGCGTCAACATCAGATTTCAAGAACGGCATGGTGATTCGCTACAATGGTGATTTGGTCACCATCGTTGAATTTCAACATGTAAAACCAGGCAAAGGTGGCGCATTTGTTCGTACCAAATTGAAGAATGTTGTCAATGGAAGGGTTCTGGATAATACCTTCCGTGCTGGTGAAAAAGTAGAAGATGTGCGGTTGGAAGCTCGTCAAATGCAGTACCTGTATAAGGACAGCGAGCAGTATGTTTTCATGGATAACGAGACTTACGAACAAATCAACATTGGTGACAGTATTATCGGTGTTGATGTGAGCAATTACTTAAAGGATGGAATCGACTACAAAGTTCTCTTCGAGGGTTCATTACCACTTATTGTTGAGGTTCCCAACTTCATGGAGCTTGAGATCGTGGAAACTGAACCCGGTGTTAAAGGCGATACAGTAAGTTCTACGACCAAACCCGCAACACTTGAAACAGGTGCTGTCGTTCAGGTTCCCCTGTTTGTGGATAAGGGCGAAGTGATTAAAGTGGACACACGAACCAATGAATATCTTGAACGAGTGAAAAGCTAATAGATTGATCACATGGTCAAAGTGATTGGCATTGTATTTATCCAAGGTTTGATAAAGCGACGAAGAGTATTATTAGACTTTGGACAAGTCCAAAGGCAACCATCAATATATGTAAGAAAGAGAGCGGACAGATTTTGTGTCTCATGAATAATTAAGCACTATAGGGTATTGTAGACAATCTATAAATATTAGAGCGTTTGTTGTTTCATCGGGTGTGATCGCATACCTTGAAGCCAATTGATTCAAGATGGAACACAAATTGAGAGGATATCATGGCATCTGATAAAAAATCATCTGCTGTATCTGTTTCCAGCGAAGGAACCGAGAAGATGGAATGGCAGGAAATCCGAAAATTAATCAAACTGGTGGAATCAAGTACAATACACCAGGTGGAGATAGAATTTGAGGGTACTCGCATCTGGCTGAGCAAGGAAGATAAGGTGGAATATACAGTGGCTGCTCCCCAGGCTGGGGTTCCCATTCCACAGCAAGCTCAGACCCCAGCGATAGATCCTGCACTGAATGCAGCTCCAGCAGTTGCCGAACCAGTGACGTCAGCACCTCAGACAGAAACGCGAACCGATTATCATGAGATAAAATCTCCAATGGTGGGAACATTCTACTCCGCACCCTCTCCCGATGCTGATCCCTATGTGAAGGTTGGTGATCGGATAAAATCTGGTCAGGCACTTTGCATTGTTGAAGCGATGAAGCTGATGAATGAGATCGAAGCAGATGTTTCCGGTACAGTTGTTGAGGTTCGTGGTGAAAATGGCAAGCCTGTCGAATACGGGCAAGTGATGTTCTTAATCGATACAAACGCATAATGATGTTTTCAAAAATACTAGTTGCCAATAGAGGTGAGATCGCATTACGAGTAATGCGTGCAGCACGTGAACTCGGCATTGAAACAGTTGCAGTCTATTCCGAAGCTGATGCGGACTCTTTGCATGTTCGTTTTGCTGATCATGCTGTATGTATCGGTCCTCCCATGCCTTCCAAAAGTTACCTGAATTCGAAGGCATTGATAACCGCTGCTGAAATTACAGGTGCCGACTCGATTCATCCCGGCTATGGTTTTCTTGCGGAAAATGCGGAATTTGCAGAGGCGTGTGAGGTGAGTGGGTTGACCTTTATCGGTCCTTCACCTGACGCAATCTCCAGAATGGGTGATAAATCTCTGGCGAAATCAACCATGCGAGCTGCGAATGTACCTGTTACTCCCGGTTCAGATGGGGCGCTGAGCGATCTTGCTCAGGCAAGAAAAGTTGCTGCAGAAATTGGTTATCCAGTCATTCTAAAGGCGAGTGCCGGTGGTGGTGGAAAGGGTATGAGAATCGCAAGAACTCCTGAAACCCTTGAAACCAGTTATGAATTGGCTCGATCAGAGGCTGAAGCCAGCTTCTCAAATCCAGAACTTTATTTGGAAAAATTTATTACGAATCCCCGTCACATCGAAATCCAACTCATGGGCGATCAGGCTGGGAATGTGATCCATCTCGGGGAACGTGACTGCTCGATTCAACGTCGCCATCAGAAATTGATCGAGGAAAGTCCTTCACCTGCGGTTACTCCGGAGTTACGAGCTTCACTTGGAGATGCTGCGGTACTTGGTGCAAAATCTGTAAATTATGTAGGTGCCGGAACAATGGAGTTTCTCCTGGACGAAGATGGCAGCTACTATTTTATGGAGATGAACACGCGTATTCAGGTGGAACATCCTGTTACCGAAATGGTAACCGGAATTGACCTGGTGAAGCTGCAAATTCAGGTTGCCGCCGGGATGACTATTCCATTTACGCAGGATGAAATTACCTTTAATGGTCATGCGATTGAGTTCAGAATAAATGCTGAAGACCCGGATCGAAATTTCCTGCCGGCACCCGGAACATTGGAAACTTTCCATATACCGGGAGGGTTTGGAGTACGGGTGGACAGCCATTGTTATAGTGGTTATTTTATACCGCCATATTACGATTCATTGTTGGCGAAATTGATCGTTCATGGAAAAGATAGAGAAGAAGCAATTTTACGAGCACATCGTGCACTGGAAGAATTTTTTGTTGTAGGTGTACCAACAACCATACCCTTCCATTTGCAGGTGTTGGAGACAGAAGCATTTCAAACTGGTAACGTGTCCACAGTCTTTCTTGAAAATTGGCTTGCGGGCAAGGGAGGCAAATAGTCATGTCTGATGTTCCAAATGATCTGAAGTACACAGAAGACCATGAATGGGTTCGCATAGAGGGTGATGAAGTTGTCGTAGGAGTCACTGATTATGCACAAGGCGAACTTGGCGACGTAGTTTTCCTTGAATTCCCAGAAGTTGATGATGAAGTCGAGCAGGGGCAACCGTTCGGTTCCATCGAAGCTGTCAAAACTGTCGCTGATCTTTACGCACCGCTGACAGGCAAAGTTACCGCCATCAATTCCAAATTGGATGATGAACCCGAAACTGTAAACAGCGATCCTTATGGTGAAGGCTGGCTGATAAAAATTGCTATCAGCGACAGAGGCGAACTCGATAGCCTTATGGATGCTGAAACGTATCAAGAGCATATTGGCTAGATGTACAATTTGCTTTTTATGGAAGATTGGTAGGGTATTCGTCAAGGGGCTAAATTAGCCGAAGCTTGTACTATTAGACTTTAGACTATTCTAAGGTCAACTGACAAAGGATGTGAGATCAATTACGACTATTGTGATTGATTTTCTGCTAAACAGGATTTAAGCAAATGGCGTATGTACCGCATACTGAAGCTCAATTCGCGGAAATGCTGGAAGCGATTGGAGTTTCTAAATTTGAAGATTTAATTGCAGCGATTCCCGATGATGTCCGTTTGCAGGATGGCTTGAACCTACCTGATGGATTGTCTGAGTTTGAAGTCGCTCGTGAAATGAGGAACATCGGTGCGAAAAATCGCAACGCTGTGGAAGGGTTGAGTTTTCTTGGCGGTGGCAGTTACGATCATTTCATTCCTGCGGGAGTTGGTGCAATTCTCTCCAGAAGTGAATGGTATACTGCTTACACCCCCTACCAACCGGAAGTTGCCCAGGGTACACTGCAAGCCATTTATGAATTCCAGTCCGTGATCTGCGATATAACAGGTATGGACGTCGCAAATGCGAGCATTTATGATGGCGCAACCGCGATGACCGAAGCCATGTTGCTGGCATTACGCAGCCAACGTAAACGGTCACGTGTGCTGGTTAGCGATGCTGTTCATCCACACTACCTGAAATTATTGCTAACCTACGCCAGAACATCCAACATTGATATTCAACCCATTCCAATGGTTGATGGCAGGACTGATATTAGTGCGTTGAAAAATGCTCTGAATGAGGATGTTGCGGTTGTGATGTTTGCACAACCAAACTTCTTCGGTATCCTTGAAGATGCCCCTGAGATTGTAAAATTAGCCCATGAGGCTGGCGCACTTGCAGCAGTGAGTGCCTACCCGGTAAGCCTTGGTATGCTGGCATCACCCGGTGAATACGACGCTGATATTGTGACTGGTGAGGGGCAATGTCTAGGCAATCGAGTTGCATTCGGTGGTCCCTATCTTGGTTTATTTGCTGCCAAGGAGAAATTGATACGTCAGATGCCGGGACGAATCTCTGGTCAGACTGTTGATAAGCATGGTCGACGTGGTTTCGTTCTCACACTGCAGACTCGTGAGCAGCATATTCGTAGAGGGAAAGCGACTTCCAATATCTGTACAAATCAAGGGTTAAATGCTCTGGCAGCATTGGTGCATATCGCTTTACTGGGGAAAGAGGGTTTCCGTAAAGTATCTGAAATGTGCTATCATAAGGCACACTATCTCCAGGAAAAAATTTGTGAACTGGATGGGTTCAGATTGTTGTACAACCAGCCATTCTTCAATGAATTTGTGATTGAAACTGCTGTACCGGCGAAGGAACTGGTGGAGAAAATGGGGAAGAGAGGCATCTTCCCAGGGATCCGACTTGGACGATTCTACCCGGAATTTGAACATGCGCTTCTGGTTGCGGTTACGGAGAAACGCACCCGTGAAGACATGGATCTGCTGGTGGAGGAGCTCTCCAATCTATAGGGCGTACCTCCGAAACGCTCTACGCAAGTGAGGAGAAAACAGTATGCCACCGATTGGAATGATAATACTTCTTGTTGCAGTAATTCTTTTACTTGCTGCTGCAATACGTGTCGTACGTGAATATGATCGATTGGTTGTATTCAGATTGGGTCGACTGTCGGGGGAAAAAGGACCGGGTATCGTCTTTATTATCCCCATTATCGATCAGGTTAAACAGGTCTCAACTCGAATTCAGGTCTTCGATGTTCAACCACAGGATTTGCTCACACGTGATAATGTGACTGTTCACGTCAATGCGGTTATCTATTTCCGTGTGATGGAACCCACTCGTGCTATTGTCAACGCAGAAAACTACTTCCAGGCGACAATCCAGATCGCTCAAACAACTTTACGTGCCGTAATTGGTGAACTGGTGCTCCAGGATATGCTGGATAACCTGCAGAAAGTTAATGCACGTTTGCAGGAAATCATCGACGAGCACACTGATGCGTGGGGTGTAAAGGTTTCAACGGTTGAAATCAAACATGTTGACCTCGCGCCTGAGCTGAAAAGAGTTATGGCTGCAGAAGCGGAAGCGGATCGTGTCAGACGTGGGAAAATTGTTGCAGCAGAGGGCGAACTTCAAGCGGCAGAAAAACTGGTTGAAGCTGCAAAAATGATGGAGGGGAATCCCATGTCCCTTACCCTGCGCTATCTCCAGACACTGGTTGAAGTTGCCTCCGAAAACAATTCGACAACAATATTCCCGATCCCCATAGATATTTTTGAGGTATTCTACAGAAAACAGGGCAGAGAAGCACCCTTTGCACCTCCTGGAGGTAGTCCTGAGAAAGAGTGAGAACACTCAGTTTAGCATCTGAATCATGAGCATTCTCTTTCTTAAAAGTTTTACCCGGCGAACGCCGGGTTTTTTTGTTTATAAAATCGGAATAGGGATTATCGAAATATCTGTCCGATCACTTCATTCCCGCGAGTAGATTGTCTGAGAAGTAAAAACTAAAATTATTCGATGATAACGCCCTTGATCTTGAATTTCTAAATTATACTGATTCTTGGAATTATTGTCTCATGCTAAGCTGCTGTATGTTTGTGTAGTTCGGATTGCCATCTTCCAATTAGTCCTGAAATCAATAGTATTAATACCTTTCTGGATTCCAGCTAAAAACGTGCTGGAATGACGCGATCGGACAATACTTTCGAGAAACGCTATATATAATATCAATACCTTCCTGGATTCCGGCTCAACTCATCACCGGAATGACGCGGTCGGAAACCGCGTTCTGATACAGCCTGGAAGACAGTATTCGAAGAACCCGACCGTAGGTTGAGAAACCAGACAGAACAATACTCGGCTGATTGTTTATGTGTAATAATCTGCAAAAATCAATATAATTTCAACGTATCAAAATAATTCGTTCTTCTCGCATCTCATTCGTTCCGAGTGTAATTCTGATCAGATAAGTCCCCGAAGGTAACACTTTTTCGGTTACAATAGTCCTGTATCTTCCTGCCGATGAGTGGATAATGTTTTTAGAATCAATCTCACGTCCCAGCATATCGATAATCGTGAGTTTTCCTGATGTACCTTGTGGTAGTGTATATTCTACCTGGATAGAACCATTTGTTGGATTAGGATATGGGGTTAATGATAGTTCCTCTGGTAGCAGTTTATCTGGATCATTTTCTGGATCGATGGAGTTTTCTGGTGAAACAACAATTTCCCAATTAACAGATGAACTGTCCTGATGATGGTCGCTGGCTACTGCGGTCAGAACAAACCTGCCGGTATCTGCGAATTCGATTGAAAAGAGCGAATCATGAGATACGGTATCACCATCAAAACGATAGAGGTAGCTTACTGGATGACCATCAGGGTCTTCTGCTGCAATGCGAAACTGCTGCACATGATGTTGTTCAAATTCAAGCAGTGAGTCAGCAGGTTCTCGTACTGCGATATCTGGTGGAGAGTTCGGTGTGAGACGATAAGGTTTGTAAATCCGGCTTGCCCAGTTATCGCCACCGGGAAGAGCCCATTCCATAATATAATTGTGGAGATCAATCTCCCAATCGTAAACCACAACTCTCCCCATATTCGTATTGAATGCGATGTGTAAAGTTTGTAGGTCATTGGATGGAATTAATGCGAGTGAACTCATCATCCCAACAGATTGATTACATTCACCCAATATTGGAAAACCGGGAAGTTCGTTGCCATTTAAAAATGCGTGAATCTGGTACTGTCCATTTTCTCGTCCAGTACTGCACTTTGGTTGAAGCACAAATGAAGAGCTCCCGGGTATATCCAGCCGTACCAAAGCAATCGGATCAAGATAATTGTTAAAATCAGCTTCCAATGGATAACCGACAGGTCTGACACCATTCATATCGAAAGATTCGAGAAATTCATTTGACAATGTGAAAACAATATCTTCAGTCTGATCACCATTGACAAGTCCGACCGACAATGTATTTGGGCCCAGACCATTCCGAGGATTTGTAATTGGTTGAGGAAAATTTTCCAGCTGACTTCCGTCTGGTCTGAAAACGTGTATTGAGTCCATGCACCCAATTGCAATCAGATAATTATTTTCGTGTGGTATTAAAACAATAGTTGAAACTTCATTGTCACGGGATGCAATCGTAGAAGGCCAATTTGGCAACTCTGTTTGATCACCCAAGCGGCGTGCATGTAACATTCCAACCGTAGGCCAATAAATTACAGGTGTATCGACAAGCGGCGGAACCGCTACCACGACGTTTCCCCGGAAAAGCTGATCACGTCCTCCATTTGCCGACCAAGGAAACTCATCTAATTCAGTTCCTTCACTATCCACAGCATGAATAAGATCTTCAGAAAAAATAAGTTCAGGTAGACCATTCGCATCCAAATCAGCAAAACAGGGTGCTGACATATTAGTAAACTGTGTATCGTATTCTAGAACAAATTGCTCGTCTCTTGTACCATCAAGCCAATATCTATAAATCATTCTCGGTAAACCTTCACCTAGAAAACGCCTCGTACAAACGTATATTTCAGGTTCACCATCACCAGTCATATCTACCAGATAAGGGCCAGCTACAACAATTGGGGAAGGTGGCGCAGGGGCAAAATCCACCGGCCAACCTGGAAGCATGATATTTGAATTTAAATCCCAGACTCCTACTCTAGTTCTGCATGAAGCTGCGAGTAAAATTCTACCGTCAGCAAGTTCTATTGTGCTTATATTATCCATTAATCCATAAAATCCATCTACTTCACGCAAATCCTGAGGCCACCCATCGCGTAATGTAGGCTGAGAAATAAGTAGCTCAGATAAAAAAAGTATCATGACTAATGATGGAAGAATTATTTTCATATTTTTAATTCCTTACTTGACATTGATATTTTATTCGTCTATTATAAGTACGATATTAAGCTTAGGCAAGCAAGCTTATTGTGAAATTCAACAAATTTTGGAGAGGATTCATGAAAAAGAGAAGAATCGTAGTTTATTACCTCTGCTTGGTATTAGTGGTTATGTTGGTATCTCTAACCACTATAGGTACAGCTGAAACAGTTCAAGTCATCATTGAAGACGTGGATGACGGAACAGTTGCAGATTTACAGTCAGACTATTCTGGGCATTATGGATGGGCGCAGGATGACGGTGATGATCCTGGTGATTGGGGATTCTCTGCACTTGTTCCTTATGGTGTTGATGACATGAAATCAGGTGATATTACTCTCGATGGTGATGCAGATACATGGTGGTCGCATATCTGGGTGACAGGTTCATGGGAACATACAAATCCAGCAACTGGTGAGTTTCGGGAGTATGCATGGCCAACTGGCTTTTCGACCCATTACATGGAAAATAATCCCTAAAAGCCCACTGTGCATAGTCTTTTCAGGGTGTAGCTGCTTACTGAATTAAGTTGCGTTACCCCAGTTTTTCAAGTTTGAATAGCAGTCTTTGGTTGGTTCGCTGTTGTTCTTGTTGAATAAGGCAACACCTGTAGGCATTCCACGTATTATTGATTCGCATGGCTAGTAGATCGAGCATAGCTTGGGTGCTGTTCATGCGCCATCGCATTCCAGTACGTTGATAAGGTCTTTCACCAGATGGAGTTCAGTGCGGTTGTGCACTATGGCACGTTCGATATCAAGGCAGAGGTTTCCATAGTGGAGGTCGTACCTCATTGAGATCGCATATCTGGGAGACTGATGGTTGGTATCATGATCCAACATCAAGTGAATATCAACAACACACATGGACAAACAATACTGCCATCCATAACTTAGATCACGATTGATCTAAAGTTCGTTGAAGTTGTTATGCTGTTAATTTATAACAATTTTAGTACAGAGCACTTACTTTTTATGGTATTTCGGTTCCTCGTCGTTTAGTCCTCGAAAACAGGTTGATTTGAAGATCGTTCATTGTCAACGAAGTATCGCAATCTCTCTTGGAATTTATCTGAGATAACCATGTTACTTCCCTGTCGCAACTGAATTGATACAGAACTGTCACTTAACCCTAATTGTACAGCGAGGAACCAATCTATAATCAGTTCCTGAAATTAGCTGTTCTTTTTCTACTGCATAATTATTCCGGATTATCTGGCAGGTCAGTACTCTCACCATTCAAAATGACCTGGTAATGGACAGTAACCTTCCCTTTCAGCATTGCAGAAACGCCGCAATAACGTGTGCGAGATAGATTGATCGCTTTGGTCAATTTTTCTTGATCAATATCGCCTTCGACATGGTAGATCACTCGGATCTCTTCCCAGTATTTAGGGTGTTCGACTGTACTTGTGATACCCTCGACTTCAATATCAAAACGGTCTGGTTCCTGCCTCATCTTCCGCAGGATACTGATGACATCCATCCCGGTACAGCCGGCGAGTCCAACAAACGGTAACTCCTTCGGACGTGCGCCCGCATCTTTTCCACCCACCTCTGCTTTTGCATCCATCACAATTGTATGACCACTGGCTGTCTCGCCTTCAAAACGCATACCAGCCATGTCAGCTAATCGAGTCATCGTAATTCTGGACATCTTAAATCCTTTCTATTCGCTTTGAATGTTACTGCTTTGATGTGTAGAAGTGGTAGAGGTTACATAATCTTCCTGGATTCCAGCTAACACCACGCTGGAATGACGCAAGTAAAAATCGCATTCCAGGACAGACTGTAAAGCACTCACTTATTTACCTACATAAAATGCCAAGAGTTACTTGTCTCATCCACCCTCTCTTTTTGATATTGATCCGAAGAAGAGGGTGGTCTGAATTTTTAACTGCTCCTCAATCCTCGGTGCTTCACTTTGTATGAAACTTTCAAGTTCCTCTTTTGAAATTGTCAAATCTCGCTTTTCTTCAAGATACATCTCGAGTACAACCAACCGTTTCAGAATGGTATTGATCTCATTTGCGAGGATGGGTGCTGGTGTTGAGTTTATGAGCTGAATTAATACGCTTGTGTGTGGGAGTTTTCCGTAAGGATCGTCCCCCATGCCCAATGCATCAGCTAAAGGGTCTGACATACTATCTCCAATTATGTTCTGTGTTGAACTAAAATATGATTTCGTTTGCTAAGGTAACACATTGAAACTTTGCCACGCTACAACCTCTCCAGATTGGGAAAATACAATTACGTCCAGAGAAACCTGTCTCATTTCTCCGATTTGTCTTTTAAAAGGCTGGGAATTTTATTATGTTCTAATGATATAATCCAGAGGTGTCTAGAGAGGTCTGATATGAGAAGATCATTCGGTAGCTTGTGTATCATACTGATTCTTATTGTCACAGTGGGGGTGGGCAATGGGTATGCACAAGGTTTTGGTACCCCTTCAAATGTCGCTGGCGTCTGGAAAATGACACTGGGGACTGGCACACACCTTGTTTCTTTCCCCCTCCTTCCTGAAAATGCAACCCTGGAGACAGTCCTGGGTGATCAACTCCCCGGTGGGACAGAGTGGGAAAATGCCAGTTGGATACAAACCTTCGATGGCAACTCATACATCGGCAGTTATTACGATAGCAATCAAGCTGCCTGGGTGGGTGATTTAACCGATTTAAATCTCACGCAGTCCTATTGGATGCAAATAATCGGCGATCAGGAGGGCGTTACTCTCGAACTGATTGGAGCGGCTCTCGACGCTGAGACAATTTCACTTGGTGAGATGCGTGTCGGGATGAATATGATCAGTGCCGGATTTCCCTTTCCTACATCTTTGGCTGAATCCGGGCTGATTGAGTCGAGTTTTGCGAGTGGAAGTTATGAAGTCACCTCAGATCGTATTTATTCATGGAGCGCAGGAAATCTGAATTCGACCTGGCACTCACCGTCGCAAGGGTGGCAGGGAACTCAAAGCGGATTCATGCCCTGGCAGGGTTATATCCTTGTGGTTGCACCCGGGCATCGCGAATTTGAGTGGGAACGATCGAGACCGGCTGTGCAATATGGTGGCAATGAAGGACGATATCGTCTTGATAGAAAACCGGGTCGCACTAAAATTCCACTACCTGATTTTAAACAGCCGCCTTGGGATAAAAAGAAGATCGATTCAGAAAAATCCAATGATGGCAGCAATAGATCATCGAAAAATGGGGAGAGAGGATAATGCGAAAGAATCCAGTAAGTCTCTCTGCCTACCGTTTTGGTATGTTGGTGCTGGTCTTGATCCTGATTTCCGGTTCTTTATCAATTGCAGCGGTTACACCAATTGTGATAAGTAATCTGAACCCAGCCGGAGGGAGCACATTAATTTGTGATGAGAATGGTGAAGTAA
>JAIOHU010000145.1 GCA_019912845.1 bacterium
GGCTAAATTTGCCTCTAGGCAATTGTTATCAGGCAGCTTCGGCATATCCAGAGGATAAACTAACGCTATCTATAATATAATCAAGAGGTAAGATGAAGGCATATTCCTTGCATACGGTACCAATACTGAAACCATTTGCAAGGACTATAAACATGAAATTTACCTCATACGCTACAAAAATCCACAATAATACAGCGTTTATTTTTGGTGGAAAGGCGTTGGATTTTGACCTGCAGGGTGGGCTGGAGGAGAAGCTGGAGAGTTTACTCGAAAACGACGTAAATCGAATTGTCCTGACCATGCGAGGGGCTAAGTTTTTACATTCGACGTTGTTTGCTGGTCTATTGCGTATTCAGCGGAAAATTGAAGCTAAGGGTGGTGATTTTGTGCTCGCGGAAGTTCCCTGGTTTATGATTGTAACCCTCAAAAATGCCGGTGTTCGTCATCGTTTTAACATTGTTCCGTCTGAATCTACGGTGATGAGGACCATTCGTAACGACACCAAAATTCAGGACTCCGCAATACCGGGTTGATAGTCTGTCCAGGTGGACCAGCGTACCTGCTTTTCCTATTGGCATTTGACTTGTCCAATGTTTAATAATTCCAGTCGAGAAGCTATTATACCCTCGATAAATCCAGGGTATAATAGTCTTTGTCGTTGAATCGACCCATCGAAGTCCACTTAACGAAACATCCCTACAAAACCGACCAGCCCTACGCTAGTTAGGGTGACAATTGTTGCTGACATACACACACCGATAAAAATATAGAGCAACGACCTCTTCAGCGGAATTCCGAATAAGAACGCTGCAACCGATCCAGTCCAGGCACCAGTAATTGGCAATGGTATTCCCACAAAAAGAATCAATCCGAGTGCTTCGTATTTTTCTAGAGCATTACTGCGTTTACGTGTACGTGCGAATAGCCATTGGAAGAACCTGTCAAATACCCTCCATCTGCTCAAATAGTTTGAAACCGGTCCAAGCAGGATGAGAATAAAGGGGATGGGAATCATATTCCCGATAATCGAGAAAACAACGGCTCGCCAGACAGGTAAATCGCCCAGGGTAATTGCCCAGGGAATAGCCCCCCTGAGTTCAGCAACTGGCAACATAGCGATGAATACAGTTACCATATCAGTTGAGACATTTCGTAAATGATCGGCAATAAATTGAGCTATTTCCATCCCTGGCTTCCTATAAGAGGGACAAAGACACAACCACCCTTGCTGGTCGTAATCGTTTCATCCTGTTTTTTTTCGATTAATTTTAATTCTTGAATGCGACGTGAACCGCTTGGTATTACAAGTATCCCATTCTCTGCAAGTTGTGCATAATATATTCTTGGTATTTCGGGAGCACCTGCAGTTACTATTATTCGGTCAAATGGGGCTTCCTCACCCCAGCCCATCGTTCCATCCCCGACTTTCTGCACGATATTATTTATTCCCAGCATTTCAAAGTGTGCTTTTGCAGTCTGAGCAAGTGTGACGAAACGTTCCATTGTAAAAACAACTGCAGATAGCTGAGCCAGGATGGCTGTCTGATAGCCAGAACCAGTTCCAATCTCAAGTATACGTTCCCTACCAGTCAGGTTCAGCAGGTGAGTCATATATGCAACCATGTAAGGTTGGGAAATGGTCTGGTGCTCACCGATGGGCAGTGGACCATCCTCGTATGCTCGATGCTCAAGTTCTTCAGGTACAAATAGATGTCGCTTTATGTTCGCCATAACCTCCAGAACTCGTTCGTCGTCAATACCCTTCTTTCGTAGAGTAT
Organism: bacterium; assembly: GCA_019912845.1. Lineage (GTDB taxonomy): Bacteria > Electryoneota > Electryoneia > Electryoneales > Electryoneaceae > JAIOHU01. The sequence goes on from JAIOHU010000145.1 coordinate 1,779, forward strand.
CAATCATTTTTTGCCTTGCGAGTTCAGTTGAAGTCATGGTTTTACCAGTGTTCTCCAGATTGCGCGAAAGAATCTGAAGGTATCGGGAGCACGTTTGATCGAACTTTTTTGCCCTTTTGCATACAATGTGCGGATGGGGACAAATAGAATCCTTCGATTGTCCCGAAGGAAACGTAGAATCATCTCGCTTTCAAATGCAAATCCGGTCTCACGCCAACGATAGTCCAGTACTGCACTTAAGTTGACCAACCTGTACCCGCATTGACTGTCATCCAAACTATATCCACTGACCATACTTAGAAAGGAGGTTGAGAGTACATTACTCAACAGTCGATCTTTCGGCATACGTTTCACGTCACTACGTCTTGAACCAATCGCCAGATCATATTTTCCCATTTTTGCAACAGCAATGAATTTCCTGATGTCGCTGGGATCGTGTTGTCCATCTCCATCGAGAGTAATAACCCATTCCACACCACGTTTAGCCCAAAAGGCAAATCCATTTCGCAATGCAATGCCTTTACCGAGATTCCTGGAATGCAGAATTCTCTGAGTTCCAAATGCACTCGCGGTTAGACCTGAGGCTTCGGGACTGCCGTCATCAACCACGAGAATACGTTCACGTGGGATATACTTCATCACACCGTCGATTACGTAGGGTAACCTACCGGAGTGGTGGTATACCGGGATAATTATTGCAATATTCGGATTCACGCTGCAAAGGTACGTTTTACCTTTATTCACTGCAACCTACTTTTATCCGAACTACTCAGGGTGTTTGGTCCGATCTGCCTCTCGGATTGAATGGTTGGAGAAACAGATTCGCAACTTTTTTTATATCCCAGCATCATACGAATAGAATCAATTTACACAACAAGGAAACAATGTATGCCACTGCTGCAAGATAAAGATCGCGAAGCGATCATAGAACGTTTGAGGGTGATGACAGGTGAGGTGAAGTTTATTTTTTTCACTCAGGAGATGGAGTGTCAGATGTGTGCAGATACGCATCTTCTCCTCGAAGAAGTATCAAATCTGTCAGATAAATTGAGCATGGAAGTATTTGACTTTGTAATAGACAAAGAAAAAGCAGAAAAATACAATATTGATAAAGTACCCGCACTCGCTATGACTGATGGCAGTGAAAAAGATTATGGAATTCATTATTATGGGATTCCTTCAGGGTATGAATTTGTATCCCTTCTGGAAGATATCTTGATGCTTTCTTCAGGAGATTCTGGATTAGCGCAGGATGTAAAGGAAGCAGTTAAACAGCTATCTGGAAATGTTCACATGCAGGTTTTTGTGACACCTACCTGTCCTTACTGTCCGGGAGCGGTTCGTATTGCTCATCAGTTTGCGATGGAGTCTGATCACATTACCGCTGATATGGTAGAAGCTCAGGAGTTTCCGCATCTGGCAGTCAAATACAATGTGCGAGGAGTCCCCAGAACAGTTATAAATGAAGATCATGGGTTGGAGGGGATGCTGCCGGTTGATCAAGTACTCTCGGAATTACAGCGTATCCTCTGAGAATCTGGTTTGGCAGATGAATCAGTCCTATCTTCAATACTATGACTGAAGATAGCAAAAAATATCGTGGTTCTTCAGATGCAATCGATACTTCAGCATCTGACGAAACAGCAAAAGAGCTTGAGTTGATCCGATTAGCAGTCCAGGGAAACTCGGCAGCGAAGACTGAAATCGTTCTCAAACACCAGCAGAATGTCTACAACCTGGGATTACGATTGACAGGAAACGAAGATGAGGCTTCCTGTGTTCTCCAGGATACATTTCTTAAGGTATTTGAGAAGTTGGATGGCTTTCAAGCAAAAAGTCGATTGGGAACATGGATACACCGTATCGCTGCGAATGAAGCATTGATGCGGATGAGAAGCAGAAAGAACAAGTATTTTGTCCCCATTGAAGAAGAGAAAAAAGATGAGGAGTCAAGTTACGATATCGGGTTTATTGCGACCTCTCTCGAACTTGATCCGTTAGAATCGACTTTGAATGAGGAACTTAAGGTACATCTCGAGGAAGCAATTCAACAGCTTCCTGCAAATTTGAGAACAGCTTTTGTTCTGAAAGACCTTGAGGGATTGTCCATGGCGGAAATTGCTGAAGAAGTCGGGAAAACAGTATCAGCAATAAAAGCCGATTTACATCGTGCGCGTGTCAGATTGCGCGAAAGATTAGTTGAATTTGTAAATACAGGTAGTGAGTGAGGTGTAAAATGAAAAAAGAATCCCCCTGTCTTCAATCCATAGAGCAGCTCTGTGATGTCCTTGAAATGCATCTTGGTCATGAAGCGGGATCAGAAGCCTGTCGTCAGGTCATGGAGCATGTTCGTGATTGCCCTACCTGCTGTGCTGAAGTAGATACACTGGGAAAGACAATTAAGATTTTCAGGGAGATCCCTACACAGAATGTTCCAAAGGATATTCAATGGAAGTTGATGACCACACTCAATCTCGAACTACCTCCAGAATTACAGGAGAAACAAAAGTGAAAAAACCTGGTATCACATTCTGGGTCAATTTAACAGGAGCATTGTTGGGATCAGTAGGCGGGTATTTGTACTACGCGTTGGTCGGTTGTACGACGAACTCCTGCGCAATCTGGTCCAATCCATTTATAGCAACATTTTATGGTGCATTGCTGGGCGGTTTGCTTTTCAGCCTGCTTCCGATTCAGAAACTGAAAAAGTCAGAGGATACCCAAGTCTCATAACACTGGCAGATTGTCGTTAACTCTATTGTCTGAAGATCAATCGTATAGCCTTACATACCAAACATTGGAAACATTATGAAGAGATTAGTCTACCCCATAGTCGCAACAGTAATTGCTTTATTTCTGATTAGTTGCAGTGAATCTGGCAGCACATCAGAAAAAGTGAGTCAAAATACTACAGAACCGGCAAACCAAACTACTCAGGTTAAGCAGAAGGTTGATGCCAATCCGGTTGCTGAAAATACACGCAAACAGCATAGTCTGATTCCACTTGCGGAAGCGCAGAATGCTCCCAACTGGAAATTGAGCGACCTGGATGGCAATATGAAACAACTGAGTGATTACAAGGGGAAAGTTGTTATCTTGGACTTTTGGGATACATGGTGTCCTCCTTGTAAAAAAGAAATTCCCGGCTTCATAGAGCTGCAGGATCAGTATGGTGATAATGGTCTGGTGATTATTGGAGCGGCTTTCGGACGTGATGGCAAGGATGCCGTGGCTGAATTCACAAAAGAATGGAAGATCAACTACCCCATCGTCCTGGCAGATCGTGAAACTTCAAATATGTATGGTGGCATTCGCAGTATACCGACTACTTTTGTAATTGATCAGGAAGGTCGTGTACGTGCTGTTCATGTTGGTTATGTCTTCAAGGGTATTTTTGAAGAACAGGTAAAAGAGCTGCTTGATCTTTCATAAGACTACTGGTTTTAGACAAGCGTAAAAAAAGCGGATCTGAGGTTGGTCCGCTTTTTTATTCACTCTGATTTTTATCACAGGCTGTGAACTCCGAGAGCATCGTTAGAAAACCTACTGAATATGACTATTTCAGGCGAGAGTTGTCAACTTGGGGGTTGTATATGCTAAAAAAAAAGATTATGTTAGCAGCCTGATATGGAAGACGGGGTCTCTCTTTGAACCGTGCCGTCTTCCTCTTTTAAAGTTAAACACTAACTCTTTCAGTCCTGGTAGGGCTTTCAGCAATTTATTGGACTGAATTATTTGCGAAAACAAGGAAGTTTAAGATGCCCACAGAAGTTAAAAAACGTGCAACTGTTAGCCTCGATGTACGAGTTCCTGCTAAAATCGCATGGCGGGGAATCACCGATTCACGTGAATTGCAAATCTGGTTTGCCCAACAGGCAAGTGTTGATTTGAAGGATGATGGTCAGTATCAGTTTGGCGGAAAACATGTCCCATTTATCCGGTATGAAGAGCGGTTGGAACAGCCCATTATATTACTGGATAAGGATAAAATGAAAGTGTCTTTCCGTTGGCCACTGAGGAGACGTGATGGTGAGGTCGTAGATACTGAGGTTCATTATCAGATTACTGAAGTTGAAGAGAGAATTTCACGTCTCGATGTCGAGCACATTGTAAATGGTGATGATCTTACTGATGATGATTTGCGTAACCTGTGGACATTAATTTTAAATGGTTATGTCTTCCACATGGAAGGTGCTTCCGGCTGGGTTCGTCCTGAATTTACCAGTAAAAAGGGTAAAGAATTCAGAATTGAGACATGGATTGCTGCAAAAAAGGACATAGTTTACCAGACGCTCACTACCGTTGATGGCATTAAGGGCTTTTTTGCACCCCAGGTCAAAGAGATCAAGCTGGAAGAGAATGGCATTCTCGATTTGGGTTGGGATCAACTACCCATTCGTGAGATTGAAGAAAATGCTAAATTTGTGCATGGGTGGCGAGAGGTCGCTGGAGAAGAAGCAAACCTTGATGTATGCTGGGAATTGAAGGAAGAGGGAAATGGTACAAGGGTCAGCCTCACTGAGGGGACATTCTCCGATTCAATTATTTTTGTTTCTAGACCTGATTACGACGGTTGGGCGGCTGTGATGAATGACCTGAAACGGTTCGTAGAAACTACCAGGCATCCCATATTCCTGTCAATTTTGGTTGAAGAAATAAAAGCATAGCAAGTTCAGTGTAGAGTTGTTTTACAATAGCATTTATTATTAATTTCGATAAATTAAACCGATCCGATAGGATCGGTTTTTCTATGAGAATATTTGAGGAGCTTTGTAGTTCCACTTGCTGACTTACAATAATGATTCTGGTGAATCAAGCTACTAATCGCTCCTGGACAGTATGGTAATCGGGAATTATGAAGAAAATGTGCGCTTTTTTGGTTTCAGACAGGCTTAAAAGTGTGTGCAGAGTAGCATTAGATAGAAAGTATAAAAACGAGAACAGAATGATACTACAAGCAGATAAAATAATTGCAGACAGTTACGGTACAATCTATTCGCCTGGAAGGATTAGAATATCCGAAGAAAATCTGGATTCGGGAAATGCTAAGATTCTGAAGGTGGGTAGTGTAACAGACATTCATCCCGCTGATAATGAGGAAATCAGGGATTATGGTGATCACTGGCTGATGCCCGGTTTGATCCAAAGCCATATTCACCTGAACCAGACGTTGTTCCGTGGTTTCACGGAGGGGTTCGGGCTCCTTGAATGGTTGCAAAAGAGGATGTATCCATTTGAGGCATCGCACAATGAATCGTCAGTCTATGCTTCAGCCAGACAGTCAATTATTGAATTGCTTTTGACAGGAACAACCGCAGCTCTTACAATAGAAAGCAGCCATCATACAAATAGTGCCTTTCGTGCGTGCGAAGAATTGGGTATTCGCGCTGTGATTGGAAATGCCTGGATGGACAAGGTAAGTGAGGCTATACCCGCTCAATTGATTCGACCCTGGCATGAAAGCCTGGAGGAGAGCTGGTCGCTTCATAGCAAGTGGAAGTCAAAGAGCGGCGGGAGGTTGCAGGGATGTGTAGCGCCACGTTTTGCGCTTTCCTGTTCAGAAGAGGCACTCATTGAAAGTAAAAGAATCGCCCTTCAAAATGGTCTGATCTGGCATACTCACGCGTCAGAGACTCAATCCGAAAATGATGTGATTTACAAAGAGACTGGAAAATCTAATATTGAATACTTCAAACAACTTGATTTGTTGGATTCAAATACGTCCTTAGCTCACTGTATCTGGCTGGCTGACTCGGAAGTTGAATTGATTGGAAACCACAAGGTAAATGTTCTCCATTGCCCTTCAACGAACCTAAAAATGGCTAGCGGTATTGCGGACACAATCAGGTTAGAGGAAGCAGGTGCAACAATTTCAATAGCTTCCGATGGTTCCCCTGTAAATAATCGGTTTGATGTATGGCAGGAGATGCGACTCGCTGCATTGTTGGCTTCAAATTTACACAGTCCTGAGAACATAACACACGCAACATTTTTCCGATGGGCGACCGAAGGCGGAGCGAGTGCTCTGGGAATGAAGGGTAAAATCGGTATGTTGCGAGCAGGCTATTTGGCAGATTGTATTGCAGTTGACCCCTATCCATACTCAGTTGAAAACTTATCCTCTGAATCCCTCTATACTCATTTGGTATTTGGGTTGTCTTCAGCTTCTGTTCGTTCAGTGTATGTCGGTGGCAGGGAAGTTGTCAGAGATCAAAGTTTGCTTACCGGAGACAAAAAAGACATCCTTCAACGGTTCAGCAGTGAACGTCAGGATGCCTTAAAACGAGCTAATATATGATCAAAATGTTTTATCTAAAGTTTTCTTAATTCTTTGATCGCTTTATCCGCTTCCCGTTCCAATTTACTGTGCAATTTACGGAAGGGCTCATAATCCATAATAGTATCATTTTTGAAGGAAGTCAGGATATCCTTTTTGACACGTGGGTGTAATGCTGTCCATTGCTGTTTTACCTGGCTGATATCATAATCCATAATGGATGTAATCGGGATGGAAAAATCAGCTTCTTTGAGACGTTTGTACAGCTTTTGTATGATCTCTGGATTGTCAGCTAATACTTCAGCCATCTTGGGGTCCATTCCCTTATCAGCGAACATTTGCATCATTTTTTCACGGTAGGATGAATCTGTATAGATTATTCGTTGGGTTGATTTAAGAATGCCATTTGCGACTTGATCGAGGAAAACATCCGCACCAAGAAAAACGTACGGAGCAATGACACCGCGTCTACCCCGAGCACGTGCTTCATGTTCCCAGGGACTCATCAGGGCAATAATCATCAGGATGATAACCACCATTGCGCCCTTTGCCAGACCGGCAAATGCGCCAAGAAATCGGTCAATCGGTCCCAAACCAAATGCTTTGAGCATCTTTTTGATGATGATTCCAAGAAGTCGTATTGCGATTGTTGTAATGAGGAAGATGCCGACTGTTCCGATAATCACGGTCATCCAGTCAGCCATGTCAGTTGTGGTGGAGAGATAGACACTCGCTTTGGGTCCAAACGCTTTAGCGGCGAAGTACCCCCCGATGAATCCCAAAACAAGAAATATTTCGACCAAAAATCCGCGCATTAAGCCACGGATCAGAAACAGTGCAAGCAAGAACAAGACGACAAAATCTACAACAGTCACTTATCCTCCCAGGTTTTTCTGGACAAGCTGACGTACAAGGTTGCCATCCGCTTTTCCCTTCAACTCTTTCATCAAAGGTCCCATCACCTTGCCCATTTCGGCAGGCGATGAAGCACCAATCTCTTTAATTCTGGATATGACCAGGGACTCAATTTCATCTTCTGTAAGCTGCGCTGGAAGCAATTCATCACATACAGCAATTTCGAGTTGAGCCTGCTCAAGCATTTCAGTACGTCCTGCATCCCTATAGGTATCCAGGACATTAGACATTTTTTTCCTGTATGATGCGATAACCTGTAGTTCTGCATCTAAACTCATGGGTCCTGAATGACGTGTTCGTTCGGTTAACACAGCAGATTTTAAAGCTCTGAGTGCCATAACTCTTTTGGAATCACGAGCTTTCTGAGCTTGTATTAAAAGTCCAGAAAGTTTCTTCTCCAGTTCCATGGGATTCTCTATTTTAATTTCTACCAGTACAACCCATACAGCAAAATGCCTGGATACTTAACGACCTTTACGTTCCAGGGCTACCTGCAATTTTCTCAATTTCCTGCGAGCGATGTTGGATTTCCGTTTGCGAGCGTCTGATGGTTTCTCATAACGCTGATGCTTACGTATTTCTGCCATTAATCCGGCTTTCTCACATGATTTGGTAAATCTTTTGAACGCTTTTTCAAACGGTTCATTCTCACGTACTTTTACATGCGGCAAGGTACTTCACCTCCTGAGTAATTTTAAATATCTTCAAATTCAATTATTGAAACAAACTCAAAGGTAGCAAAACTCCTATAATCCATCAATAGGTAGTTGCCTCTCGAGGTACATTTAATTCAGGGCTAGAGTAGAGAGCAACTCAAGCTAAAAAACCATTTTCAGTGACGGCGAGACTGTGAAACATTCCTGTTTAGCTATTCTTGCGCTTCGTCTTCCTTCTTTCCCTTAACATCATGGTATGGAATATCCATAATATCGTCAGGGTCTATATGTGTTGACTTCTTTTTTTCCTCGTTCGTTGTCACATCCGGTTCGACAACTTTTATTGATTTCACAAATGCTTCGATTTTACGCCAGATGAACATAACTCCGAAGTATGCCAACAGCATCAGTAACCATTTCATCTCAATCACCATCTTCAAGATTGAATGAACTACGCCCATCCGGGGCATTCATAATAGCCTCAGTCAACGCCTCAAACTGGGAGGGATATTGGATAAAATCAAGTTTCGTCGCATTTACGATTAACAGGGGAGTTTTGTCGTAATTTGCGAAATACTTGTTGTACGCCTCGTTCAAGTCGCTGATATAACCTTCCTGCATATTCTTCTCGTATGAACGTCCCCGAATACGAATGTTATACATCAGCCGTTGTGTATTCGATTTAAGATAAACCATCAGGTCAGGCATGAGAATATCGCGTTCAAGTACACTGGCAACATGATCGTACAGTGTATATTCTCTCTCTTCAAGTGTCAGGTGCGCGAAAATTCGGTTTTTCAAGAAATGATAATCTGCAATAAGGTGTCGGTGAAAAAGGTCTGACTGAGCGAGTTCATCAAGCTGCTGCCTGTAACGGCTTAGTAGGAAAAACATTTCTGTTTGAAAGGCAAATCGATCTGGTGTTTTGTAAAAATCTTCGAGAAATGGGTTTGCCTCATGCTGCTCCACTACAAGTCGAGCGTCCAATTTATCAGCTAACATTGTTGCTAGAGTGGTTTTACCAGCACCGATCACACCTTCAAAAACGATGTATGATTTATCCTGATTTCCCTGCTGCACCTCAAGCCTTCCTTGAATAATAGGTTAATCCTGAGAGATCATCTTCAACAGCCTTCACTTTACTCTCAACTGACAAAAATTGCAATGCTTGATCAACTGTCTGTTGCCATCCGGGAGGAATGATGTCATCAGCTAGCTGAGCCAATGGTTTCAACATAAATGCACGTTCCTGCAATCGTAAATGGGGGATGGTCAATTCGGGTGTTACTATCAGTAAATCACCAAAGAGCAAGATATCGATATCGAGGGTGCGAGGACCGTATCTTTGCTCTTGAGTACGATCACGTCCCCATTCATTTTCTATATTTTCTACAAACCTTAGCAGAGATTGGGGTGGTTCATTCCATTCTAATTCTACGACCATGTTATAAAACTCGGGCTGATCCTTGATCCCCCAAGGTTCGGTAATATAGAGGCTACTTGTCCGATAGCTCAGACACGCTTCACTCTCTTCGAGAGCATCCAGTACCCCGAGAAATGCGGAACGAACATTTCCAATATTTCCCCCAAGTCCAAGGTAGGCAGTCGTAGCAGTCAATAGAGAGTAACCTCTACTTCATAACCACTTGTTACACCTGCCATGGGAGCGCGGTCTTTATGCACATTTACAGTCACTGTCTCGACTTCAAATGTTGAGGATATCCCTTTAGCGATCTTCCAGGCTAATGTTTCGATCAAATCGACTGAGGGACCTTCCAAAATCGATTTTACGATAGTATATACAGCAGAAACATCAATTGTATGTGATAATGAGTCCAACTGGGCAGCTTTAGAAATATCGGTCATCAGCTCAACATCCACACGAAATGTGGCGCCGACCTCTTTCTCGGCTGCTCCACATCCATGATTCGCCTGAAAGACCATCCCCAGAATACGGATTGCTCCATCACTTCGCGAAATAATTTCCTCGGAGCTGTTTTTTTCTGAACTACTCGAGCTTTTTGCCATACAAATACCCCTCTTTCATGATAAAAATTCAGCTTCCGTCAATATCAGACCTGACTCATTGAGACGCAATCCTCAGAAATGTCAATGAGCTGATTGATCATGAATTCACCTCCAGTATTGCACCGTGAAGATATTCGGTTTCGGGATGAGTGGGAAGCACTGGATGGTCATAAGCTGCACCCAGCATATTCAGCAATAATACCTTGCACTTCGCATTGTTTTTCGCCTTAATAATGGTACTCTGGAGTATATCTCGAGTTGCGAGATGGCTGCAGGAGAATAGAGCAGCAATGCCGGCAGGTTTTAGCCACTCGAATGCCTGGGAAAAAACAGCTTCATACTTTCGTGTACCTGCTTTCAAATGTGCACGATTTTGAATAAGCGGTGGCGGGTCTGAGATCACAACATCAAATGGACCGCCAGCATCTTTGGCACTGGTTTTCTCTTTGAGTAGATCACCTGTGAACAACTCCGGCGCGGGTAGTTTGTTCTTCTCAAATGCTTCATTTGCGATATCCAGGGCACGTGTGCTGCGGTCAGCCAATACAACTTTCGAGGCGCCGTGTTTCGCAGCAACCAGGCCAAAGTTTCCAGTATATGAGAAGAGGTCTGCTACACTCTTACCATTGCAGAGTTCCCCAACAATGAACTGATTTTGTGCTTGATCAAGATAGGCACGAGTTTTCTGACCCTCTTTCATATCAACTGGAAACCAGATTCCTTCATTTTCATACCAGAATATTTCAGGTGGTGGAACGCCATGAATTGATTCACTTTCAGGTAATCCTTCGAGTTTACGTACACTGCTGCTGTTGGAATAGAGAATGGTTTTTGCCTTAAAGAGTTTGAGCAGGGATTGGTTAATCTCAGCGGCATGTTTGTCCATTCCAGCACTATTGTGCTGAACAACGAATACATCCTCAAAACGGTCAATGATGAGCCCGGGTAATCCATCTGACTCAGCATGCACCAAACGGTATACCTTATTGAATCCCCATCTTTCTCGTTTTTCTGCAGCCAGTTTAATTTTAGCATTCAGCCATTTCTGATCGATACTAGTCCCTGCTTTTCTACTGATCAGACGGATGGCAATGAGGGAATGCGGATTTATCATACCAGAGCCGAGGGGTTTTTCACGTGAGTCAACTATGGTGACTGTTTCACCTGGCTCGAAGTCTTGTAAGGAGTCGGCAATCTCGTTGCTGAAAACCCATAAATGACCATTTCTAATCCGATGGTCGTGTTTGTTTTTGAGACGGACTGTCTTTTGCATGGAATTCTTCCAACTAAATTATTTTGATTGAATTGAAGGAAAGCTCATTGAAGGTATCAAACAAATAGTTACTGAGGTATTGGAGAGACGATGAATGGGTTCATATCGCTGTAGTTGGCTTTGGACTTGTCCAAAGTTTGATAATTCAAGTGATATATCTACTAAAGCCTGAATGATTTCTTTTCCATTCTGCTAGTCCATGTGTATCAAAGCCTTAGAACCTGTCTTCTAGCGAAAGTTTTTGAATTTCCCGTAAAGCGACTGCCCGGAATTTCCCCCAATAGGATAATTCACCAAGTTCGTTTTCGAGAAAATTAATGTGTTTTGAGAAATTCTCCGGAAGAACTGCCTGCCAATCAGAAATCATTTCTTCTTTGTCGAGTGGGTCAGGTGTTCGATCATCTACTTCAACAAGGAATAGAACTGAATAAAAGCGAAGGTCATTTGTTGAATCGTGATAATTAATCTTGAGTAACGGAATTGGTAAGGTATTCAAAAATCCTGTTTCTTCAGCAATCTCTCGTACAGCAGCTTCACGGACATTTTCATCAGTTTTCACACCGCCTCCGGGAATGCGATAAACATCTTCGGGGTATCCCTCTTTTGTCTGAAGCCAGATTTTACCGTCAGGACGTCTCAGTATAAATAGCACCTCACCATTTCTATCTTCGCGATTAATTGGTGGAAAATCGAGATTATCGAATTCGTACACAGGTTCGATGGGGGATAACGGAAGACCGGAAATCGCTGAGTGAAGCACCCCCATATGAATACCCGTTGTTGATAAGTGTACTCGTTCAAGTTTTAAATGCTTCATCACCTCATAAACAAAAATCGCACCGTGTAAAATATTTTCAGCATGTTTAGGGTGTGCACCGGGAAGGTTTTGTCGCTCTTCCAGTGTGTAAGAACTGAAAATTTTAATCAATCGTTCGATCGATTCGATGTACAATTCATCAGCAATTACAGAACCGGGAGCCCCCATGAGGGTTTTGGCATACCCACCAAGGGAACGTGCGATTCCCCCGATCATCACAACATTTTCATGGCTTTGAAGTTGGTCAAGCGGTGACAGAAAGTCTGCAACTTTAGAATGCGCAATCTCTATCTGGTTTTTATCAGGAGGATCACTAAACTCGACTTCTTCCTGCAGATGATGGATACCAACCGCAATTGTTTGAAAATTTTCTGGTATTAATCCATCCCCACAGGAAAACTCAACTGAGCCCCCACCAATATCCAGCACAGTCATTGGATTTTCATTGCCAATTTCTTTCCTTACCGCCAGGTAACCAGCAGTAGCTTCTTCCTGTGAAGTGAGGATACGGACTGTCGCACCGAAATCCTGTCTGAATTTGTTTGTCGCACCCTTCCTGTTGTCGCATTGACGGAATGTCCCTGTGCCAAGAATCTGAATTTCATCAATCTCAAAAGGTTTCGATTCGTCCAGAAGTTTTTCAATGCGGTTACAGACCAGGTCGATGTATTCTTCCGGCAATTTATTGTCAGAAAAATTAGCAAGGGTGCTTAGTGCTCTTTCAGCCTCCAGCAGTGGAAGCAAACTATCTTTATCCTGCTTAATAACAGCGAACTTCAGCGAATTTGAACCAATATCAAAGATAGCTCGTATCGTGGGGTCTGCATGTTTTCTCATTAATGAATCCTCGGCAGCCATCACTCTCTTTGATGGCTGATAAAGTTATTTAAATACAATACATAAAACTGATTTATTATCGTCTAATTTGCTTCTATTTGTGCGTGACAAAGAGAATTTCTCAGTTTTCCTCCACCTCCCTGATCACTAGAGACCATTCATCTGATTTAGTCTTCAGTCCAGTGTTATCCTCCGCTACGACATACCACACATTCTTGCCTACAGTTAATCTATCGTTGAATTTGAAGGATGTCCCTCTAAACGGACCGTAACTTTGACCGTTGACAAACACAGAGTATCTAATTTCGGAACCGATATCAGGGTCTTTTGCGGCTTGCCAGCGGAAGTTGATGACGTCACCAACATTTACCATTCCAGAGTTTGAAGGCTCAACCAGATTAAAATCGGACGGCGCATCTTCACGTACATTCACTGTAAACTCACGATAATCTGACCACCCGGAAGTGCCTCCTGAACTGTCTTTAGCACGAACTCGCCAGACATATTCAGCATTATCCGGCAGAGGTGAATCGGGTGACCAGGAAGTGGTACCGTTTTGAACCTCACCCCTCGCTTTTACATTCCCTCGATTGAGTTTATCGGCTATCTGAATCTCATAGCTAATAGTCCCAGGCGCATCACTTTTATCCGGATCGCTGGACGATTGCCAGTTGAGACGAGGTGTTTGGGTGTTCAATGTTCCATTATTTGGTGAATCCAGAGCAGGAGTGGTTGGCGGATCATTCTGCATATTCAAATGAGACTGCTGAATAGAAGACCATTCACTGGCAACTCCATTATCATCAACAGCTTGCACACGGTAATAAACATCACTGTTTTCCTGAAGCTGTGCATTGATGGAAGGGATACTGCTCATGGCAACTGATAATGCTCCAATTCCTCGCATTTGGGCAACATCACCATCGTTGAAACGATTCGTGCGGGACAACTGAAGTGTGTAAGTCAATTTGTCATTTGGATCAGGATCATTGGATGCCTGCCAGGATATTCTGGTTGAGATAGTCAGTTCAGCCGGTGCTGCACTTGTAAATTGTGGAACTGTTGGTGTTGTATCAATTCTGAATGACCTACTATTGGAAATCCCTTCTAAATCCGTGTTATCGACCGCTTTTACTCGCCAATAGTAGTCAACCTGGTTCTCCAGTTTACCTCTGTATGTATAGTTGGTGATGCCCATCTGTTGACTGAACACAGGATTTATGAACTGGGGAGTTTTCGCCACTTCAATAACATATCTTACCGTTGAACCAGGGTCTGGGTCACTGCTCGCTTGCCAGGTGAATGTCATCTCTTTTAGTGAATAGGGTGTGGAGGCATTTGCTGGTTGAACCAGGACTGGAGCAGATGGTGCTTCATTCGCTGCATCCATTATAATACGTGCTTCGCTACTCCACCCTGAAGTTAAGCCTTCATCGTCTTTGGCACGAATTTTCCAGGTGTATGTGTTATTGTCTCTGAGTTGACGAGGGGTAAACAATGTGGCACCGGGTGATGTCGTAAATGATTCAGAAGTGCCATTTTCATCGGTGAACATCAACTCATAGACGAGTGATGAGGAAGGATCGCTATGGTCAGGATCTTTACTCGCTCGCCATGTGAATTCTGAGTTCTCCGCTGAAACCCGTCCCTGTAGCGGTGCGATGGGTGAAGGTATTGAAGGCGGATCATTCTTGTAGTTCATATAAAGTTTCTGAGGTGAAGACCAGTCACTGGTGATATCATGATTGTCAATCGCTTTTACCCTGAACCACGCCTGCGAGTTATCCGGGAGCTGTTCTACAGAGGGAATCTTGTCCAGCGCAAGTTGAACATTTCCCACATTGTCAACCGTAACGACATCAGCTCCATTGAATCCTGCAGATGTGGCTATCTGAACTGAGTAGCGTACAATATCGGTCGGGTCGGGGTCAGTAGAAGCGTTCCAACTTAGCAATGAATTTGCAGAAACTTCACCACCCATATTTGCAGACCAGGTTGGAACCGATGGAGTTGTTTCGATACGGAATGACCAGGTATCCGACCAAGTTACATTACCGGTGCGATCAACTGCCTGAACAATCCAATAATAATCGGTCTCGGGTTCGAGACGTCCTTCGTGGATATATTCAGTTTCCAGGGTTTCATGCTGGACGAGAGCTTCTCCAGTAGAAAAATCGGGACTAGTCCAAAGCATGAAATTGTAGCTTACTTCATCGCGTGGATCGGGATCATTGGTTGCTTCCCAACTAAATGTACGCGCTTCCAGATTATACGTAATGCTCTGGTTTCCTGGCGAGAGAAGGTCAAATGGATCGGGTGGTTCCGGCAGCGAGTCGATTACAACGATTTTTGCCTCACTCCAACCCGATTCCAAGCCATCGTCGTCAATGGTCATAATCATCATGGAGTATTCGGTGTTATCTTTTACCTTCTCCAGAACAATGGAGGTGTCTCCGGGTGTAGTGGTATACTTATAATCTTTGCCACGATCCGCTTCCATTCGCAGTTTATACTGGAGAGTGCTCGCCGAATCGCTGTGATCTGGATCTATAGCTGAGTTAAAAGTCAGAACTGGAGGATAATCCCGGAGACGGTCAAATTCGTCGATGTTGAAACCAGTGGGAAAACCTGGGGGATCATTGATGATATTCAGGTAGATCATTCCACCACTATTGGATGCAGAGACTGCTGTCCCATATTTATCAACAGCGCGAACCTGCAGTTTTATATCAGTGTTATCTGGTAAATCAGTAAATCCTTCCAGTTCTGCGAATGTTAATGAAGTAGAATTGGTTTCCATTCGAACATTGTTGGCATACACTTCATATTTAACTTCATCATACGGATCAATGTCGATCGACTGTGTCCAGGATAATGAATTAGAATAGGTAATCTCTTCATTAGGGAGTGGATGAAGAATTTCAAAATCCCCAGGGGGATCATTGCGCAAATTTGCTGCGAATGGTTGCCAGTTGTTTTTCGGACTGGCATTCATGCCATCACTAAGACGAGCACGTACTCGATAACGAGTGTTGTCAGCCAACCCTTCGTCAAATTGCCAACCACTGGCTCGATTGTTCATGAGTTCCCAACGACTGAGAGTACCTCTGCTGTCACGATCATCTTCGAGTGAAATCTCATATTGAACCCAGAGTGGATCACCCTCATTGTCAGGTTCTGATTTCACACTGAACCTGGGGAGTAATGAAGCTAAGCTCTGATACTCTGTGGGAATTACAAATTCAGGCGCACCTGGCACACTGTTTTGCACAAAGGTAATTTTTGCTGGATTCGACCAGGCGATTCCCTGAGTAGCATCGACTTCAAGTGTATACTTACCGCCGGGTTTCAGGAGGGATTCGACGTACTGAAGATAGAGCGGTTTTGACTGACGAATAACTCCTGATTCCAGCAATACCTCACCACTATCATCCTTCAATCGGAAACGTAGTGCTGTTTGATGACGTTGCATTGGTTCGTAATAATCAAACTGGAAATAGAGGTGATTGGTGAGAAAATGACGAACACTCCCTCGTGCTATACGTGAATTTGCAAGATTCCGTACCGGGAGATTGATATTTGACCGTCTCATCAAACTGTCTTCACGGTCAAAATTCAAGTTTGTAAGCAATGGTTTCTGTAGTCTTACCGGGAAATTCTTTGCCAATGCTTTATTTGCTAAAGGATAGATGGTAAGGTTATCGCCAGGAAATGCAGAGACCACCTGACGGTCTGTGATGTGCCCGAGTGCAGCTTCAAACGAACCCTGGAAAATACCACTGCTCATGGAAGTTTCTTCCAGGTAGAGGTGAAGAGTATCACCTGAGCTTGAGGCAATTGTCAATGGCAACAGTTCCACCAGTTTCGAACTACTTCCCTTCCCCAAAACCTCAAGATTGATCCTGGTCTCGATGCCAATGTAATCGAATGGATATAGATCGTTACTACGATCATTCAAATAAAGACGAAAATTAGATGTATGTGTTGGTTGCAATACAAAATGATCGGGAATAGACTGCAAATAGGGGGCTATACGGATAGTAGGTAGTTTCGGATCTCCCATTCGAACATAAAAGAGTTGATCCAGCACTGTTTCTTCGGATGATCCCCAGTAATTATCGCTGAGATCGAGGGTTGAGTTCTTACCCCAATCACCTAATGGAACCAGTGCGGTTTGAGCTTCGCCAGCAAAAAATGAATTTCCGCGAATCAGAGGTGTACATTTTCCCAGCGCTACTATATCTCCACTGTTCTCCGCATCATTATTGCGGAATAGATTATCTCGCAAAACAGGTGCCGCACCGGACATGTGAAGTGCTCCACCATCACGTCCCGCAGTATTTCCCTGAAAAACATTACCGATAATTTCAGTTGTTCCATAGGAGACATACATCGCACCGCCATCTCGTCCAGCGCGATTGTTCAAGAACAGGCAATTCTCAAATTTGCCTGCGGAGTTGAGAAACATGTAAGCTGCACCACCATTACCTTTGGCGATATTGTTCGAAAATTCGCAAAATTGCACAACTGGAGCTGCGTTTGCACTAAGTGCGATGGCACCGCCGTTCTTTGATTTTCCATTTCGGAATATTACATGATTAAAGAAGGGTGCAGAGCCATTGATCTGAATCATTCCAGCTTCTTCACCAATATCAGATCGTCCCTCAATGATCGGTGCATTACCACCAAATTCTACGACTGCCCATTCGATGATGCTGCCAGATGTAAACCTGCCCTGATCATCATACTCGGTTTTTGAGGCGGTGGGAAACTGAATGTGCGCCCAGGGTGTGGTGGTTTCTGATGCAGTAAACAGTATGGGTGACTCTTTGCTGCCTCGAGCAACGAGAGTGCCTTCAACATAAATTGATGCGCCCTCATCCAAACTGATACGTACACCAGGTTCTATATGGAGGGTAACACCAGATTTTATCCATAGTTGACCGCGAACACGAATGTGTGAGGAACGTGACCAGGTCTGATCGGAATCCATCGTCCCCTGAACTATTCGGGCTGCGTTTGGATTGAGCCGGGTTAGAGTACGTACCCCGAGCTTCATCATCTCAAGATCATCGAAGTTGACGATTTTATGTTTTTCATCCCCCATCGGAGTGTTTCCGAACGGATATGAGTACGCCTGGAATATAAAAATGAGGAGAGAGATAAGAATGAGAATCCGTTTCATTTTGAATCACCCAATGCTTAGAGTCTAATTAATTAATGAATAATGTATGGAGTACCGGCAGGAGTCGCTTCAACGCTGGAGGATCAATGCCGGAATCTGCAGAGTAGTCCCTGAACTAACCCTGCTGAAATATAATGTATAAATATTCAAATTACATTGTAATTACAACAAAAATATCGCTTTTTCTCGCTTTTTCGTAAAGCTGCCAATTTCCCAACAATCGATGGAACGATTCGTGCATTCGTCTATAAAACTTTCTGCTTCACTTTCTCCCAATGCGATCAGTAGTCCACCGGAAGTCTGTGGATCAGAAACCAGTCTTACTAATGGATAAGGCACAGTAGAGGCAATATCAAGTATTTCTTGTACATGCTTCAAATTTCTTCGTTCACCACCAGAGAAAAAACTGTTCGATTCTGCAACTTCAAATGCTCCATCAAGTGAAGGTAATTTTGAAGTTTGCAGAGTAACTGAAATATCTCTACTACCAATCATTTCAGAAAGATGACCCAGCAAACCGAAACCAGTAACATCTGTCATGGCGCTTACAGAGTGTTTCACCGCTAACACGGAAGCATCACGGTTCAGCATTGCCATCCAATTGATTGCATTCTCAATATGCAAAGGATCCGCAGCGTCATTCATCATCGCGGTTGATAGAAGCCCGGTTCCCAGGGGCTTTGTCAGAAACAACCGGTCACCTGCGTTTGCTGTATTATTCCTGATAACTTTATCGGGATGTATTACTCCTGTAACAGAAAGCCCGAACTTAAGTTCCTTGTCCGAAACCGAATGACCCCCTGCAACCGCTGCTCCCGCTTCCTCACAGACTAAGGCACTGCCTTGCAGGATATCCACCATCACTTCTTCTGGTAAATTACCCTCCGGAAATGCAAGGATATTTAATGCAGTTATTGGTTTGCCACCCATCGCATAAATATCAGAAAGACTATTTACGGCTGCGATTCTTCCGAAATCATAAGCGTCATCTACGATTGGGGTGAAAAAATCTACCGTCTGGACTAGAGCGAGATCTTCCCGTACTCGGAAAACACCAGCATCATCGAGGGTGGATGTTCCGATCAAGAGGTCCGGATGTGTCGATTTTGGCAGCATCGGAAGTACACGATCCAGCACCGCTGGATCAAGTTTGGATGCTCAACCGGTGCAAGAGCTGAAACCGGTCAACCGGTAGCTTTTTTTCATGCCTTTGGCAGTCATAAATCGCGATCTCTAAAGTGTTTGTTTTGACTCGATCTGTTTTTGGACGAGTAATTTTAAGGGACAATATAAGGATTTACGATGTTGGTATCACGTTCCGTTTACAACTTTTCAGGGTTATCAGTATACAAGACTTTGATTTATTCGCTGCTTTAAATCACCCTGAACTTAATGATATGGCGATTGTATTTACTGAAATTTGAGTCTGTTCAAGGTGTTCTTGTATTCCTGTACCATGCTCTCCACGATATCTGATGCAGAGGGTATATCTTTAATCAATCCGGCGATTTGACCCGCCTCAACCTGACCTTCAACGATATCGCCTTCAAAGATTCCCAACCGTTCACGTTTACTTCCAAGTAACTCCCTCAGTTCCTCTGCAGCTGCACCCATCGATTCGGCTTTAGCTACCGCTTCGGTAAAGTGGTTTTTGATCATTCTGGCGGGGCCGATCTTCAGTAATCCAAGGATAGTGGAGGTATCGTTTGATTCCAGCACCGCTTTCTTGTAATTCGCATGTGAACTTGATTCCTGGCTGGCAGCAAAACGTGTCCCTACCTGCACACCTTTTGCTCCGAGGCAGAACGCAGCAGCCATACCTCTGCCATCACCAATACCACCTGCAGCAATTACGGGTATATCCAAAGCATCAACCATTTGAGGTATAAGAGCCATTGTAGTTACCATATCCAAACCGTTATGACCGCCTGCTTCAAAGCCTTCTGCAACCACAGCGTCGCATCCTGCCGCCTGTGCTTTGAGTCCAAACTTGACCGCAGGAACAACATGAATAACAGTACATCCCTCAGATTTTAAGGTTTTTGTGTATTTTTTCGGATTCCCGGCTGATGAGAAGATGATACCTATACCTTCCTCTAGACATACTCTGACCAGATCATCACTATCTCCTCTGAGTAGCGGAATATTGACTCCGAACGGATTAGCGGTGAGCGAGAAGGCTTTCCGAATCTGTTGTCGAAGCAAGTCCGGTTTCATAGAGCCAGATCCAATGATACCAAGCCCGCCAGCATTTGATACAGCAACCGCCAGTTTAGCACCAGATGTCCAGACCATACCTGCCTGTATGATTGGGTATTTTACACCAAATAGTTTTCCAACATGGTTATCAGTAAATATATCACGGGTATTCATTTTTGTCTCGGAAGTGTTCTCTTATTCGACTTGACTAATGTTTTTAATCAGTCTCATCAAACTTCTATAAAGCAAAACCGGAACTATCGAAAGATAATTCCGGTTTTTTGCACCATGGAAAATATCTTATGCCCAACCGCGATCTTTGCAAGCCTGGGCCACACGATTGATAGCAATAACATATGCTGCATCGCGCATATAAAGTTTTTTCTTCTTCGCTAATTCATTGACCGCCAGGAAAGCTGAGGTCATTTTGACATCCAGTTTACCAAGCACCTCATCCTTCTCCCAATAGAGATTCATATTACTCTGAACCTGTTCGAAGTAGCTGCAGGTAACACCACCAGCATTCGCGAGAAAATCGGGGATCATGAATATTTTCTTTGCTGCGAATACTTTATCCGCTTCAGGAGTTGTCGGACCATTTGCGCCTTCAGCAATTACTTTTACACGGTTGGAAATCTGAGTAATCGTTTCAGCATTTACCTGATTCTCAAGTGCTGCGGGAATAAGAATATCAACTTCCTCTTCGATCCATTTATCACCGGATAGTACTTCATATCCCAAGTCTTGTGCTTTTGATTTGTCAATTCCACCAAAACGATCGGTAATTTTCAGCAGTTGATCAATGTCAATTCCATCTTTCTTGCGGAAACTATAGGATGTCTCATCCTTCTGATCCCAGCTTGAAACACAGGTAACCGTTCCACCAATTTGGTTATAAAGACGAATTGCGTACTGAGCTACATTGCCGAAACCCTGCACACTGGCAAGGGTATCCTCTGGACGAATATCGAGATCATTGAGAGCTTCACGTAAAGTGAATATCACACCAAAACCAGTAGCTTCAGTTCTCCCGAGCGAGCCGCCCATACCAACTGGTTTACCGGTAATCAAACCTGGATAATGCATACCGTGGATAGTCTCAAATTCATCGAGCATCCAAAGCATGTGCTGTGCATTGGTCATGACATCAGGCGCTGGAACATCACGCAGTGGACCAATATCACGTGCCAATTGACGTACCCAGCCACGACAGATTTGCTCCTGCTCACGCATACTTAAATTGTGCGGATCGCAGATAACCCCACCTTTACTACCACCGAGGGGAATATCTACAACAGCACATTTCCATGTCATCCACATGGATAATGCACGAACAGTATCAATGGTCTCCAGTGGGTGAAAACGTATGCCACCCTTCCCAGGACCACGTGCATCATTATGCTGTACTCTAAAACCCCGGAAAATCTTCATCTCGCCATTATCCATACGAACTGGGATATTAAATGCGTATTCACGCATGGGGTTACGCAAAAGTTCGCGTGTACCGCTCTCCAGATCGAGTAGATCAGCGATGTGATCAAATTGTGTCTGCGCCATCGCAAAGGCATTAAAGGCTTTGGAAGCCATGACTGCACCCTCCATGAGAACCCCTAAGATCGGGGTACCTTAAACAGCTTTATTATTCATTAAAAAAATAGTCCGTTGAACCCAACGGAGCAAGTTATGTGAAAGGTATCACATCCTTTCAGAGATTGCAAGGAAGTCAAAAGACCACAAAGCTCTAAAGCCAATCCGATCAATTTAACAGCTTCTGCATTACATCTTGAAGCATGTTTTTCCTTCTTGTGGTTTCTGGTTTATCTTTGAAATAGGTGATATCCAATCCTTCAACGGTATACAGCTTTTCTCTTGCACCTTCAGTGCCATCAAAATTTCCACTTCTATCCCATATAAACCAATCATCGCTCCTGAGAACTGCAATAGCCGCCAGCATTTCATAGGTGGATGAATCCCAGAATCTGACAATACCATCTCTCCCACTACTCATAAAGTACTTTTCATTTCCGAGCATTTTTATCTGGGTCAGCTTACCTTCATGTGCTCGAATTTTTGTGATTTTTTCTCCAGTTTCAGCATTGAAGATGAAGAGATCACCTTCCCCAGTAGCAGCGCATAATCTTTTATTATCTGGGAACCACATGAGCGGGTAGTCAAATTCTTCACTGAAGACAATTCCATAGGTTGGTTTTCCAGAATTGGTGTCAATAAGATAATAATGACCTGAACTTGTGAGCATTGCCAAACTGGAAGGGTCGCTTGGATGAAATTCCGCTGCTACAGGCAGTCCCTGAATAGCCGATACTTCACGAATCTCCTCACCGTTTTTTGTGTTCAGCAAGGCATTCGTAATCGGTTCAGTATAGATAGATGTATCTCTTATTCGATTAATGGAATAGGTGAGGATGTTATTATCTGCATTCACAGTGAGCTTTGTCGGTTGCCCTACCCACAATTCATATTCCCAAAGGTTTTCAATTGGAAATACTTTTTGTCCCATTATTTTTCCACGATTCTGCCCTTCACGATCAGACCATTTCAGGCCTACAAAAACGAGTGAATCTTCGGACGCCTGCTCAATGACGAGACCATCAACTATGGCTTTAGCACCTTTTGGGAGATCGTAAAGGCTTGGACCAATTTTCTGTTTCTCCACATCATACGACATCAGATCGCTGCTTAGAAGTAGATCATATTGATCTTGAAAAGCAAGTTGTCCCCCGGAATATTTTGAAATCGACAAAGCCTGGACATCAGAAATTGAGTCCAGTTTTATCTGGTACAATCTATGGAGGTTATCACGACTTCGCCTGGAACGTCCCGCAAATTCGCCAGAAAGAATAATACTGCTATCCCCATATTCCAATGCATCCAAAATTGACCAAAGACCAATCTGTTCTTCGCCAAGGATATAATCCTGTTTTTTAGGATCAAAGGGTGGATATTTATTAATGGCTTCCGCAGCTTCTTCATCAGATAATCTCTCACCGTTGGGCAATTCAAATAGCCAGGGAGTAAAACCGGAATTCCAAGTAAGTACCTGAGTGTCATCTATGATCTTGAAGCCTTCCAGTGAGTCAGCTGGAGTAGTTAACACTCTTATACTATCTCGATTCATCTGATCCAGGTAGTATAAGCGGTTGTCGGGTATCACAGTGTGGTCATCTTGTTTTTCGTAGTCACGATGCCAGACTAAGTATCGTCCGCTAAGTGCATCGTAGTCAATTTGACGTATCCACGTGTTATCTGCTCCTCGCAGTGGGATGCGTGATAAAGGTTTGTAACTTCGCCCTGATTTCCGTCGATAATAGGTTTCAAATGTTGAAGTCATATCATCACGGATTCCAGAAATGATCTCTTTCACATCACCATCATCGGGGTTAACCACAATAAGCCAATAGTTGGCAACGATAACGATTTCATCACCGCTTGGTGAAACAGCCATGGCTGTTATTTCCGGTGAGGTTTTGCTGCGGAACAGTCTTTTAACATCCCAGGAGGATATTGTGCTATCTGCTTTTGATTCAATATCCAATCGGATGATATTCTTATTATTATCAATGTGATACAACCAGGGTTTATTTGGGTGTAAATCAACAATGGGATTGAAAAAAGTGACATCTTTTGGCGGTTGCCATTTATAACGCCAGATTTCCGTGGAATCCTGATAAAAACGCAAATAATTCGCAGAGCTGTTAGTTGCCATTAGTCCCGGGAGATTGTTGGTGTAAATCTCATAAGATTTTGAATGGTACATCCCACCAGTAAGGTATGGTTGCAGATATTGAGCTTCAGGAAAGTCAGTTTCAACTAATTGACCCAAATTCTGGCAATAGGAGCTAATCGGTAAAAGAAAGAGCAGCATCAAGTGAAATACGACGATTTTTTTGATCTTCATCATGTTCCCGGGGATAACAATTCTTTTGGCATACTTTAATGAGCTTGTATTTGGGAATCTGGTAAATGTTCCTTAAAGCTGCTTAAAATAAGATGAAAAAATCCCGCTTCCAATTTGAAACGGGATCAAGAAAATTCAAAACTCGGTTTAACCTTATGTATGATCGAAAACGCTTGGTTCGTTCGGCTACCTCCTGGATGCTCAACCTGCGGTCGGGTTCTGCGAATCCAGCTA
>JAIOHU010000146.1 GCA_019912845.1 bacterium
AGATTACAGTTTTGTTACTGGAGAATCCGATCCGGTTGTTAAACATAAGGGAGATATCATTTATGCGGGTGGACGGCAGGTAGGCAGCCGTATCGAGCTGGAAGTGATTCACGAGGTATCTCAGAGTCAATTGACTCGATTATGGGAAAATAAGGTTTTCAAAGCTAAGGACACTTCACATCTATCAGAATTGGCAAACCAGATCAGCAAGTATTTCACCGCTGTGGTTTTAGTGATCGCTGCGGGAGCCTCTGTTTACTGGGGTATACATGATCCCAGCATGGTTGCGTTAACCGTCACAGCTGTTCTGATAGTGGCATGTCCATGTGCATTGGCATTAGCCAGTCCATTCACATTGGGTACAGCCTTGAGAATTTTCGGACGCAACAACCTGTTTCTCAAATCAACCTCAGTTATCGAATCACTGACCAGAGTAAAACATATTGTCTTTGATAAAACTGGCACACTCACTCATTCAAGAGGGAGTTCGGTAGATTATCAGGGTGATCCAATCACTGTTCACGAACGTTCACTGGTATATTCACTGGCAGTGCAATCCACTCACCCCCTTAGTATTCATATTGCCGATAATTACCCGTCAACTGAACTTTATTCACCCGACCGATACGATGAGGTTGAGGGACTTGGAATTGTCGGAGAATTTTCGGGAATTGAGGTGCGGTTGGGTTCATGGGAATGGGTAATTGGATTATCTGATTTAACAGGCTCCACTCAAGTGGATGTACCAGATCGCTCAGTTGTTTACCTTTCCATCAATAAGGATATTAAAGGATTCTACAGCGTACTAAGCTTATATCGCGAAGGTGTCAGTGTAGTTGTAGATCAATTAGGGCAGAATTATAATTTAACAGTACTTTCAGGTGATTCCGAACGGGAGAAGGAAACGCTGGAAAGATTTTTCCCGCATGATACACTAATGTTTTTCCGTCAAACTCCCGAAGATAAATTACACTTTATTGAGGGGCTGCAGGAACAGGGTGAGGGTGTATTGATGCTCGGGGATGGGCTGAATGACGCCGGAGCGTTGAAGGCAGGGGAAGTTGGAATTGCAGTAACAGAAAACACCTCTACTTTTTCACCTGCATCAGATGGTCTGCTTCTTGGGAAGGATTTCGGCAAACTCGCAACATTCCTCCAGTTTGCAAAATCCAGCCGTTCTATAATATGGGCGAGTTTTGTTCTTTCATTCATCTACAATATCATCGGGATCAGTTTTGCAGTAATGGGAAAACTTTCACCATTGGTGTCTGCGATTTTGATGCCATTAAGCTCTATCACTGTTGTCCTTTTCGCAACAGCAATGACAAAAAATGCAGCTAAAAAGCTTGGTTTAGGAAAATAAAACTATGTCGGTTATCGTACTTCTGATAATAGCGAGCTTAACAGTCGCAGCAGGTTTCCTGCTTGCATTTGTTTGGGCAGTACGATCCGGTCAATATGAAGATACGTATACTCCATCGATTCGAGTACTTCTCGATGATGATGATGCTGGAGAAAAATAATCAGGTTTAAATCGCGTTTGGGGAGATTTAGATTTCTATCTCGTTAAATGGGAAACAGGGAGCGGATGCTGATGGCAGTAGAATCCTTCCAGTATGACAACAAAATAGTTCGTCAATTCACAATCGCAACAACAGTCTGGGGTGTAGTGGGTATGCTTGTTGGGTTGATTATCGCCCTGCAAATGTTCTTACCTCAACTAAACCTGGGTATACCCTACACAACATTCGGCAGATTACGACCATTACACACCAACGCTGTCATCTTTGCGTTTGTGGGTAATGGGATATTCATGGGTGTCTACTACTCCATGCAACGTCTGCTCAAAACCCGCATGTTCAGCGATATGCTCAGCCAGATTCATTTCTGGGGATGGCAGCTTATTATTGTATCTGCAGCGGTCACACTCCCATTGGGTCTTACGACCAGTAAAGAGTATGCTGAACTGGAATGGCCGATTGATATTCTCATCACTCTGATCTGGGTGGTCTTCGGTTGGAATATGATGGGTACCATTCTGAAGCGACGTGTGAAGCACATGTATGTTGCGATCTGGTTTTATATCGCGACGTTTTTCACTGTTGCGGTACTTCATGTCGTCAATTCCATAGAAATTCCTGTCAGCATTATGAAGAGCTACCCGGTTTATGCTGGTGTGCAAGATGCTCTAGTTCAATGGTGGTACGGTCATAATGCGGTAGCATTTTTCCTGACGACCCCTTATCTCGGATTGATGTACTACTTCCTGCCTAAGGCTGCGAATCGACCTGTATATTCCTATCGACTATCGATTATTCACTTCTGGGCTTTAATCTTCATCTATATATGGGCAGGTCCGCATCATCTTCTCTATTCTGCTCTACCCGATTGGGCACAATCATTGGGGACTGCATTCTCCATTATGTTGATCGCACCATCCTGGGGTGGGATGTTAAATGGTTTGCTTACCCTTCGTGGCGCATGGGATCGTGTTCGTGAGGATCCAATTCTTAAATTCATGGTTGTTGCAGTTACCGCCTATGGTATGGCAACTCTGGAGGGTCCTGCTCTTTCCCTGAAATCAGTGAACGCACTTTCTCACTTCACAGACTGGACTATCGCACATGTTCATGTTGGTGCGTTAGGTTGGAATGGTTTCCTGACTTTCGGGATACTCTACTGGTTGGTTCCTCGGATGTATAAGACCAAGCTTTGGTCTGTAAAGCTGGCAAATGTGCATTTCTGGATTGGTTCACTGGGGATTTTATTCTATGTGATTCCCATGTATTGGGCTGGTGTAACAGAAGGCTTGATGTGGAAGCAGTTTACAGCGGACGGTTTCCTGCAATATCCTAACTTCCTGGAAACCGTAATACAGGTAGTTCCCATGTACATCATGCGTGCTATCGGTGGAACGTTATTCCTCCTCGGTACGATATTGATGGCAGTTAATTTGATTCAAACAGCAAAATCCGGCAGTTTTGAAGAGAATGAAGCTGCAGAAGCTCCTCCTCTACCAAAGAAAGCACCCGAATCCAAAGCCACCGGCAGTTGGCATCGTATTCTGGAAGGGAGACCGGTTCAATTTACAATACTTACAGTCGTGGCAGTTCTAATCGGTGGACTATTTGAAGTCGTCCCCATGTACCTGGTTGAGACGAATGTGAAAACTATTTCCAGTGTAAAGCCTTATACACCTTTGGAATTGGAAGGACGCGATATTTATATCAGGGAGGGATGTGTAAGTTGCCATTCGCAGTTAATCCGTCCTTTCCGAAGTGAGACTGAACGATATGGAGAATATGCGAAGGCAGGGGAATTTGTGTATGACCACCCGTTCCTTTGGGGCTCAAAACGTACCGGACCTGATCTGCAACGAATCGGAGGAAAGTACCCTGATGCCTGGCATTTTAACCACATGCTTGACCCGACTTCCATGTCGCCTGGATCATTAATGCCACCATTCCCCTGGCTGATAACATCTACGCTCAATACGTCGAATTTAGAAACTAAGATTACTCAGCTTCGAAAAGTTGGTGTGGATTACGAGGAGGGCTATGAAAAAATCGCTCGTGAAGCGATGGTCACTCAAGCAAAAGGGATAGCCAAGTCACTCGCCGATCAAGGTATCGAAGTTAGTCACGACAAAGAGATCATAGCATTGATCGCTTACCTGCAAAGACAGGGCACCGATATTCAAGGTGAGCAGACGCTCTCAGGCGGGGGGCAATAATGCTTAGTGGGTGGATGCATTCAGCAACATCGAATATGAGCTTTTTTGCGGTAATGAGTACTATTATGTTTTTTTTCGGTTTTCTGATGGTTCTCTACCGTGTGATCACAATGAAAAAATCTGAAGTGCTGGAGATGGGTTATCTGCCACTGGATGATGACCCTCCTGCGGATGAGCGAAGACTTAGAACCAAGAACAATGAGGGAAATCATGGCGAAGCCTAAAGATGAATTGCTGAACCACGATTATGACGGTATTCAGGAGTACGACAATGACCTGCCAACCTGGTGGATATGGCTGTTTTACATCACCATCATTTTTGCATTTGTTTACCTGCTGCATTATCACGTGATTGGTACGGGCGTCCTGCAGGATGAAAAATATATGAAGCAGATGAACCCGAACGCCACGAACCTGGCAATGTATCGTCCACCTTCACTCATGGAAAAACTGCTCTCACCCTACCGTTCACCCTGGCACAGCAAAGAACCTGAGTGGACTCCTCACAATCAGTTCGCGTTCACAGGATCAGAGGATGAGGAGCTACAGACAGAAACAGATAGAACTGCAAATCTTGATACTTCGCTTGAGCCGATAACTGATGAGGCGAGGATAGCTGCGGGCAAACGAGCTTACGACCAGTTTTGTTTTACCTGTCATGGGTTACGAGGTGAGGGTGGAATCGGACCAAACCTCACCGATGTCTACTGGATTAATGGTGGCAGCTTCCCTGAAATCGTATACACCATTCAGAAAGGTGTTCCTATTAAAGGGATGATAGCCTGGGAACGGCAACTTTCACAGGAAGACATACTCAATGTCGCCAGTTATGTTCATACTCTATTGGGTACAGAACCTTCCAATGGAAAAGCGCCGCAGGGTGAGGAGTACGTACCTCAAGAGATGGAAGATGTAGAAATTGCTGAGGGTGAAGCATCTTAAGCTGAGTATGAGGTATCTCATATTTGTCAGAGCTTGATAAGTATACAGGACTTTTTCAACTGCGTCATACCAGCATGGTGTTAGCTGGATTCGAAGAACCCGACCGCAGGTTGAGAATCCATGAAGGCATTGATAGTATAAATGTTTGAATGGTAGATGTGACAACGCTCTCACAGGGAAAGGATTCATCAGGATGAATTTCTACCCTCGTTTCCTCTTTGCTCGACTGGGAGTTTTCATTTTATCCACAGAGGGAGTTTTGTAAGGTGAGGTCTAACCACAGTGGCATGGGACGGATTTTCTCCATCGTGGGTAGCCTTTTGATTGGTTCTCTGTTGTTGGCAGGCTGTGCAGCGAACACAAGGCTGGAACCTCTGGGTGCAAATAATGCTTCCGCAACAGTAGGAATGGCTCGTCTGTCCGATATAGAAAGCGATGAGGGATCTTATCTTTTTTTTACCAGCGAAATTGCTTATGGTGTTCATGACTTGATCGACGTTGTAATCTCACCCACATTAACCGGTGTGACCAGTGGATATGTTACTGCCCAATCCGGTTTATCGTTCTATTATCCTGTTTCTGAAAAAATTGTGATTGGGATTCACCCCCGTCTCCAATTGGGGTATTATGATAGCGAATTCAATATCGGTTCATTTATTGGTAGCACAACAATCGCCTTTCCCTTCGATAATCTTACCTGGGCGTTAGGAACCGAACTGCATACTGATTACGCTCCTTTTGATGCGAATTCCAATTCGCACGAAACAGCAATTGCGCCGTTTACGATAATCAAACTCGGGACGAAAAGCCGTGTGCAACCATATTTTGAAATCAAGGTGTACAACGAGAATAATGAGTGGGATTTGTTGACCTTATATACTGGCTTTTCAGTAGCAATCGGCAAAAATGATGAAAAATGAGAGTTTCATTTCTCTTGATAGTGAAACAAAGAACAAACCAATTCATCCAAATATAGTTATTTCAAATTTCAGCGCTGGAATGCACATCCCAAAGCAAAAAGAAATTCAAATCCATGTAACTATTAGACATCCTTTTACCTATCGACATAGAAATCGTTAGAATCCAAAATGACTGAAATTCACGACACAAAAGAGAGCTTCCGCGACCGGATTGCGACAGTAAACGAAAGCGGAAAACGGAACTGGGTGTATCCGAAAAAACCAAAGGGCAGATATCATCGCGCACGTGCAATCGTGGCAGTCTTTCTGCTCGCATTCTTTTTCTCAGCACCATTTATCAAAATTGGCGGGCATCCTCTACTCCTTTTGGATGTAATCAACCGAAAATTTGTTATTCTGGGAATGGCATTCTGGCCACAGGATTTCCACATTTTTGTGTTGGTGATGCTGACAGTTATCGTTTTTATCATTCTATTTACGGTGGTTTATGGTAGACTGTGGTGTGGCTGGGCTTGCCCTCAGACCATTTTCATGGAGATGGTCTACCGAAAGATCGAATATCTCATTGAGGGAGATGGTCACAAACAACGTAAGCTGAACAAGCGCAGAATGGATTTTGATAAATTTTTCAGGAAAGTTATCAAACATTCAGTATTCTACGGCATAGCATTTCTTATCAGTAATACCTTCCTGGCGTATATTATTGGAGTAGAACAACTCGGAAAAATTATCACCGATGATCCTGCAAACCATATCAAGGGGTTAAGTTCAATACTCATATTCTCTGGGGTATTTTACTTTGTCTTCGCGTTCTTCCGTGAACAGGCATGTACCCTTGTTTGTCCGTATGGTCGTTTCCAGGGAGTATTGCTCGACCGTGATTCAATAGTCGTCAGTTACGATTATAATAGAGGCGAACCGCGGACCAAACCCAAGAAAGCCAAAAGTATCGCAAACCCTGGTGATTGTGTCGATTGCCTGAGTTGTGTGCGTGTTTGCCCGACTGGAATTGATATTCGTAATGGGACACAACTTGAATGTGTTAATTGTACTGCTTGTATCGATGCGTGTGATACGGTCATGGAAGGCTTGCAGCGTCCACGCGGCTTGATCCGTTATGCCTCTCATAACGAAATAGAAGAAGGCGTAAAAAAACGATTCTCTGGACGATCGGTGGGCTATTCGGCTGTCTTAGTACTTCTATTGGGTGTGATCAGCTTCATGTTGCTTAGTAGGAATGATATAGAGACTTCTATTCTCCGAACACCAGGTTCTCTATATCACGAACGTGAAGCGGATGTTATCAGCAACCTTTACAATCTGAAGATAGTCAACAAAACCTTTGACGCTCTGCCTTTACGGTTCGTATTGCGAGATCAGAAGGGGTCTATCAAACTGGTCGGAAACGATCTAACCATCGCTGCGGAAGAGGTTTTGGAATCAGCACTATTTATTGATATCACACGTGACAACCTGCCCTCAGCCAGCTTTCAATTGAAGATTGATATCTACTCAGGGGATGAACTTTTGGAAACAGTTAAGACAAAGTTCATGGGACCTGATCCATCAGCGAAGGAGAGCAATGGCTGAGAAGACCAAAAGAAACCTCTGGCCTGCCGGGTTGATAACTGTCCTTGGGCTTTTCGCGCTTTGGTTGACTGTGTTCATTATATACGCATCAAGTCAGCGATCAAATCTAGTTTCTCCCACCTACTACTCAGAGGAATTGAAGTACCAGGAACAAATTGATCGAGTGAACCGCTCAAATAGTTTAGAAAATAATGTCGCGATCACTTTCCAACCACGTATGGGAAAAATTTTACTGAAATTCCCACAAAATCTGGACTATTCACAGATTACTGGCGAAGTAGAATTATTTCGTCCCTCTGATGACCGTCTGGATATCATGTTACCGATCAATCCTGATGCGGATCATAAACAGGTGATCCCAACATCAAAATTACAATCAGGGATGTGGAAAGTACGTGTGTGGTGGAATTATGGCGGATTGGAATACTATGCCGAAGAAGTGATTGTTCAACCTTGAGCGATCAATTTAAATGCCTGATTTTATTCCATTTCCAGCTATTGTTGTGGTGGCTCAAATGTGTTCAGGATAACTTCCAGTTGACGTATAAATGGCTCTTTGTCCCGATCTGGCGCAAATACCATCCCCTCGAGGAGGTAGAGAGTTCCGCCTGAATGGAGTAAGTAAAGGACACTGGGGCCTCCTCCTAACGGTCCAATTGTTTCCCAAAGAGCATAAGCCTGAATTGCTGGCATACCGTTTAGAGTAGTTTCCTTCATTTGCAGATACTCATCAACTAGCTTTGAGGGATCAGCATAGGTCAATCCAATTTGATTTCTCCATTCAATCAGAGTCTTTCCAGAAACCTCTTCCTGCTCACCTGGTTTCCAGGCGATTGTCACGAAACGGTCAGGAAGAAAACGTCTTAGACGGATATAGTGTGGTGATCGTTCACTTGCCGCAACCGCGTAATCATGTTGAATCCGAAGATGCCAACCGTGTTCCTCCTGCAATGAATCTGCAAGTTCTTCACGCTCATACTGGCTGTAAATCTGCTTTTTCATGCGCTCATACCGGGCATCTGCAAACATTTTATAAAGCTCTTCACCATTGTTTGCCAGCCAACTTGCGAGTTTCACACGAGTGCTTCCCACCACAAAAATTACAGTTTGCCCACTCGACCAGAGGTCATCCCGCCGAATGATACTCTGCCCCTGCTGAGAAATATTGCCAAGTACGTCTTCTGAAAGCAATCCTGTCACCCATTCAGTTACTTCATCATCTGCATCCAGGGCTCCTAAAACCAGCACATTCTGCCATTTTGATACCATCTGGAGTGAATCTTTTCCACCATATTGCAGAATGAATCGTGGTTCAGGTTGTGGAGTGAAAACTGGTTTCGCCAGGGAAGTTTCCAGGATCGGTTTAACCACTGCGGAGTGATTCCCCTTAACAATGACTGCCAGCATGCTATCGCCTTCGGTAGCACGTTTTTTCAAGGAGGAACAACCGAAGAAAGATGATACAGATAGAGTGAGGAACAGAAATACAAGAAGTTGTTCAAGACGAACTGTTAGTGATTTTATATGTTGTTTCATCTTACACATCTCCTGTATCATGATGAATTTCAATAATACTGGTTCCTCGCTGTTTCTTATGGGTAATAACTTGGGAATCTGAATGGACATCATTGCGAACGCAGTGAAGCAATCTCGCTTTAGGTCAGCATGAGATTGCCGCGTCACTACGTTCCTCGCAATGACGATGTTTACACTCCTAATTCTCTACCCACACAAAATAGCGAAGAGCCACAATACTATACCAGAGTGAGAAATGCCCCCAGAAGGGGGCATTTTAATTCTCAATAACAATCTTGAAATCGTTCTACAATGTCCACCATTCAGTTGTTGGCTTGAAATACATACGCAGTCCAAGTTCAACAAAACCGCCGGTCATATCAAGATTCATACGATTCTGACCCCAGACAACAGTCTGTTGGTTGTCAAAACGATCATCAAATCTCATTTTGTAAATATTGGCGTAACGGAATCCACCATTAAGGTTAAGGCTCCACATATCACCGAGATAGAGTTCCAGTCCCAATCCGAGACGGACACCCAAGGTACGACCTTTTGCACCGCGGAAATTCTGTTCTGAACTTGTGCTCTGTGAATAGGCACGATCCAATTTTCCATTAACGATAGTAGGACCACCGCCGAGGGTGATGCTTATCAAATCGCTAACATTCCACATGTAGCTACCCATAATATAGAACTCTGTTGCAGACGCAACTTGTTCATATTGAACGACATCTTCCGGATTCGCCTGGCTTGGCCATTCAGAGAAGACGCGATCACCGGACAAAACAGAATATCCGATTGAATAGCGGAAATTTTCATGTGAGCGATATATTATCGCTAAACCATAGTTAATGCCAAATACTGCATCTTCAGTGTTTCCAACTTCGGTGTGTCGAGTACCAAGAATACGGTAATCGTTAACATCATCAAGCAAGTAAGTGTCTGCGCCGCCGGAAATCTGAATACCGTACTTGTGTTCCAAGTTTTTGTCACTTCGGCTGAAAATCGATACATCATTACCGAAAGACAAACTAGCGAGAACCAACATGCCAATCAGTACACCGGCAAGCAGCCCATATCTACGCATCATGGATGGCCTCCTGAATCATCCGTTCATACGACGCCTGAACAACGTCGCCTTGCACATTATTTATCAATAAACTTTAATGTAACACTAACG
>JAIOHU010000147.1 GCA_019912845.1 bacterium
ATATAATTGTATTAAGTGAATCACATATTTTAACTGCAGGAGGTTCAGGTTTTTATTTAGCTGAATATGAAGGAGATACATGGTCTTCATTAAATATTCCTGAAGGATTATTTAGCGGTGGAAGCGTGACACAAATCGGTATCACGAGTTTAAACGATATATGGGCAAGTGTCTATGATCCATACGGTGATGATGTTAATATTCTTAGATATAACGGATTTCAATGGCAGAATGCACAGGATCTAATTCGAGTTCCGAACTTAGGGATGGGGCTAGCACCAATTTGTGTTGTAAATACTTCTAGAGTTTACTGGGGTGCCAGCGGCATAGTTTATTATTACAATGGAGATAGATGGAATAGCACTGATATTGATTGCGATGGTATTGCTTCAATTATTTTCTCTAGTGAAGATAAAGGTTGGTTAACTGATGTTACGGGAGAGTTGTGGAGTTATAACGGTGTTGGCTGGTACTTTGTGGGAGATTATACAGAAAATGATAATGAGAATGGAAATGATAAGTTATTAATCAATAAAAATTACAATGGATTCAGTACCATGCTAGCACAAAATTCGATGAATGGTAGGGATTCGTTATTTGTGCTTATCAATGATGATTGGTTGCCATTATCCCCACCAATACCTGATTTTTCAAATTCAGATGTAATTACGTCAGTGTGCGGGTTATCAGCAACTGATGTTTGGTGCCACGTTGTACTTAGTTATGGACACGAGCCAGAGGATGGAACTCGCTATCAGCTATTTCATTGGAATGGGAGCACATGGACAAGAATTCAATCACCTGTCTCAGAAAGCGTTACTAAAATTGTTATGAACACTTCTGATAATGGTTGGGCGATCGCGGGAAGTTCCATTCTACGATATTCAAACTAATAGATTCGAATGAAGATTAAATACTATACTTCGATTATTATCTTCCTTCTAATTGTCTCAATAAAACTGGGATATTGTGGCGATAGAGAATACTATTTTGATGGTGTCGGTAGGACAAGAGATGATGCAATTGCCGCTGCACTGAGGAATGGCATTGATGAAATTTATGGTGTTAGTATCGAAGCTGAGAGTGTTGTTAGATCGAACCTTGACCAAGAGAATAGGATGATTTTAATCCGTCAAGCTAAGGGATTAAAATATAAGGTTACCTCAGTTGAGTTTACTGATAAATATAAAACCGAGTATCGAGCACACATCAAAGTGATCGTGAGAACATTTCATCCCTCTGAAAGTGTTTGGCGATCGGCAGTAGTTCCTGGATGGGGGCAGTTTTACAAGGGAAACTCTATTAAAGGATGGGTGGCTTTATCCGGAACTTCTGGACTACTTCTTGGAGGTGTCTTAACAGCTAAGCATTCCAATGAAATGAACGAAAGATCGAATAAGTCTGTTACGCAGTACAGACGAAACTACTATAATGATGAAGCAACAAAGTATCACCAGATCAGCTTGGTTTGCTATGGACTCGCTGCAGGTATGTATGCTCTGAATGTTTTTGATGCAATTTCTTCTCCATTAGGATTTGAGTCAAAAATGATACCAGAGATCAGCACTTTTGAAGGATATTACCAAATTAGACTCGCAGTTTCGCTAAATATCGATAATTTTTATGGAAGACATTAAACAATTCTATCTGAGGGAGATTGCAACCAATCCCCACCGGTATGCTTTTGAAGATGATTTTCCCTCAAACGAAACCAACAAATTTACAGGGTATTTACAATGCATCTTGAATGCTGACAATGAGAGTAATACTGTAGAATCTGTAAACAATCTGATCAAAAATATTTTAACATCACATGGAAAAGAAGCAATATTCGGACCTGCCAACTATTTGATCCGAATAATTGAACTCAGGCTAAAGATTACCAATCAAAAGCTTCATTATTTGCATCTACCAAATGTCTTCCTGCTTGGCTTGTTACTTTACGAAAAATGTTTCGAGATCCAGCGAAATATTAATATTGAAATTTTGAGAACTATTAAAGGCATCCCTGAGTGCAGTTATGATGAAAATGCATACTTTTTATCTTCAGGAAGTTTAAAAGGTGAATTTCTTTTCAGATGGCGTTTAGCTTCACTATGTCATGATTTAGGGTACATTGTAACTTTGGAAGCAGGGCTGAATCCTCAAGAAGGTATAAACGAACTAAAAGTCAATAACCTTATTACAGACGACGAAATAGATAATGTCGAGGATCTTTATAAATACAGGAATAAGAACCTATTACGCTTAATCAATGCAAAAATCAAAAGACTGGATTTGGTTAAATACGTTGAGAAATTTAAGGAATGTCACTACGAGGACAGGTATTTTGAACACGGTTTGTTATCTGCTGTTTTATTCCTTCGGCTTGTGTGTCAACATTTCGACAAACATAAACGAAATGATCCTATCCTAGTTTCAAACGGAAATGCTACCTGTATTCATAAGACCTTACTGAAAACCACATTGCTCCAAGTTGCTAAAGCAATTGCTCTCCACAATATTGAAAAAAGTAGTTCTTCAATAGCTGCATCCTGCCTTGGCAAGGACTTTAAAATGGACGCAGAGAGAGATGCTCTCTCATGTTTACTGAAAATTTGTGATATGCTTCAAGAATGGGATAAACCACCATCATGTGGTTCAGGTGAACTTGTACGAAATGCATATAATATTCAATTCAAGGATGATTATATCCAAATTCAAGGATTTCCCCAAAATACAGAAGGCATATTAAATACTTTGAAATTAATGAAAGGTTTAGAGAATTTTATTATCTTTGAATAAACTGCTATATGGTCTGTAAGTGAATTTATTTTAAGAG
>JAIOHU010000148.1 GCA_019912845.1 bacterium
CTACAATACCGTCTATGCTGCTGGCAGTGATGGGATATTGCTTTCTGGAGCAAATCTGACAGCAACAGTCGAGGGAAACATCTTCAGCGGGTGTGGCTCGACTGGGATGTTTACCAGTGGTGGACTGGAAATGTCTTCACAATATTGCAGCTTTTTTGCAAATCAGAACGGTCCCCATGGCGGTGGTGCCACTACCGGAACAGGTGATATCTTTGAAAACCCCATGTTGGTTCAACCAGCGACCGGAGATTTTTCTCTCGAACCTGAATCCCCCTGTATTGATGCTGGCAGTCCAATCCTGGAAGATCCGGATGGAACCGTCAGGGATATTGGTGCAATCTTTTTCAATCAGAATAATCCACCTGTAATCGATTCATTCCTCCCGGAAAACCTTACGCTTGGTACTTTTATTGGTGAAACAATAGAGTTCTCAGTCGTCGCCTCAGATGCAGAAAACCATATGCTGCTTTATAGCTGGTATGACAGGGAAACCTTAATTTCACGTGATGAGACAGCAGAAGTGACAATTACAGTAGGGCATCAACCAGGCGATTCAATCTGGGTGATGATTGATGATCAACACACAGGCAGTACAAAACTTACCTGGCGACTGGATGCTGTACCTGTTGATGAGAATGTGAAAGTTCAATTACCGAAACAATTTGCGATTAATTCAATTCATCCCAACCCATTCAACCCTGCTACAACAGTCAGCTTGGCGTTACCTCGTGCTGGTGTATACAATCTGTCGGTCTATGATGTTCTTGGAAGAATGGTAACAAACCAGAGTGAACGTACCAGTGCTGGATTTACAACCCTGCAACTGAATGCCGAGAGTTGGAGTTCTGGATTATACTTTGTACGTGCTGAATTTGAGGGTGTGGTAGCAACTGAAAAAATCGTACGTTTGCAATAGAGATTTGATTGATGTTTCTGTATCTTGCGCAGGACAGGATTGTCCTGCGTTTTCTTTAATAAAAAATATGGATTTCATGGCATCCCCAACTCAAAAGCATGACTGGCGGTATCGTCTACACGAAATTATTTTCGAGGCGGACACTCCAGGTGGTAAAGCATTCGATGTAATGCTTATTGTTAGTATTCTGATGAGCATTGCGGTCGTAATGCTTGAGAGTGTTGAGACCGTACGTCAGCAAGTTGGTCATGAGTTACGTCTGCTCGAATGGGGTTTCACTATACTTTTCAGTATAGAGTATCTGCTGCGTATCGTTACCATAAGAAAACCACACCGTTATATTATAAGTTTTTATGGTTTAGTAGATTTAATCGCCATCCTCCCGACTTACCTGAGTCTGCTATTCCCAGGGGGACAGTACTTACTGGTAATTCGAATACTTCGTATTCTTCGTGTCTTCAGAGTTTTACGACTGGTACTCTACCTTAGAGAGGGTGAGGTGATCTTACAGGCACTTCGTGGCAGTCGCAGAAAGATAACTGTATTCCTCTTTGCTGTTGTTACGCTTGTTACCATTATTGGATCGTTGATGTATATGATCGAAGGTTCTGAAAATGGTTTCACATCAATTCCTGCAGGTATTTATTGGGCAGTTGTCACGCTGACTACGGTCGGGTATGGTGATATCGCACCAGTGACCATTCTCGGGAAATTTCTTGCGACCGTGGTCATGATAATGGGCTACTCTATCATAGCAGTGCCAACAGGCATAGTAACTGCAGAGGTTGCGCAAGTTTATAAATTTATTGATAAACAGAGCACACAGGCTTGCAGGGAGTGCAGCCTCGAAGGGCACGCCAAGGATGCAACATACTGTAAGTATTGTGGTGCGAAGCTCTGATTATTCAGTGATCGAAATGATCAGTTTGTTGTCGTCCATAAGTTCGACCGGATAAACAATGATTGGTTTATCTGCCGAACCCTTCAGAACATGTCCGTCATAATCGAATGTGCTTTTACCAACGCTGCAGCATTGCACAGTGAATCCGCCCGGAACAGGATCCATCCGTCGCTCACCATGAGTGCATTTATTACGGAAGGCGTGAAATTTGCCATCATCACCGTGAATCACGAGCACTGGATCAGTCAGGTCTTCACCTTCACAACGAAGCGCGGTACCTTTTATGCTTAAATCTGGAAATTTCGCCAGATCAATTGTCAACTTGTTTCCTTTGAAACTCCAGCAATCGTTTGATTTTGGTAGTTTAGTGGCTGGTTTTCCAGCGAAACGTTGGAAGATATTACGTTTGACATTTAATTTCGGATTTGGCTGTTGTAGCGTATCTGAGGTTTGCACTATTTTTTCCTCCCCCGTGTACTCTTGAGAAATTGCACCTCTCGTGTTCGTAAGAAGTACAATTATTGTGAATGTAAGAAGTAATTTAATGAAAGATATTCTGCTCAGAAAGTGATCCACAATTGTCTCCCCCCAGACTCTACTGTTTATTGGAATTATTGAATCATACTAAACGGCTATATGTTCGTGTTGATCTGATTAACGCCATCCAATCAGTCCTGAATCAATAATATAAATACCTTCCTGGATGCCAGTTAATACCACGCTGGCATGGCGCGATCGGA
This sequence comes from bacterium, assembly GCA_019912845.1. Classification (GTDB taxonomy): domain Bacteria; phylum Electryoneota; class Electryoneia; order Electryoneales; family Electryoneaceae; genus JAIOHU01. The sequence goes on from JAIOHU010000148.1 coordinate 2,558, forward strand.
CAATACTTTCGAGAAACGTAGTAATACCACAAACAGACAATCAACACAATGAACGACTAAAATCTGATCCAAAATTATGATGGACGAATCCGAGTAATCCACAGGTGTTATTCCTCTCTGAGACAGGATTTTCTGACCTCCACCCAGGTGTATGCTTGCGAACATTCTGAGGTGAAAAGAGAGGAAAAGATATCATTCCACTCTCTCTAAACTCTTGAAGTTGTTGAAAAGATTGCACATATTACATAGTTGGAGGCTACCACAAATTTCAATGGGAGGCGCACGGAAAAATTGGCGCCTGTACGCATTTTGCAGTGAGGGAGAGACGATGAAAAAGCTTACGTTGCTTGGCTTCGCGCTCATGTTTACGATGATTTTGACGACAGCATCTTTTGCAGGTCTTGCGGATATCACCACACCTGTACGAGAGATGATTGATAATGCCGACCCACAAGAATATATCAGGGTGGCAGTTTTAATGGCGGAACGTCCCGATGCAGATTACCTGCACAATCTGGTTCAGGGGTTGTCACGCAAAGAGAGGCAGAAAGTAGTCTGGAGAGAAGTTGACTACCTCGCCAGAGTAACTCAAGAAGAGTTGCTAACCTACCTGGAAGAAAAACAGGGACTGGGAGAAGTCGAATTTTACCGTTCTCTCAAAATCGCCAATGGCGTTCAGATTCGTGCACAGGCACATATTATCCTCGAAGTTGCCGAACGTTTCGATATTGCCAGAGTGATCGATGATCGATCATATCCGGTTTTCCCTGAGCCCAAAGGACCTTCAGCTCGTACAGACGAGCTTGATGAAGTTGTCTGGAGTGTTGATATCATTGATGCCCCACTGGTATGGCAGGATGGCTGGACAGGTGAAGGTATCGTGGTAGGTGTGATTGATACAGGTGCAGATTATACTCACCCTGACCTCGCAGACCATCTCTGGGATGGTGGTGATGAATTCCCTAATCACGGCTATGATTTTGACAATAACGATGATGATCCCATGGATGATCATGGCCATGGTACACATTGCTCAGGTTCAGTTTTGGGTGATGGTACTGGTGGCGATACTACAGGCGTAGCGTACAATGCTACACTCATGATTCTTAAAGTTAGCATTGCTATTGATGAAGCAGCACAGGCAACAATCTGGGCAGCTCAGGACTTTGGACTTGAACACGGTGTTGATGTTACAAGCATGTCGCTGGGCTATATGCCAGCCTGGAACCCAGACAGAACACAATGGCGTGATCAATATGTCGTATTGAATGAAGCGGGAATTGTTAACGTCGTTGCCGCTGGCAATGAAGGTGGCACTATTCCACCAAACAGTTGCCGTACACCTGGAGATGTACCCTCACCCTGGGCGAATCCCGATGAAATCGAAGAGGGTGGACGTGGTGGTGTGATTTCGGTTGGTGCGACTGATATTCAAGACGATATCGCGGACTTTTCAAGCCGTGGCCCTGTAACCTGGGAAGGTATTGATGGGTATGATGACTGGTGGCTTTCCGGTGATCATGTCGGTCTGATCCGTCCCGATGTTTCCGGCCCCGGTGTCAATGTTACCTCAACCCAGAATGGCGGTGGCTACACCGAGATGAGTGGTACCTCGATGGCAACTCCTCATATCGCGGGTGTTGTAGCACTTATGCTCTCCAAAGCTGAAGACCTGCTTCCCGAAGATGTTGATGAAATCCTGCAGACTACTGCACTAGATTTCGGAGATGAAGGGAAGGACAATGTTTTTGGTGCGGGACGTGTGGATGCATTTGCCGCAGTTGATGCAGCATTCACTGCAACTGGCTTCCTGAGTGGCACTATCATGGATGCCAATGATGATATGCCTTTGGACAATGTTGTAATCCGAACTCGTGAAAGTGCGAGACGTGACACTTCCGATGCTGAGGGCAATTTCCTGTTTGAACTTCCTACAGATACCTTTACCGTGTATGTGAACCATCCACCATACCCGATTTTCGAGTTCGCAAATGTGGTGATTGACTCAGCAGAAACGACCTATGTCGAATTGGCTCTTCCGATTGGCATTTTCCAGTCCAGCATGGACTCTTTGCTGGGCACTCTTGATGCTGATCCTGTTTCTGAGCAGCCATTCTATCTTAGAAATATCGGAAGCGCATCCTATGATGTAAACCTGAAAGTTTACCCTGTTGTGGAAACAGATGAATTTCTGACGATTCACGAGAATGTGAATGTGACTGCACCGACACGTGATGATAAAATTAATGGTCTGGCATGGAATGGGAAAAAGTTCTTCTTGAGTGGTGCCAACCGAACTGCAAACCCCAATGTTGTCTATGTGATGGACGAAGACCTTGAATATGAGAGGATATTTGGTCAGCCCGGATCAGCCGAACAAGGTGCTGATGCGGATGGTATGCATGCCCTTGCGTATGATGGTCGTTACCTCTGGGGAAGCTATAGCGAAGACCTTATCGCCATGGATCCAGGTACCGGACTTGAGATGAGACGTCTCGCTGGTCCCTTTGATAATCATCGTGCAGTTGGGTACGATCCTGATATGCATGCCCTTTGGGTTGCTGACGACTTTACAGATGTGGTAGCGATTGATCCGAATACAGGTGAAGAGAAAGCACGTTTTGATGCGATCAGTAACAAACTCGTGACTGGTATCAGCTACTATGCTGGCGATGATGATGGTTATTATCTCTATCTCGCAGTTCAGGATACCAACAATACTGCTTCACTCTACAAAGCAAATCCAGAGTTGAATATGGTACGTAAGGTTGCCAACCTTCCTTACCCGGATGATTATATTGATATGCGCGGGCTGGTTATTATTGATGGCTACAATCAAGACTACAGCGTGGCTATCAGCATTATCAATACTGGTTCCATCGACTATCTTGTTGTGTGGGAACTTGGCTTCTACGTAAGTTGGGCGACAATTGGTTCACGTAACTATACTGTTCTACCCGGTGACAGCGCGGAAGTAGTATTGACTTTCGATGGACGCTATGTACCCACTGGTGATTATCATGGTTTCATCCGCGCCCTGCATAACACTGCAGCCGAGCAGACGAATATTCCGATCATCCTTGAAAATGATTTCAGCGATGTTGCCAGTGGCGAAACATCACTTCTTCCGAAGGAGTTTGCGCTCGATTCACCATACCCGAACCCCTTCAACAACCAGACACAGATACGTTTTGCTGTCCCACAGGCGGCGCAAGTGAATTTGACTGTGTTCGATCTACTGGGACGTGAAGTTGCTACCCTGCAAAATAATCGTATTGCAGCCGGATATCACCAGGTTGTATTTGATGGTGCACAGCTTTCCAGTGGTATCTACTTTGTCCGCATGAGCAGTGAAACTGGTTTTGTGAAAACAGCAAAGATGATGTTGATGAAATAAATAAGTTTTATTGCGAGTATAATTTCAGCGCAGGATCTTCGGGTTCTGCGCTTTTTTGTTTGGAGAATGTACAGGAAGGCAATCCTTAGGATTGCGCCACTCTCCAGAATGGCAGTGGTTTTTGGCTTGGGATTTATCCCAAGTCTAATAACTCCTGCGATCGTTCTATTCTTGTGTCATCCCGGTGATAAGTTAGGCCGGGATCCAGAATACTTCCAGCGTTCGTTCTATTAAACCCTGGATAAATCCAGTGCCAATCGCTGATTCATAATTGAACGTTTTCCCCGAAGTTCACCATAGCGTAGTGGGATTTGTGTAGCCCCCAGTGGAACGAAGAGGAACTGGGGAAAAGGAATCCACACAACACATGTCAGCCCTGTAGGGGCGAAACTACAGTTTTATTAATCAGCCTGTT
>JAIOHU010000149.1 GCA_019912845.1 bacterium
TCCTTGTCTTGTGTCGAAGAATCCACCGACGAACGAAACGTGCTTGCAGGTGTTGTCGCCGCCTGAACGATTATGGGTGAAAACAGAAGACCTGAAAGAAGTAATAATCCGGCAAATAGGAATACTGGTCGATTCTTCCACAAGCGATATTTTGGGTGTCGTAATGATAGCGAAAACATGGCACCTCCCCCATTATTCGGGACTTCACTCAAATCAGGCAGAAGGGATCGGCAATAGCTGCCCAATAAATTTTAGTCGATCATCCCACATATTATGAAAACTGACTCTGTATAAACCCAATGTCAGGCTCAAATTTCAGGTCAAATGATCAACTAAACAATGTAGGGAATAAAACAGCATCATTTTCAAGTTTTCAGAGTTCCCCTCACAATAATTGAGTATATGCTCGTAATTGCAAAAAGCTGCTTTTCCCAATAATCGGACGCTTTAAACTTGCAAAGGTTTAATCAGCCCACTATGACCATTGTCTCGCATTGAACCCTGGAGCAACCTGCAAACCTTATTGAATCTTGCTTTATTTATCGTTGTTCCTTACACGCAAAAATGATATATTGAAGGATTGTGTTTTCTATTTTGCATTTGCACGACTTCAACCTGTTATTAGCGCGAGAAGGTGTTTTCTATGATGCATCGTCTACTTTTACACACTCTTCTTATCTTCATCCTTGCAGCTCCCTCAGTTGCATTTGAAAGGCATGTACTCTTAGAGAATTTTACCAATGTGTATGACGATGCCTGTTCGGACGCTGAACCTCTATTTCGTCAATTGTATGAGGAACGTGCAAATTCAATCACAACCATCCACTATCACACCTGGTGGCCTGCGGAACAGGACCAATTTTATCAGTTTAACAGACGACAAAACGACTCCCGCATTGAATATTACGGTGTTGATGCTATTCCCCATGTTTACATCGACGGGGTAATCGACAATAATCCAGCAAATGTGCAACAGCTCGGGAGTGCGCTCGATGCACGTCTGGCATTACAAAGCCCGGTTGCAATTGGAATCGACTATACAGGCGGGGATGGTGAGGATATTCAGGTTCAAATCACACTTACTTCTGGCAATCAACCAGTAAATGGCAACATCAAGCTGCGAGTGGTCCTGCTTGAACGTGAACGAGACTATGCTGCGCCGAACGGTCAGCAGGTATGGTATGACACATTCCGGGATATGCTGCCTTCAACAGCAGGCGAAGAGATTGATATGGCTGCCAATGAAGTGCAGGAATTTGAATATGATTTCTACTGGGATTTTGAGTATGATGCTGACAACTTGAAGATCGTAGCGTTTATCCAGAATGATTCCGGTCATGAAGTCTTGCAGGCTGCCGAAAAAAACTTTGAACCGGACTACTCCTTTGAAGCTGTCAATCTACAAGCTGCTCGTCTTGTGCAACAGGCACAGGATGCGATATTTAAAATCGATTTTGCGAATGTGGGTCAGCTTGACGATGAGTATTCTATTGAGGTGTCGCCAGATTTCCCAGAGGGGTGGCTATTCAGTTATATCACTCCCGAGGGCGAATTTTCACAGAACAGTACGTTTTCTTTGCTTTCAGAAGAAGAGTTTAGTATTCTTATAAATGTAGAACCACTTTCGGCTGTTGGAGTTGATGGAAACCTTGGTTTCACAATTACTTCCGTAAACAGACCGCAAGTTACAATATCATTTGATTTTTATACATTAATCACTGGCGATGTTTTGCTGGTAAACAGTGATCCCGGTGGAGCGTATTCCGAATATTACCGTGCCGCGCTCCAGGAGACTCGTCAGTTTTTCCGTTACAGGTTCGCCACATGGAACGCATCGGAACATATCTTACACATTGAAGATGCCGATTCTGCGGATGTTGGGCTGATTGTGTGGTTTTCAGGTGATGGGGATGAAATCCCTGAAGTTTCTCTGAGTGGTCTTTCAAGTTATCTTCGCTCTGGTGGAAGTTTATTCGCCAGTGGAAGCGAGATGCCGGAGATATTACGTGATACTGATGTTCTTGGATTGATGGGGGCGGGGTATCACCAGGCAACTCCCAATGCGACCACTGTCGAGGGATTGACAGGAAATGATATCGGTGATGGCTTGAATTTTTCAATTCAGGGAGGAGATGGTGCCGGTAATCGTGGGGTACCATCCTCTTTGACAGCAATTGATGATGGTGAATTCTGTTTTCGTTACAGCCTTGTCAGACGCGCAGGAGTTCTCAGTGAAGGTGAGTTCGGACAAAGAACATTACTGCTCGGATTCCCTTATGAAGCAATCAACAATGAAGCCGATCGTTTCACGATAATGCATCGAGCGGTTGAATACCTGACAGATTTTGTCGGAGTACCTGAAGTATTGGAAAATTCTGAAATTGCTGAAGTGTACCATTTGGGAGGCAACTATCCCGATCCATTTAATGGATCTACGGTTATTAACTTCAACCTGAATAGACCGGCATTTGTGTCGTTGGAAGTTTTTGATATTTTAGGCAGGTCGACTGATATTTTAATGCGTGAGCAGAGAGTGGATGGTGGTAATTTTCGCGTGAATTGGCTAGCGAATGAGCATCCCTCTGGTGTATATTTCTATCAATTAAAAGTAACAACGAATGATGCAACTTCGAGTGATATTAGAAGGATGCATCTTATTCGATGAAGTTTGGGTAGTAGGCGAGCGAAGAGCCGTGCCACCGGTTCGCTGATCAATTCCAACTTCGCATCCCCCGTCATCTACGAATTGATGAACGACAACAAGCTAACTTGGGGAAGGAGAAAAACCCATGATGCGAAAGAGTTTCTTAGTTTTGTGTGCAATCCTCATGGCAGGTGCTTTTTTAACTTTGGTGCTTCCCAAGCAGTCCACGGCTATTTGGCACACCGTGCTTTATGAGACGTTTGAACATGATCAGGACACATGGCCTTGGGATACTTGGACATTGCGTCCTTGGCCGCCACAGGCACCAAACCGTCACACCTGGGGCGTAGAGGATAGCGCGGTCTATTATCCAGGACCTCCTGGAGTCTACCGTTCAGCGTGGTGTTCAGGGTTGCCTAATGATTTAATCCCTGGTACCGACAATTATCGTGTTTCACCCAATGAAGGTTCATGGGCAAGGTGGGGAAGTTTTGATTTGAGTGACGCTGTTGAAGGGGAAGGTTCCATGAAGCTTTGGGCTACCATGGAAAGTGACGCTCAAGGCAATGGTGATGATTTCCACTTCCTTATTAATACCGGTGGTACTCCATTTGGGGCTATGAATAACTTGGGTTCCTGGGATCACCTATTTGAATTCAATCGTGATTTTACCGCTCAACGTCAATGGGAAGATATCTTCTTTGACTTTGCTTATGCTGTCGAACCCGGCGGTGACACCGTAAGCTACCTTGGTGAAGATAATGTTTTTGTTTCCCTGCTCTTTGAAGATGATGGCGATAACAATCGTGGACTTGGTGCATTTGTGGACAATTTGAGCATGGGTTATGACGATGGAGAATATAATTTAACAAATGCTTCGGTTTCGATTGTTGAGATGGGTGATGATGGTGAGTTTGAGGAAAATCCAACAGTTGCATTTGGAGATACAATCGGCTTCAAACTGCGTTATAGCTTTGTTGGTCCAAACACAATTCCAGCCTCTGATTCTGTTTCGCATGTCCTCGAAATTGATGAGGTAGCAATTGATTCTGTACGTGGCTTATGGTCAAACTCACGTTATGGAGATTTCCATATTGTTGTGCTTGGCTATCCTTATGTTCCTCAGGACACTGGACGTATTGATATCCGTTTTACGATGGACATCAATGATGAGCAGGATGAGGGTGTTGAAGATGACAATGTGTATGAAACTTTCTGGCCGGTTGGTCAGCCACAAAGTCCACCCGAGCTCACCTTTATTCAGCCTGCTGCAGGTGATACGATTGAGGTAGGCGAAGCTGTAGGACTTCCCCAGGCAGAGATAGTTTACACCGCAATCGATTATCCGGACTATGCTGTTTCTCACACAAGCCTCTATTATTCCACTGTATATGGTGATGAATCGGATATTTTGATTCCGGGGGCGGAAAATATGGATATTCGGAACGGCACACAAGAACGTGTCTATTGGGATGTGGGTGAGGCGGCAGATGCGGATTATTACATCTATGCTATCATTACCGATTACATACATCCACCTGAGACGATCTGGTGTGAAGGTGTTTTCCGAGTTTGGAACACCGCTGTTCAGGAGGGTGAGAATTCCGCAATCCCGCAGGAATTTTCTATCACTCAGGTATACCCGAACCCGTTCAACCCGACTGTTGAAATTAATTTTGGGCTGCCACGTACCTCTGATGTGAGTGCACAGTGGTATTCGCTCGATGGACGTCTGGTAAATTCACAGCAATACAATGGAATGGGTGCTGGTCACCACGTGATCAACTGGACACCACAGGGTGTTGCGAGTGGGATGTACCTCTTACGCTTGAATAGTGCGCTGGGTACTCAGACAGCGAAAGTGCTATACGTTAGATAGAGTAAAACTTAATAACACTATATTGATGCTATATATGGCTGCCTTTTGGCAGCCTTTTTTTATGGTTCCAGCCAGAGGATTTTGTGCTGTTGCTGAATCGGCAACTTTGGAATGAGATAGTCTGCCCCATAAAGCATGCCGAGGATATACCTGTTCAAGGTGAATGTGAGGGGTGTGTTGATGCCGGTTGTCGCGACTGCCAGCACACCTTCAAATTTTTGCTTTTTTGCTTTTCGGAGCACTTTCAATCCAGAGACATTTGTTTCCATGGAGATGTCGGTAATGATCCCATCGAAATCGTACATATTGTTCTCAAGTAAACCGATTGCCTCTTTCGCATCCCAGGCTCGTATAACCTCAGCTCCCATTGCTTCAAGGTGGCACGTAAGGTGTTTGGCATAAAAATCATTGTCATCCGCAAGTAGCACCTTTGTCATCGGAGGTGGTTGCACTACGAAGCTCTTCAATCTATTTTTCGGCATGACGACTTCACTCCAGGATAACGGGAAAATGATCTGGCAGGATCGACCTTCCCTTGTAGTTCTGTTACTATCAACTCTGGTACGTTGGTTGCTAACGTTTTCTATCGGCCCAGGTTTCGATGAAGCATACTACCACCTTTATAGCCTCAACCTCTCAGGCGGCTATTTTGATCATCCACCACTTGTTGCATTCGCGGCTGGACTTGGACATTGGCTAACTGGCAGTCAGGCAGCCTGGACATTACGAATTGGTCCTATCCTGCTTTTTTCACTTACATTGGCAGGAGTGTACACCCTTACAGCACTAATTTACAACCGTCAGGCAGCACGTCTTGCGCTCCTGCTTCCCCATATCTCACCTTATTTCGTTGCTGGCGCTGGAGCATTTGTTCTACCAGATAATGCGCTGACAGTCGCCTGGATATGGACATTGGTTGTAGTCTATCTGCTCAGAGAAAAACAGATTCCAGAGACAAGCGGTTTTGTCGCATTAGGAGCTCTACTGGGGTTGGGATTGCTGGCAAAATATCATGCAGTGCTTTTATTTGGTGCGTTCGGTATCGCTTGTTTTTACGATAGAAGATTTCGCGAGTTTCTCTGGAATTGGCGGCTTTATCTTGCTTTTTTGGTAGCAATTCTGGTGTTTCTACCATGTATCCTTTGGAATGCTGAGAACAACTGGATATCCTTTGCTGAGCAATTTGGAAAGAGTGCCTCTGGAGAGTTCAAGCTGCGATTTGATCTGATTGGGCAGGCAGTTGGTGGGCAATTGGGCTATTTGACCCCCTGGCTGGGCGTACTATTGTGGATTGGCGCGCTGAAAAATCACAAGCAAAGAAGCGATGGCTGGCTGCTTCCCTTTTTCATACTTCCAATAGCAGCGTTTACCTTGATTGGTCTTACCCGAGGAGTGCTACCGCACTGGACAATGCCCGGATATTTAACCGCCTTTGTTTTGACCGCCGGTTGGATGATCCCTGAGGATTTACCCGTAAAAAGCCAACACCGCCTCCTGGGTGTGAGCGGGATAACAGCCCGTGCAAAACGATGGTTGTATATTGGAATTGTAATCAATCTTTCGCTTCTACTACTCGTAATTATACAGTCCCACACCGGATTCATTGCGTTGCAGGAGAAAGCTGATCCCACACTTGATTTTTACGGTTGGGAACAAACCATCGAATTTCTCGAGGAAGAGGGGGTGCTGGTCAAGTCCGACATTTTATTTACTCACCGTTGGTTTACAGGTGGCGAGCTTGCGTGGGCTGATAAAAAGAGACATAATGTTGTCCTCCTCAACGAGAATCCGCACATGTTCGCCTGGTGGGCACCGGCACAAAATTATCTTGGAAAATCTGGCTGGTTTATCACGCAGGAACGATATGGACTTACCGAAGAAGATCAACAAAAATATCTCTTCAGCAGATTTGATGATGTTGTGGAAATAGAAATACCCGTTTGGAATAGAGGCAGGCAGAAATTGAAAATGCAAGTGTGGCGTGTTGAAGGTTTCCATTCAGCTCCAACACTTCACTACGGAATAAATCTCAAATAGCGAGTTTTTCGATGCGATTGGTTATGGTAAAATCAGGGAATAAAGCCAGCTTGCCGGCTGTTGATATGGGCGATGGTACTCTGCAAGACATCAGTGATTTATTGAAACAGCCATGTGATAGTAGGACGGATGGCACACTTGATGATATTTTTCGTTTTCATGATCCCAGCGTGTTTCGGGAGCAGCTAGTCAGCGAGATTAATTCACTTGAAACAATCGAAGCTGACTCTTACGATGTACCTCTGAGGAACGGCGACATTATCTGCGTTGGCAGAAACTATGCTGCACACGCAAAAGAACTGAATAATCCTGTGCCAACTGAACCTGTTCTCTTTATGAAGCCGCGTACATGCCTTTTACGGGATGGGGGTGAAATTATACTCCATAAAGATTGCTTGCGTGTTGAGTATGAGGGTGAATTGGCATTGATTATCGGAAAAGATATTATCGGCGAGATATCTCTTGAGGAGGCTGAAGCCGCTATCTTTGGTGTAACCCTGTTAAATGATGTTACCGATCGTGGGAAGCAGAGTGAACTGAAGGCTGCGGGGAAACCCTGGGTTGCAGCGAAGGGACGTCCTACCTTTGCACCATGTGGTCCGGGGATATATATGTTGAACTCTTACAGCGAGCTTCTGGAGATGGGTGTTGAGACACGCGTGAATGGCGAAACCAGACAACGGGGAACGGTCGGTGAGTGGTTATGGAGTCCTGCGCAACTTATCGCATCAATAGCGAATACCACTGGCTTACATGCTGGTTCTATCGTTGCCACTGGAACCCCATCCGGAGTTGGAACACTTGCTGAGGGTGACAGAGTGGAAGTATTCAACGATTATATTGGTACATTAGCCAATCATGTCCGCCTGGGATAACTACATCACAGGAAATACGCGACAGTTCTTTTGTCGGATATCGAATTAGAATGGTTGACCAAGTGATAAAAGCAATTTAACTTAATCAGGTTTATTGAAAGCAGAACTTTTCTCGTTTGGTAGATAAAATTGTGTCAGGAAGGAATCTGGACAATATGGCAAATAAACGACTTTTAGTTGTTGATGATGAGCAGGCGATTCTAGACATGCTTACTGATATGTTCGAGTTTCTCGAAATTGACGCTGACCTGGTTCCAAGTGGCATAAAAGCTCTTGAAATGATTCGTGAGGATCCCGAAAAATATAATGTCGTCATGCTTGACCTATATATGCCCGACTGTGATGGACGAGACACGTTTCATGAGATGATAAAAATTGCGCCAGAGTTGAAAATATACATCGTAAGTGGATATGGCAGTGGTGAAATAACAGACGAACTTGTGGAAGCTGGTGCTGCGGGAGTCATCCCTAAACCATTTAATATCGAGAAAATCCAGAATATCATTGAAGCTGGATAGGACTCATACCAGACTGTCCCAGAATACGGCCCAAGACCGACTCATGCCAACGTGATGGTAGCTGACATCCAAGAAGATCTTGATATTATTTATGTTAGAAATTTACTGTATGCGCAATACTCCAGAATTATCTGATTTTTTTAGTCAGACTGATACGTTTAAATGAGTAAACTTTCTAACTCTGCAGCCAAAACCATTCAACTGGCATTAGCCAGGAAGGTGATTGCGTATGGGGAGCTTGCAAAGAATGACGTAACCTGGATCGTTGGAGTTGATGCTTCGCTGTCAATTGACAAACGTGATATGATTGGTGCAGCGGTAGTTTTTCACTATCCGTCACTTACCATGCATTCTTTTGTGTCTGAGCTGATGCCTGTAGAGTTTCCTTACATACCCGGCTACCTGTCGTTCCGTGAGGTACCTGTTCTTCTAAAAGCTTTAAGCAAACTTGCAATAGCACCTGATTTGATTATTGTGGATGGTCAGGGGATTGCGCACCCAAGACGTATAGGACTCGCCAGCCATTTGGGTGTAGAGCTTGACATACCGACCATCGGATGCGCCAAGAGCAGATTGATTGGCAGTTCGGAAGAGCCGCAATTAAAGAAGGGTAGTGTTTCAATACTGTATGAAAAGGATGTACAAATAGGATCTGTAATTAGAACCAGAGACAATGTAAAACCAGTCTGGGTGTCACCGGGGCATCTTATCGGCCACCAATCAGCCATAGACTGGGTACTAAGAACAGTTACACGTTTTCGTCTGCCCGAACCTACTCGTCAGGCACACCATGTTGCCAGTGCACGAAGACGGTTGTCACAGGAGGTTATCAAGTAATGAAAATCGGTCCACAGAAAAGCATTCTTAGTGAACCAGATCGATATCGAATCTTACTGGTTGATTCTGATACGGAAAACCGTCTACCCATTAAGCAGTATTTAGAAGTTACGGATCGATATGAGGTCATTGAATCAGGAACAGGAAAAAATGCACTCGAACTGATCGAAAAATTTCCCTTCCACTTGATTATCCTCGATGAAACACTGACTGATTTTAAGGGATTAGACCTGCTGAAAACAATTCGCGAACGTTTTATTGATATTCCAATTGTATTAAAAGCAAAATATACAGGGTCTGTTGGTGTAGAAACGTTTGCCCTGGGAGCCGATGATTGTATTTACCTGCCGTTAGTACTCGACGAATTTAAGTACCGAATTGAACGTGCACTTAATTATCACCACCTCCTGAAAACCCGTGAATCCCTGGAAAAAGAAAACAAGGAACTCTGGGGAAGAGCTATTACAGATCGTTTAACTGGTCTATATAATCGTCAGTATTTCGAAGAGGTTTATAATGGTGAATTTGAACGAACAAAGCGTTACCGCAGTCAATTGGGTTGCCTCTTATTTGACATTGACCACTTCAAGAAAGTGAATGACGATTACGGTCATCTGGTTGGTGATGCTGTGCTTCGCACGATTGGAAAACTGGTACTCAATACGATTCGACGCGTTGATATTGCCGCACGCTATGGTGGTGAAGAGTTTGTGATTCTCATGCCGGAGACCACACCTGAAGGCTTAAAGCATGTCGGCGAACGTGTACGAACGATTATCGCTACTCACAACTTCAGCGAGGATGTAAAAAACCTGGAAGAACCACTCAGGCAGGTAACCATTTCACTTGGTGCAGTGCATTATCCCAAAAGTGCTGTTAATGATAGCACCAGTATGCTGAAATTGACTGATGATAAGCTTTACGAAGCGAAACGAAATGGACGAAACCGACTCGAAATTGCGTGGACAGAATGAAATCGGAGATGAGTTTAGCCGGATTCATAGAACCTGACCGCGAGTGTAGATTGTTGTCGAGAAAACAGTAAGAGATTGATTATTATAAATGTTGGAATAGTTGTCCCTGATTTTTTTGAATAAGGCTTTATATCAATGAGGCGTAAGTTACAGTATATATTGATTCTGTCATTTTTATTCTTATTTGCTACATTTTCGTTCTGCGAGGAATATCGTGTATCAGTGTCTAGAAAAAGCTCAAATACGTATAGAGTTATCGGGAAAGACATCTTAATACACACAAAGTACTGTTATGAGTATGTTTACTTAGAAGATGCACTATTGACGATGAATGGATATACTGGTTCTATAGTATTTCTGGAGTCGGGTGGCAAATGTGATGTAGAAGGAGTGTACGCTCACTTGAATCTAGATCCAGGAACCTACTCTATCACTCTTAGTCATGAAGATGATGACTGGTATAGTATATTGGAGGCTGACATTTTTATTGCAACCTCTGGATGTTACGAATATGTGTACTTTGAAGACGCTGTTTTGCAAGTTAGTAATAGTTCCGCCATAATGTTATACGTTGGTGACAATCAATATGTCGTTGAAAGTGTATATGAAAGACTTAAACTCTAAATAATGGTTCAAGACAAGAGTGGGTGAATATCATGAAACACGCGCGTCTAATACTTTTAGCATCCTTTGCAGCTACACAGATTTTATTATTTGATGGATGCGCGTCAGCAGATGCAATCCTATTAAATCCCAGCATTGAATATCCACCTACTGAACATGTAGAGCTGCTTCTTGATGAACCGAATCTTGAATATGTAGTAATTGCGTTAATTGAAGGTACAGCCACTCAGTACAACACAAAATCTGAGGCAATTGAAAAGATGCAAAAGAAAGCAGCGCAGGTTGGGGCGCACGCTCTAATCATAGTGAGTGAAGAAACTGATTATGTTTCAGCCTCAATAGTCCCAAATCCAGTACAGGGATCAGCACCATTGTATGTAAAAGGAGGTAAAACACTTGCCTTGTCAGGAAAAGCCATTCGATACCTTGAGAATAGGGAACGTTAATTCTTAATGTTCCACCCATATTAAAATATCTGACCCAAATTACTCCCATCTTCTCCTCCGAAGCAAGTATTCAGGTTGAAGGAAATAATACAAACGTTTAGATGTGTCCATTAAAACGGAGGAGGGTCAGTTCTGCGTGGGAAGAACAAGTGGATTTTGGAAACACATGTTTCACCAGAAAATGAAGGATATCCTGAAATTGTGGATAACATAAGAAACCAAAACTAGCATCAAAAGCTCTTTATTATTATTAAGTTTAAATTGTTCTTCAGACGATTAGAATTAATTCAAAATACGTTATATTTAGAATATTCCAGAATTTATCGTTCTCGGACAACCAATGAAGCTTCGTCCTCAACATAATCAACGTTGAGCGAAAATCTCCACAAACACTTCGTTCCTCAAATCTGCAACCCATTCCTTATAAATACGTTCCTGCTTCTGGTTGGCAGCCATACGACTGATTCGTTCCCAATCTTTATATAAATCTGTCGTACGACTAGTTGCGTGGTCGGTTAGTTTAATGATGTGGATGCCGAGACTGGTTTTAAACGGTTCACTCACATCCCCAACTTTCAAATCTTTTACTACGATTTTGAACTCTTTAGGCATGGTGGGCAGATCAAACCATCCAAGATCTCCACCTTTGGGCGCGGTTTCGTCATCATGAGAATTCTCTTTTGCGACCTCAGCAAACGTTTCTCCATCAAGAATTCGCTCTCGCAGATCACGAATTTGTTCTACTGCGCGTTGCTCATCTGTCGAACTGGGATTTAAGCTGATTAAAATATGGTTTGTGTTAATTTTCTCTCCACGACGCCAGTTCAGGCGAATAATATGATATCCGAACCGGGAAAGAATCGGGGACGAGGTTTCCCCTTCTTCTAGCGCAAAAGCAACCTCTTCATATTCCGGGAGCAGTTCGCCACGTTCTGTAGTACCCAGCAAACCTCCCTTTGCACCGCTTGCACGGTCATCAGAATATTCAATAGCAAGACTTTCCAGTTCTTTTCCCTGCAATAGTTCCTGAAAAAGACTATCCGCTTTGGCTTTTGCCCTCTCTTGAGCAGTTTCTGTAGGTTCCACTGGTATCAAAATATGTGAAATTCGCACACGTTCTGGAATTTTTGGCAGGTCATCCAGGTTCTTATCGTAAAACTTTTCGACTTCAGGCTTGCTGACAGAAACACCTGCCAGCTTTTTCGCACGAATTTTCTCTACCATGAGATTATCATGTACCTGCTTACGGAATTCGCGACGGATTTGACGTATCGGCTTCCCAAAATAGCTTTCCAGTTGTTCGATACTACCTACTTGACGAACCATCTGATCGACACGTTGGTCAAGGGTACGATCCACCTCACGTTCCTCAACAACAATCATGGTGTCTTGGGATGCGATTGATAACAGAATTTTCTGGTTTATCAATTCATTCAATACTTCCTCACGTAATGCCTGAACCTGGCTTTCATTCTGGTATTGTCCCTGGTTGCCAAGAACAATATCTCGAACGATCTGCAAGACCTCTGACTCGAGGATGATCTCATCGTCCACGACCGCTATTACACGATCAACGATTTCGCCTTCTTGAGCAATTGAAACACTCACCAGTAGCAGGCATAGTAGTATCCATCCTGATTTTCGCAACTTAGGGCTCCATATTCGTCGTGTCCGAAACTACCGGACGACTATTGTCAATTTGTGCAGAATATTCGTTTTGCAGGCTGATTTGGACAGTACCAGTTCGTCTTGCCTCACGGCGGAGACCGGTGATCAGATCAATACGACGTTCAGTTTTTTCCTCTGCTACCAACCGTGCACGAATCTCATCTTCAACTTCTTCGATATCACGAAGATCGCCATTCCCAGCACGAGCGATCAATTTTACGACCATCCAATGACTATCCATTTCAAATGGCAATGTCGGATCATTTACTCGTAGTTTGGAAATACGATCCACAATCCCGCGGGGGAGACGGCTGACATTCACCCAACCGGTCGTGTCAATGGTAATATCTGTATGAAGCTTAATAATTTCTGTTCCCTTACGTGCCTCATCCATGGCATTTCTCACCTGCCAACCATAATTGCGATTGGGACAGTTCGCAACGATAATACGCACCTGGTCTTCACTGCGTGTAAATTCAGCGGGATGCTCCTGCCAGTAAGTGATGATATCTTCATCCGAGGGCTCAGGTGTATCCAGCTCCGCATCCAGCATCATGTTGATCATCATCTCTTCACGTAACATCTGAATACGTTTTTCGATTTCAGGATGTTCATCAAAGCCACGCTTTTCCGCCTCATATAGCATGAGATGACGATCTACCCACATATTCAAATACTGGTTACGGATTTCTTCGCTCTCTGAGTCCAAGCCCATTCCGTTCAACTTCTCTGTGAGATCAGAGCGATAAAGAACTTCTTTGCCCACCCTGGCAAGTTCAATTTTATCTGACTTTCCACGTCCCTCACAACCGATGATGGATATGAGTATCCAGACCAGAAGCAAACCTGAATATGTAGTATAGATTGAGCGAATTATTGTTTTCCCGTACGGTGGTGCTTGCTGAACTCTGCTTGATTTTTCAATAATAGCATGTTTCTCATGTAAAGACAAAACGCCACCGGCTGAACCGACGGCGCCTCTATCTAATTCTCTATCTATAGTGCTCAGTTTTCTGGAGCTTCAAAGGTTAAATTTGCCAGTGGTTTCGTGTTCACTTTGTAGGGGATGGAAGACTTTAGACTCTTCACCCAATTTTCTTCGCTCTCATTGCGAAGTTGCCTGCGAACAGCAGTTTCCACCTTAGCTTTTACCTTTTCGAAGTCTTCCACTTGTGGTTCCTCTTTGGAAATGACTTTGAATACACTCCAGTTTTTCCCATGAATAATAGGACCACGAACTTCTCCAACAGCTGTTTTGACAGCTTCTTTGCCAATCACACCATACTGCGTCTTTTTGATCGGACCTAGAACACCCTTTGTCTCTTTTACATCTTCGCGTATGGAATATTTAAGTGCCATGTCACGCATATTTTCGCCAGTTTTAGCACGCTCAACCAGCTCTTTGGCGAGCTCTTTATCGTTTTCGCCTACGAGGATTTCTATCAATGTCACTTGGACTTCAGTCATAAACTCTTCAGAGTGAGCATTGTAGTATTCTTTAACCTGCTCATTCGTAGGTTCAGATTTCTGCAAGACCATTTGCTGCTTTGCTTCATAGAGCACTTTTCGATCGCGAGTCGTTTTTGCTTTCTCCAAAACTTTGGCATCTTCATAATAGCCGAGCTTTTTTGCTGCATCGGGCAGAAGATATTCAATCATGATAAATTGATCGATCAACTTGGGTCCAATATCTTCAACCCAGTCTATTTCCATCCCACTTTGACCAACCTTGTTCAGGTTATCTTTTATATCGGACATGAGAACCTTCTTTTGACCATCGTCAAAAGAGGCAATTTCCATTTCTTGTTCTTCCTGGGTTAACAGTGCGAAAATTCCAGGATGGCGTTCATTTGTTTCAATCTTACTTTTCACCGATGCCAGATTTTCCTTGTTATATACAAGGCCTCTGTTCGTTTTTTCTCTTTCGATAAAATCAGTTGCAGCGGCTTCAACCTGTTTACCACGTTGACGCAGGAGCTGTTGCCTGATATCTTCCTTAGCTTCCGGGAATGGCTTACGGTCTTTAACCTTACGTCTCTCGTGGAGATTGATAACATGCCAGCCATATTCAGTTTTAACCGGTTTGCTGATCTCGCCGGTTTTCATGGCGAAAACCGCATCCTGGAAGGGTTCAACCATTCGTCCATAACGGAACCAGTCCAAGTCACCACCCTCAACCTGGGAGGTTTCATCTTCACTGTATTCTTTAGCGAGTTTCGAAAACTTTGCGCCTGGGGCGATTGCCAGATTGTAGACCTTATCAGCCAATGCCCTGGCTTCCTCTTCGCTGCGATTCTCGGTTTTAATCAAGATATGTGAGGCGTGCAGTTCTTCAACATCATTGTCATAAAAATCACGTATATCGGCTTCACTGACAACCTTATCACGGATTTCACTCTCAAACAGTTTCCGTACAACTTGTCGCTCGATCTCCTGATCGTACGCTTCCTTGATTTCGGGATCAGAATCCAAACCTTTGTTGTAAGCATCAACAGTTTTCAGCTGTTCGATAACCAACTCGTCAAGAAGCCGTTCCAAATCTTCCTGAGTCGCAGAAGCAGCACGTTCCGGAGTGCGATACTTCTTCATAACTTCATCTTTGAACTCATCAACTGATAATTTCCAGTCCCCAACTTTTGCAACGGTGTTGGTATCCAGCCCACAACCTGCAAATATCATTACTCCGAGTCCAAGTGCCAATACAATTGCTACTATTCTGCGCGTCACATTTCCCTCCAGCTATCAACTTAAAAACGTTTTGTTCTTATTGTTGTGTGGAACTCAAAAATTGAAAATAGGTTTCCAAAGTTTGGCTCCAACTTAGGATCGAAGGTAGCTTTTCGTTATCACGAGTGCAACTCAGGTACACCAGCTAACTACCTGGCATGAGGCTTAAGCGTTTGTGTGCAACTGCGGCGTTTATTCCCCAGGGACTATTCGGTGCCAACGATCGAGCCTTTTCATACCAACGTAAGGCTTCAATATTTTGACCCATTTTTTCGCAAGCGAATCCGAGGGTAAACAGAAGTTGTGGTGAATCAGGAATCCGTAACACGCCCGACTTCAACATTTCGACAGCTTCCTGTACTCGCCCCTCCTGCACTAACCATCCACCATAATTGGCATACAATGTTCCAGACTGCGGATCAATTTCAATCGCTCTTTGGAATTCTACTTCGGCTGAATCTTTTTCTCCGATTTCACCATATAATTTCCCTAAAAGCCCATGGGTCAGAGCATAGTCGGGATCAATTCGTACAGCATCCATCAGGTATGATTTGGCAATCTCAAAGTTATTCCGCTTCATCTCGATTCCAGCGAGATTATTCAAGTAGCGAACATTATCCTCCTCTGGCAATTCGGGAGCAGAAAGCGCACGTTCATACGCGATTCTTTCCCCTTCTGCATCTCCCAATCCACGACGAAGGATCGCAATTACCTCCCAGCCATAATAGGATCGCTCAGGATTACGTTCCAGTTGACGGATAAATCGTTCCGCATCCGCCACCGGTCGTGCCTGCACTGATAGTTGTGTACCGATGGTAATCAACCCCGCAAACAGCATCGCGGCAACCAGCGAATTTGGAGTGGGCAGGTAATTATTCCACCAGGATCGAACGAGCCAAAAGGTCGCAGGAATACCATAAAGCGCCACCAGATCAGCATCTCTCGCGAGACCGTAATCTGGTGAGAACAATAACGCAAACCCCATTGCACCGATCATAGCAGCAAAGAGAAACCAGTCAGATCGTTCCTCGAGAATATCAATACGTTTCAACAGCAGAATTGGAAGGATGATTCCGATGAGTAACGGCACAGCCCAGAAATCAAGATTAAGCAAATCAATCAAATGCCGTAAGGAATAGACTGCATAGCCATCCGGTGGATAGGGTCCAAGTGGAAAAAGCAGATGTTTCCCTGCGAAAATCCATACGAAAACCACTCCAGCTAATCCGACCCCTCCTGTCACAATAGCGGTGGTGCGGATCGGTTTGTCTCTGAGGAAAGCGAAAAGGTAGGCAGGTAAAAATGCAATCGCAGAAACATGCACCCCTATTGCAATCAGGTTTATCAGCAGACCAAGCGAGGGCAGACGATCATCTTCAATTGCCTCAACAGATAGCACCAGCGACCAGGCGAGAGCGGCGTGCAGCAGAGCATATTGTTCGACCAATCCGCTGAGCAGCAGAAGACTTCCACTGAACACTCCCGCAAGTACCACAAATAGTCGCCCTGTGATATTTTCATAACGGAGACTGAATCGCCAGAACGCAGCGACAAAGAGACAGCATGCCAAAGCATCTACGATTCGATAGGTTCCAACCGCATTCAAACCGAAGGATGCTCCAAAATTGTATATCGCACTGGTAATCATTGCAACTACAGGTGCTCTGAGAGTGATCGGATACCCTGCCGATAAATTGTTCACCAGGAGTTGACCATCGCCACGAAGAAGCGTCGCTGCCGGATAGAGAAACGATCCCAGAATGATCGGAAGGAAAGCAAGCCACAGAATTAGATTTCCAGTGTCACGTTCATCTGCCTTGCTCGCTCTTAACGCTACATATAATACCAGAGAGATCAGACCGGCAACAATGAGAACAATAAACCGCATCAAAGGTGAATTGTATGACAGCCCGTCTAGCCCCCAGCACCTGATGTATGGGGGAAGAAATGACACCAGCATTACCAAAGCCGCCAATGAACCTGCCCCAATCCAGGCGAAACGAACTATATCTTTCTCTGATGTTTGTTCTGTCTGCAATTTTTCTCCGCTGCCAGTAAAACAAATGGAGTTTTCTGTCCTAACCAAATATGAATGATTAGGCAGTAAAATTCAAGACGATCGTTTAATTCTAATGAAGAGATAAATGTTGAATTGCTGGAAAATTGACTTGGTCTACCCCAACTTTTTCGAGAGGAGAGAAGTAAATGGAAGTGATGTGATGCAACAATAAGATAGTAGAAAGTAGAATTGAATTAATAAAGATAGTCGGTACTATTGACACCGTGTTATTTTAGTATAGCTTATTACATATACCTTCTGAAACTTCCTGAACCACCAACAATTATATCTGGCACCACACGGATATCGGCGATGGGCTTGAAGGAACTTGTCTCAATGAATTTCTTATCCAAGAGTAAGACGATTGTAAACAAATTGATAGTGACGGGAATTGGGCGATCTTTAATTTCGTCTAACAGAGGTCGTACAATTCTGCTTTACTTAATTTTGGCACTACTGTTTTTTGTGAACCAGGGGCTTTCTGTAATTCATTATGTTCCAGGTGATTTTGAACTCATCCAATCGGCGATTGACGTAAGCGAATCAGGCGATACCGTTCTAATTGGGCTGGGGGATTGGTACGAGCAATTGATGATTGAAAACACCGGAATCACAGTAGCGAGCCGTTTCATATTTACCCATGATCTTCTTGACATAGAAGAAACCAGGATCATTGGAGGTTTTGAAGAACGTCCATTCACAATCAATTCAGTTGATCCCGATACGGTTAATTTAGTAGGTCTTACAATCCGTGAAGGGGAGGGGAATGGTGTAAATGTGCCGGGGGGGCTTCAAGCTGAAAATTCTTTCGTGGTTTTGCGTCATTTGATTTTCGAGGAAAACAGAGCTGGTTGGGGTGGATGTGCACGATTATTTAACTGTATCAGCTTGACTGAAAATTGCACTTTCAAGGATAGCCATGCAGAGCATACTGGTGGCGGTGTCAATTACGTTGAAGGATATGCTGAAATTGTAGGCTGTAATTTTATTGGAAACACCTCCTCCTGGTCATCTGGAGGATTACTAACCGAAGACATGTCAGCTGTTATAGTAGATAATTTGTTTTACAATAATTTTGGCTGGCTGGCAGCGGGAGGAGCTCGCGTTAACCATGGCCAACGAGTTGTCGTCAAAGGAAATCGTTTTATTCATAATTTTTCTGGATGGGGCGCAGGACTATTTGCAGTCGCTGATACGCTCCTTGTTATGAATAATTTATTTGAAGACAACTATACTACCGAGGCAGACCACCGGTCGGGATCAGGATCGGGATTGGATATTATCCCAGATTGTCAATTTGTAGGAGTTAACGCGAATTCCTTTGTGGACAACCAGGCTGAAAGAAGTGGTGCTGGTGCAACAATAAGTGTTAATGCCCTTGTAAGTCGAAATATTTTTAGAAACAACCGTGCTCCTTTATCCTCAGCCTTTCTAACAACAACTGTCAATGGGGTTGCCGCACAAGTTCGTTTACGGCAAAATCTCTTCATAAATAATGGAATGCCTGCAGATAGTCCAAATGTGTGGTATCGCGGGGCTGTTTCTGCGGCATGGGATAATGCAGCCATTCTGCAGGTGAACGACTTCCGATCTAATGAAATATCTGCTGCAGGGCTACACAACGGGCGTGGTACGCTTGAATTAACAAACAACTTCTGGGGGCATCCAACTGGTCCATACCATGAAGCACAAAACCCCATGGGCTTAGGTGATACCGTTACTGCTGATAGTCCGGTGATACCATTTTCTGTAATACCTTTCACTGATTTTTATCCACCTTCAAACTTTAATTTACTCAGCCCATCTGATAACGACACAAATTTGACTTTGCCAATACAGTTTTCATGGGAAATGTCATTTGATCCAGATGAGGGCGATAGCGTACGGTACCTGATTGAATTCTCTGAAGACAGTCTATTTAACATCTCTAAAAATTATCTAGTGAGTGAACTTCCCGAATTTGAGATATATCGTTTACTGTTTGAACAGTGGCACTATTGGCGCGTTGTTGCAGTCGACCTTCAGTGGCAACGCACATACAGCAACCAGGTTCATGCTCTCTATGCAACCAACATTCAAATTGCTCCAGCCCCTTTTTCACTTCTTGAGCCAGAAAATGGCTCAGAATTTCCGGATTCTGCACTTACTTTTTCATGGGAGGAGGCACTCGATAGTTCACTCCGTGATTCCGTGACCTATGAGCTCCAGTTTTCACATAGCTTTGACTTTCAAAATCCAACACTATACCAGGTTGGAGTTGACACTCAACTTGAAGTGAACCAATTACCAGAGCATGAAAATGTCCTTTATTGGCGAGTGCTAGCCAGAGACACAGGAGGGAACAGTACCCTATGTTCGCAGCCATTTTCCCTCAATGAAAATTCAATTAATCATAAATACAACGAAATTCCATCTGAGTGGGATGTTAGCTCTGTATTTCCAAATCCTTTCAATTCTTACACACAAATCAAAATTGCAGTACCAGAGAACGACAGCGTGAGTATCCATGTTTTTGATATTACTGGTTCGATTGTTACTACGCTTTATAAGGGAGATGTGATGCCAGGGTACTTTTCTGTTGTCTGGGATGCTGAAGTGGCTTCAGGAATTTATTTTGTGCAGCTACAGACGAAGAGGGATAATTATACAAAGAAAATAGCCTTAGTTAGATAATATTAGAAGAAACTGGAGATGTAGCTGATTTTCTATTGAAACCAAAACACACACCCATTTTCATACACCGAATAAATCCATGTATATTCCTCTATTAGGTCACTATATAGATGGAATTCAAATAATAGCTCCTTCAATTTGCAGTAACCGTCAAACCTTCACATATTACAAAAACATGTCCGAGCATAATTTCTCGGTGAGGTGCGATATCTCACACCAGGCATTTTTCTGCTTGCGTAAATTACAAATTAATAGCATGTTGTGAGGTAAATTCACCCCGAACTAATTACTAAACTATTACAGACAGTGAAGGTTGATTGAACTACTTGCACGTATTGTCACAAACCTTCCACTTTAAACCTTCTTTAAGGGGATTGAAATGAAAAGCGTAATGCTGGTGTGTGCGTTGGCTGTGCTGATGTTGGCAAGCTGGACGCTCCCTGTAAATGCCACACCTGCACTGACCGAGCCGGTACGCGAAATGATTTCAGATGCAGCTCCAGATGAGTTTATCCGAGTGGCTGTTATCATGGAAGACCGAATCGATGCAGACTACCTGATGTGGCTTGTAAAAGATGTACCAAGAAATGACCGTTCACCCATTATCTGGGAAGAACTGGTTTTACATGCAAAACTTACCCAGGCGGATATCCTCGCCTATGTCGAGAAACAATCTCAGCTGGGGAAAGTTGAATTCTACCGTTCCATCAAAACCGCCAACGCTGTGCAATTGCGAGCTTTTCCCGAAGTTATTGAGGAGCTGGCGAACAGGCTGGATGTCGACAGAATTGTTGATGACCGAGCTTATCCGGTATTTCCACCCCCGATTGAGGATGATGGTCCAATCCACGACGAACTGGATGAGGTGGTTTGGAGCGTAGATTTAATCGATGCACCTGAAGTATGGGAGGATGGTTGGACTGGGGAAGATGTTCTGGTTGCTGTCATCGATTCAGGTGTCGACTACAATCACGGCGATCTCGCAGATCACATGTGGGATGGTGGTGATGAGTACCCGAACCATGGCTACAATTTTGAAAATGACAACAATAATCCGATGGATAACAACGGGCATGGAACTCATTGTTCCGGTTCCATCTGTAGCGATGGCACCGAAGGCGACACCGCCGGTGTAGCATTCAACGCTACCCTGATGGCTTGTAAGGTAAGCCTCGGCATCAATGATGCAGCACAAGCAACCGTCTGGGCAGCACACGACTTCGTGGTTGAACAAGGTGTCGATGTTACCAGTATGTCCATGGGCTACATCACCGCATGGAATCCCGATAGAACTGTGTGGCGTGGTCAGTATGAGATGTTGCACGCTGCCGGGATTATTAATATCGTCGCCGCTGGCAATGAAGCTCATACTCCTCCTCCAGAAAGTCATCGTACTCCCGGAAATGTTCCTTCTCCCTGGCGTAGCCCCGATGAAATCGAAGAGGGTGGACGAGGTGGTGTCATAACAGTTGGCGCAACAACCAATCAGGATCAAATAGCTGGTTTTTCCAGTCTTGGACCAGTTACCTGGGAGAATATCGATGAATACTGGGATTATCCGCTTGGTGATGGTCACGTTGGCATGATCTCCCCCGATGTAAGTGCTCCTGGAGACCAGGTTCGTTCCTGCATGCGTGGTGGCGGTTATACCAATATGAGCGGAACATCCATGGCAACCCCGCATGTTGCCGGTCTGGTCTGCCTCCTGCTCAGCAAAGCACCAAATCTTGAACCGGAACAAATTGACGAAATTCTGCAAACAACCGCCATTGATTTAGGCGATCCTGGAAAAGATAATGTCTTCGGTGCGGGACGAATCGACTGCCCGGCAGCCATGGATGAAGCAATCACTGCTACTGGTTTTCTCTCCGGAACAGTTGTTGATTTGGAAACCGGACTGCCACTTGCTGGAGTGTCCATGGAAACACCTAATGATGATGATTACATCTTCACCACCGACGAAAATGGTGAGTTTGATGTTGAGATCATCATAGGTGACTACTACCTGCACCTGCAACATCCCGGCTTTAACCCAATTACTACTGACTCGTTCACAATCATCGAAAATGAAGAGCTTGAACTTTTCTTCGAGATGACACATCCTGAATTTAACAGTGATACTCAGGAAATTTCCCTCGATGCTTTGGTCGATGATCAGGTTGCTACCAGCCTGACCTTGAGCAACTCTGGAAATGGTGTTCTTGATTATTCCTTCAGAGTTCAGTTCAACGAACCTGAATTAGATGAACCGTGGGATGTGATCGGTGGTTTCCAATTGGCAAATGCCGAACGTCGCAATCGCGGTGTAACCTGGTGGAATGACGAATTCTGGGTATGTGGTTCTGATAATGATGATATCGGATACAATAAACTGTACCGCTATTCCGCCGACGGAGCTCTTCTGGGTGAATATAATCAACCAGTAGCGAACCATAGCTCAGCCGGATTTTTCGAAGTTACAACCGATGGCGAATATCTTTATGGCGCAGATCGCGGTATGCTTTATCAAATGCTGTTCGAAGGAAACGCTGTTGAATTGATCGACTCATGGGAATTAAGCCAGAATAACGTCGGCTACCTCGCTTACGATGTTGATCGTAACCAATTCTGGGTGGGTGACCGTCTAGAGGATATGGTTGCTGGAGTAGACCTCAATGGAAATACGCTGATTGAATATGATGAGCCTGATGGCGCAAGGGGTATGGGTTATTACGGCGATGATCCACAAGGTTATACGCTCTATTTCATCTGCCAGGATGATATGACTACGAATATCACCAAAATGCATCCCGAAACTGGCGAAACAATGGTCGTCCATACATTCCCGGAATACATCGACGCAACGGGAAGTGATATCTCCAACACCTATAATCCGTTGGTATGGAGCATGATGACCGTCGCGGATGGTGGCAATGTTGATGATATCGTCATTTATGAAGTCGCCTTGAATGCCCGTTGGATTGATATAGAACCAGATCGAGGAAGCATCACTGCCGGAAACGAACAGCAGGTTGATATTACCATTTTCACCGACGGTTTTGATCCCCGTATCTACAGTGCCTGGCTGCGTATTAACCACACTGCCATCGAAGGCAATTTCATCATCCCATTGGAGATCAATGTCCAGGGTGAAATTTTACCTCCATGCGATCCCTATTTTGTCGCGGTGGAGCCGACTGGTGATCCCTATTCAATTGTGATCGACCAAGCATTACTCGATGGCGAACCATTGGGACGTTGCGACGAAATTGCTGTTTTTGACGGCGACATCTGTGTCGGTGTTGGTAGATTTGAAGAAGATGGTCAATACCCGCTTCCTTTCCCCGCATGGGGAGAAAATGAGGAATTTGAACTTCCCGGATTTACTGACGGACACCCGGTAGACTTCCGTATCTGGAGCGCTGAATTGCAGGAAGAATTTGCAGTTGAAGCGATACCGTTAAATAATCCCGATGGAATTTTCGGATTTGGTCCCTACTACCTGGTTCAGATTGATCACAATACCGGTGGTGCACAGCAACTGACAATTCCATTGCAGGGCAACTATTTTGAACTGATTTCCACCAACCTGACACCACCCGACTTGAACGCGATCAGTGTATTCAATCCAATCGACAACCTGGTTATTGTCTATCAGGATGATGGTGGGATTTTCCTGCCGCCATTCATCAATACCATTGGAAATGTCAATGTAGCTGAAGGATACAAGCTATTCTGCGAAGCGGCTTCTGAACTGGTAATCAGCGGAACTCCCGTTGATGTCGAAACGGAATATACCGCTCTGGCAGCACGGTGGAATTGGATCGGCTACCCCTTCGACCATCCGGTCAACCCCGAGGAAGCACTCGAGCATGTTGGTGATAACATCGCCATCGTGCAAAATGACGATGGTCAATTCTGGATTCCAGATTTTCTGAATACCATATTTGATGGGATGCAACCCGGCGAAGGGTATTTCATCTTCGTCACAGAAGAACTGACCTTCCAGTATCAGGATGGTGCTGTACTCGCCAGTGATCCAGCAGTTTCACTGGACAATCAGATGGAAGGCGTTGAAAAAACTGGTCAGCCCTGGATTGTGTTAGCCCAACTGAGTGATGAACTGTTAATGCAAGGTGCGTCTGTGCTTGAGCTTTATGACAGCAACATTCTAGTCGGAAAAGCGGCGATTGATGAATCCTCACTGCATGAATTGAACAATGTTACTACTCTGCCAGTGGTTACCTGGGCAGGTTCTGATGAACACAATCTTACTGGGTTCACAAACGGTCATGCACTCGATGTTGTTGTACGTAATGAAGCGGGCAGCAAGCTCGCGGTCATGCATAACGGCAACTCGATCAAGCTGGGCGATGGTCCGTACGGCATCCTGAGCCTCGAATCCGCAGCACTGCCGACAGAATTTGCAGTGGGACAGGGCTATCCGAACCCATTCAACCCGAGCATAACCATCCCGTTCGCACTACCGGAGCAGGGACAGGTTGATATAGCCGTCTTTGATCTCCTGGGACGCGAAGTTTTCCACGCTTCAAATACCTATGAAGCTGGAAAACATCGTTTCATGTATAATGCTGACCAGAGCGGGCAACTCGATGGAAGTGGCGTCTACTTCCTGCAGGTTCGTTATCATGATCAAGTGAAAACTCAGAAGATTCTACTGCTGAAATAAAAACAGCCTTTATTTTGCAACGCACCATGTTAACAGCATGGTGCGTTTTTTTGTTTACCTGGAACTCCACTATATTAAACCCTCATCGAATTCCTGCGTCCTACTAGTGGATCAATTCATCTGGAATGACAGATTGGCCCTGGATTTATCCAGGGTCTAATAGGTTCATTACTGGAGTTATTAAACATTGGATAAGTCCAATGCCAACAGTCAAAGCATCTGAGTTGATCCACCAGTAACTGCAAAATCAAACAGGGAGTAAAAAATGAACTCAACTCACACACTGAAGAGCAGGAAAAAAAGCAAATCCGCTTTCAATATTATACTCGTTTTCCTGACGATACTGGCATTCGCAATCACAACATCTGCACAGAATTACAGGATAGTCGATACCGGTCAGGTGGAGTATTACGACAATGACAGCCCAATTGCCGCGCCTGAAGCAGGAGACGCATTTTACGGGCAGGACGCACAGTTTGAAGGTTTTCAACCAACTTACCAGGACAATGGTGACGGCACAGTAACCGACTTGAACACCGGCTTGATGTGGATGCAGGCGCGTGGTGAGAAGATGAGCTGGGCGGATGCATACCTGATGGCGGAAAATCTCGAACTCGCGGGATATGACGACTGGCGGTTGCCCTCAATCAAAGAATTATATTCGCTGATCCTATTTTCCGGAAATATGGGAACCAATGAAGAGACCTCTTCGCCTTTCCTCGATGATTCGATCTTTGACTTTGTCTACGGCGACACCAACCAGGGTGAACGGTTCATTGACTGCCAGGACTGGTCGTCAACACAGTATATCGCATTCACCATGATGAATGACAGCACGGTGTTCGGTGTTAATTTCGCCGATGGCAGGATTAAAGGCTATCCCAAATATCAACCCGGAACAAACAATACTGAGCCTTATGAATTGTATGCCCGTTTTGTACGTGGAAATGCAGCGTATGGAACAAATGATTTTATCGACAATGGCGATGGTACGGTGACTGATCAGGCAACTGGTTTGATGTGGATGCAGGAAGATAGTGATGAGGGCTTGAACTGGGAAGAGGCTCTCCAATTTGTACAAACCAAAAATTCGGAAAATTATCTGGGGCACAGTGACTGGCGTCTCCCCAATGCCAAGGAATTGCAGAGTATAGTCGATTATAGCCGTGCGCCGGATGTGACCGAATCCCCTGCGATTGATCCGGTTTTTTATGTTTCAGAACTGGAGGGTGGTGAGTATCCCTTCTTCTGGACGAATACCACCCATTTGGATGGACCGCCGAACCTGCAATACTCTAAGGCGGTGTATGTCTGCTTTGGTGAAGCTAACGGATGGATGGAAGCACCTCCTGGTTCAGGCAATTTCCAGCTCTTCGATGTCCATGGCGCTGGTGCGCAGCGTAGCGATTTTAAAGCGGGTGATCCCGATGATTATCCACATGGGAATGGTCCGCAGGGGGATGTGGTACGTATTAACAATTATGTGCGGATGGTTCGTACTGCAGACCTGAACACTGTCCCGGATCAAGGCAACTCGGGTGCAACGCTGAATTCATTTGTCCTGCATCAGAATTACCCGAATCCATTTAACCCATCAACTACAATTTCGTTCGATCTGCGGGAATCGGCACAAGTCAAACTTGAAATCTTTAATACGAACGGGCGATTGATAGAAACTCTTATAAATAATACACTTACAACAGGGCACCATAGTGTTGAATGGAACATGGAAAATTCTAATATAAATCAACTGGCAAGTGGATTGTTCTTTTACAAGCTGCAAGTCGGACTGGAAGAACAGACGGCGCAGATGATGCTGATAAAGTAAGATGAAAACTTTTCATACCTTCCGCGCGTAACGTGGCATGTAGTCGAAACGGGCGGGACGCCCGTGCTACAGCGTAGCATGGTCGTCCCGGCCATGCATACCAACGTTTATGATTACCTACAGATACTGCAGAACGTATCCAACGACAGGAATTTTCTCCAAGAAACTCATTTATCTCAGATACGAGCCTCTGGAGTTAACTTGCAAGTTTAATCTATACTTGCAAGTTTGAGGTTTTGAGTGCACTTTGCACCATGAATAGAGCAATCCGTCAAGAACAAGACCTTAAAAAGTATCTGGGCTTTCAGGCAGATGCTGAAAAGGCTTTTTTTGGTTTGAAGCTGGTTTTTGAACCCAAAAGCATCCGTAACCTCCGTGCAAATCTCCTCGGGATGGCTTACTGGCTCTCCCTGCATAACGGCAAGAGTGGTATCGTGGTTTTGGTGCGATCCCAGATCAGTAAGACCCGGTTATTGAGTGAATGGGAATTACTGAAAAAATCGATTCATCCATCGGTAATCTCACGGTACTATCTGATCTTTGAAGAAGAGGGTAAATTCAGCAGTTTCTCACGTGAGCTGCATACCAACCAGCAAGCCTGGATCAGGGATATCCTGAAAAATAAAAATCAAACCGAAATTAAAGAGAGCAGTAAACCTCGTAAAACAGTGAGTGCACCAGCAGCTTATTACAATATTCTGAAAATCCTAATAAATGAATGGATATTTGAGCGGGGTTCGGTAACTTCCTCATGGCTGATGGAGGTTTCGGGGTACAGCTATCCGACAGTCAAAAAAGCTCTGGACAGGATGGGTAGCGAATTAAAACGGAGCTCGTCCCGTAGTGTACAATTCGACAGTTTCCCGAAAGATGAATGGGCGAAACTTTGTGCCGTGAGTGACGAAATCCAACCACTTTTACAATATTCAAAACCACAACTGAGTGAATCTAATTTTTCCGAGTATATCGAGAAATTTCAGGGGCAGGATGATTCGACCGTCGCACTGGCTGGTTTGCACGGATTAGAATACCATTTCCCCGAAGTCGACCTCCCCAAAGCTTCATCTCTCTATATCGCAGTTCATCAACAGAATGCTGAATCCATTGATGAATTGATGAAATCGATTGACCCCGAATTAACACGCAGTATCGAGGGAAGTCATCAGAAAAATGTTTATGTCCGTATTATCGAAACTGTAGATTCCTTTTTCAGTGATGAACCTGACGGCTTCCAAATTGCTGATCCAGTACATTGCCTGCTCGATCTGGTTGATGCCGGGCAGACTGCTTTTGTTGATTCCTGCCTTCGTTCCATTGAACAACGACATCTCCAGGAAAATCTTGCTATTTAGAGCATCTTTTTTAATCGTTCGTCTTTGGAATACTCACTGTTGATATTTTTTTCGAAACTTTAATTTCTCGCGCTGCATCAGTAACTGCACCGATTTTGACAGCATAGCTGGATCGATGCTCAATATCACTGTCGGTAACCAGATGAACATCTAGTAATTCTTCCGCACGATATCCGGTGCGCAGGTAATTCATTTCATCCAGAGCTCGGCTCCATCCTTCCAGCCAACTCATCATATCCCGGTTTTGTTCGGGGGTCTGGTCGACGTGGAGTAGAAGGTCAATATCGCTGCCATAGCTCGCAGTACCATTTTTTGTTGAACCAAATACATAAAAGCCTTTAACTCCAAATCGTTCAGGGTCCATTTGTTCGGCGATACGTTCCGCCATACGTAACCGCCACCGCCAGTGCTCCTCGGAAGGCTGTTCGGTGACATGGGTGGGACGTTCACTGAGCTTTTCCACCACCCCTTCCGGCTGTGTCAAAATGCCGACTGCCTCATCCAGATCAGCATTCATAAAAATCTTCAAAACTTTACCATCGGTGGTTTTAGGGACATCAATAACCCGAAGTGTAGCCTCGAGATAGGAGTAATCAGGCAATATTTCCGAGAGAATGTTTTTCGACCGTTTCAGGAAATGTTCATTAAAGATATTCTCTTTCTGGTCGGGATAGAGCGGCAGATAACGAATCGATGATTCAACCAGGTCCTGGAAAAAATGGGTGCCAAAGGAGAGGTCGGGTACATAATTCGCTTTCTGACGCGCGATTTCAATCAGGACGGCTGTATTACTGATATCTGAATAGGTTACATTGACACCCAGCTTGATATCGCCACGACTCCCCCATCTTCCGGGACCCATCAGTATAAATTGACGTTTAGGGAGTTGTTTGTTCAACAATCCCACCGCTCGCCCGATCTTCATCAGGTCACGTTGGTTCTCAATTTTTCCATATCCTTCAGGATCGACATACACAACATGGGTTATATCCGGAACTCTGCCATTTGAGACATAACGATTTGCGGAGAAGACGATCGCGCTTTCTGGTATATCTTTCGGAATCGGCATCGCGACATTATCATGAGTGTAACTTTGTGGACGGCACTGCAAGAGGTAAAAATCATCGCCATCGGAAGCAAATTCGATGTCCACCGGAACCTGCAGCGTATTCTGCAGCACTGTGAGGATATTGTGCATTCGCTCGACAAAATGTGTTCTTGTAATTAAACCCTCGAAGGTGACTACATGATCATCTTTCTCAAAATCCAGGTTGAACAGCGATGCCTGATGGATACGTCCATCTTCTTTAATGGTTGAGACAATATTTTCAACCTGGGGATATTCATCCCCGCATTCTTTCAGGAATTCACTCATTTCTATGGTTTCAAATTCCTGATTTTCGAGGTTGATTACATCCAGATAGCGTGGTGAATAGCGGATAATTTCATCCGGCGTCGTATTGACACGCAATCCTGGTTGCCCAGGTGCGATCAGAATGGTATAGTCATCGCTGAGACGGTCTACTGCACGTGTGCCGAGCCCGGGCACCAGACGAATCAAACCATCCTCACGTTTAATCCTGGGTGACCAGCGAAATTCATTGTTACTGAATGCAACACCAGCAAATGAGGGAACATAAAACTTACCAACTCGTCGACCCACAACCTGCTGTATCATGATCCCCATCTCTTCATGGAAATCCAACAACCCACGTTCAGCACGGTATTCTATGGGATCAGGACCGAATGTTGAGGAATAGACTTCTGCAATGGCATCCATCAAAGCGTTCAATCGATCTTTTTTAGGACCCTGGTTCGCGAGAAAGAGGCTTGTGTATTTTCCAGAAAATGCTGACCCAAGACGGTCTTCCAACAGGCTTGAGCTACGCACGATTAGCGGAGTTTCACCAAAATCATCCAATGCCATTGAAAGCCCCTGGACGATTTCGAGCGTGAATTGCGAATTCTTAAAGAGCTGGACAATATGTGGGTATTCCTGCCTTACCCTGCCTATTTCCTTGTATTTCTGTTCTGTGATTTCTTCAAGATTGTTATGGTGCAGGAAGTTATGAAGCCCATCAGAGGTAATATGCCAGGTTTTCGGCATCTTCACCTTGTTGAGTGTGGGAAATTGATCCTTGTTCGCCATCAATATTCGATAGGCAAGAAATAAACCTGCACTTTTACCACCAAGCTGCCCATGACTGTTGGGAGGATACAGCAATCGTGGGATCAAATCATAGAAATCTTCTATTTCAACATAATCTTTTCCCGTTTTGATAAACTCGAGCTGGTCGGAGAGGAACCTCCGCACCAGTGCGACTTTCACTCCTCTTTTCGTTGAATCCGACAGCTCAATCTCATCGGGTGAAAGGTGAGCGAAACGTCTGATGGCATCGGAAATATCACTTAATGTGCTGGTTAGCTTAATCAGCGTCCTGATCAGGAAGCTGGATTTATCTTCTTGCATCCACTTCTGAACAACACTCAGAATTTCATCATCGGGAAGGTTTTTTTCTGCAATCCTGAAAATATCCTCTGACAGAACATAGATTTGGTTGCTCTTCCCCCGCTGGGATGGGCTGTTTCCACCTGAACGCATTGAAGTCACCTGCAACGAACTGTCAGTCCCCAGCCTTTGCAACAGCTCATCCGCTTCGTGGAATCCATTCCAGCAGAGATAATTTATCATCTGACGTGTGATACGCAGAAACAGATCGAGGTCAGTTTTTCTCAGCAGGTCAACAACTACTTTCCATTCGCCTTTACGGCTGTGTGACATATCTTCTTTTGCACTCTGCCAGTTCTCTATTACTGATCTCAGATTCTGATGCAGAATAAAATGCCCGATGCGATCTGCAATGGTCTTGATCAGCTTTAACTCTTCCTTCAGGAAAGGTCCTTCATCCATTCGGGGCATTTCACGAGTATAGTATACTCCGATTGCACCGAGCACCCTTCCATGCACCGTGATATCAGCGTGTTGTGCCCAGGGAGTCTCAAAGAATCCTTCTGACGTATAAGACATGCCTTCGTACGTGATTTTCACCTCAGTGATCTCTGGATATTGCCAACCGGGTGGAATCGCACGTATCACCCCACCAAATACATCATCCAGTGAGGTTTCGGGATGATTCAGGAGGTCTTCAATCTGGTAAAGACAGTTCAGTTCCTTTGAACGTTCCTGAAGTGATTTTATCAGCTTGTCTACTTTGCGATTATTGTTCGTCATAAGAGATTAATCCTCGTCCACTTCTGCCATCAACTTTGATTTTCAGGGGATTTATTGTTCGGCTGTGACGTACATATTTAAGATCATTAACTATTTCGAGTCTGTCCAGCCATTCCCAATTTATTTCATATTTGCCGTTATGCTTTACTGAAAAATAGCTTACACCAAAGCTCGAGAGGTTGTGAAAAAAATGACTCCCCTGACTAAGGTCAATGTTCATCGCTGGTAAGGTAGCCTCAACAATTGATTTCGCTCCTGATATCTGGCTCCACACTACCGGAATTCCCAGCCAGGGATCAGAACTACCCCAACGTCCAAAACCAATCAATAGAAATGGACGGTTTTGTTTAGTAAGTGCAATGTTTAGCTCTTCAATCTCTTCAGATATCTTCTGTGTGTATTTAGCTTCAAAGATATCTGGCTTTACATAGATGATATCGCTGATATCGTCTGATACGCCATTCCCCATAACATGTTCTGAGGCGAGTAGCAGGTTTGCTGTTTCGAGTTCTTTCTCTGAAATATCTACAGCTTCTGAAGATACTACCATGGGACGCACTTGCAGGAATCCAACTCGTGCTGGTTTTGCTTTTTTGGGATCCAGTGTGACCGCAAACTCAATTTCAACCTTGGCATTCATCTGCTTTTCGCATACTACCAGCAAGTCTTTCACAATATCATTCAACGGTAGCTCACGGTGCACAAGAATCGGGGCAAAGTTTAATACTCTGGGTCCATCAACACCCACTCCAGGGCTTAAACGATCAGATGCTGCATTGTACGTTGAAGCGACAAATTTTAATGTTTGATCTTTCTCTGCAACTTCAATTCCAGGATTTTTCATATATTCAGTTTCTTTAAGCGGATCGAATGCGGGTGGTTTTCCCATGTTTACTGCCCAGAATTTTGTCTGAGAAATCTTCATCATCTCCCCAAGATTGCTATAGGGAGGGGTGGCACGTGGATATTCTGGCGAGTAAGTCCAGACCTTGCCACCATCAACAATTGTTTTCCCCAGTCCAAGTGCGAGATCGACAACACCTTGTTCCGGTTTCGATTTTCCAGTGGGGTAAAAATTATAGGAACGTGCTACTCCAGAGATAACAGGATAAAAACCTTGACCTATTTTTTGTCCCACAACTTCCTGAATGATGACCGCCATCTTTTCGTCACGGATATCTTTTCCAGCAAGTTGTATGTATGCCTTCGCCTCTTTAAAAAATGTTGAAGCCCAGACAAACTTGATCGCTTCAACCAGCTTGTTGAACCGTTTTTGTGTCTCAATCTCATTGTTAGGTATCATTTTGGTGCCATACACACCAGCAAATGGTCGATACATGGCATCTTCCAGAAGGCTGGAGGAACGTACAGCGAGCGGGGTTTTCACATTACGAATCAATCCCATTACATCACCGATATACTCGCTGGGAAAATCTCCTTTCTGGAATTCATGACCGATCAGTTGATCGCTTTTATCAGAGCACGCCATCTCATACAACTCATTCCGGCTCATGAACTTATCGAAGATCTCGGTAGTTAAAACTGTCAGACGGGGAATATTAACCGTGACGCCTGGAAATTTATCAGCATCAAAATATTCATCGAGCGTGTCCTTGATAAACGCCAGACCATGCGCTTTACCGCCCATTTCACCTTTACCAATTGCGGTGAAGTCTTCATGGGATTCAAAAAATCTGCGATCAAATTCGGGAATTTTCTGGCTGGATTCTGTCCGCGGGTTCATTATGTCCTCGTAAAAATATATTCGAGAAGCCAAATCATAGGTACGGTCAACTTATATTCATTTAATATACTCAAAGTTTTGCAGGTAATGGAATGAAAATAAGAACTCAAGCTGCCTCCCCTTTTTCATCACAGATGCTTGCATTAGAAATCGGATTATTGCAAATTGGTTTGCGACACAAACTAATTTGCAATAACAAGGAGTGCATTATGGCTTTCCCAGACTTAAACTCCCTTGAAAAGGAGAGTTATCACTTGCATAATTCAGATGGAGCGGTTGAGTTAGTTATGGGTGTTGGTTTCGTTTGGATATCTCTTATGCTGTATGGAGGTGGAGGAGCACCAATCGGCATCGTCCCTGTATTCATGATTTTACTCATGAGAGCATTCAAGAAGCATATCACCAACCCGCGGATAGGATATGTTAATTGGGGTGAAAAGAGAAAAGACCGGATTTCCAGAGGCAAATCCTCTTTAGTCGCTATTATCGTTGTACTGTTGACTTTTTTCATCATTTTGTATGTGTTTTTAAGGAAGAATGAGGGTCTAGTCCAATTGATAAATCCGTTTATTCCCTACATTTTCGCGCTAGTGCTGGGATCGGTATTTTGCATTGTGGCATATATCAGAACTCTGCCCCACCTTTATTTTTTCGGGTTCGTTGCATTTTTACTGGTCATCTTTAAATCATCACTTCATTTGAATCTGCAATCAATAACGCTGATTCTCGGAATTCCTCTTGCGGCGTGGGGATCTGTGAAACTAATGATGTTTTTGAAGAAAAACCCCATGTTAGAGAAAAATGAAAAGGAAAGCTAAGTGTTGGGAAAGACCGAAAACAATCCTGAAAAACCTGATGAACTAGATAAACTGATTCATGAACCTACACGTCTTAAGTTAATAGCTCAGTTGTATGTTTTAGAGTCTGCCGATTTTGTCTTTCTTCAGAACAGGTTGCTCTTAACCCAGGGTAATTTATCTTCGCATATGAACAAGCTGGAAGAAGCTGGATATGTTCTGGTGGAGAAGACCTTTGTCAAAAAAAAACCAAGAACCCTATTCAGCCTGACCACAAAAGGGCGTACTGCATTTGAAAATTACAGAGATAACATTCACAAGATGCTTGACGCTGATCCTTAGGAGACGATAGTATTGCATAATACGATGCAATTCATGACCAACTACCTACCTCAAACATTCAAGGCTTTTAATCCAATCAGGTCTTCTCATGTAATTTTCTGCCATCAAATTGATTTAGTTGAATAGCAGATTGACCCCGGATCAACCAGGGCATGCTAAATCCCATACTTGAGTTATTAGACATTGGACAAGTCCAATGCCAACATGCAAAGCATCAGTGAATAATTAATCTACTATGCCATACTCATCTACCGGCAAAAAACAATTTTCCTGCTAGAACGCTTTCATAATTGCGAACAGTTTCACTATCTTCCTATTCTTGGAAAAAACCAGCCAATTGATGGTTGAGATCTCTGTTTCATATAACTCGTTAATTGGATGATCAGCTAGAACATCCTTTTCATAAACGATGAGCACAAATCAAGTATCTTGAATCACCTGATACACATACATAAAGAGTTAGCTATGGAAGAAATCGAGAAAAAATTACTTAAGCTGCAGGAGATGCGTGAGGAAGCACGCAAGGGTGGTGGTGAAAAACGTATCGCCGCGCAGCATGGAAAAGGGAAATATACCGCACGAGAACGTATTTTCCGTCTCCTCGACGAGGGTTCGTTTGAGGAGTTTGATATGTTTGTCACACACCGTGAAAAATCATTCGGTCTGGATGAACAGTCCTTCCTCAGCGATGGAGTGGTCACCGGGCATGGCACGATTCATGGACGTCAAGTGATGGTATTTTCTCAGGACTTTACAGTTTTCGGTGGCTCATTGAGTGAGATGTTTGCGAAAAAAATCTGTAAAATCATGGACTATGCGATCAAGGTAGGTGTCCCGATCATCGGCTTGAATGATTCCGGTGGAGCACGTATTCAGGAAGGTGTGCTCAGTCTCGCGGGGTATGCCGATGTCTTCCTTCGCAATGTGATGGCATCAGGAGTTGTTCCTCAGATATCTGCGATTTTAGGACCTTGTGCAGGTGGTGCAGTTTACAGCCCGGCAATCACTGATTTTTCCATCATGGCGAAGGATATCAGCTACATGTTCGTCACGGGTCCGAAGGTGGTAAAATCAGTCACCAATGAAGTGGTTACCACCGAGCAACTTGGCGGACCGGACATCCACGCTTCTAAAAGTGGTGTCGCACATTTCATTGCAGAGGATGAAGATGATTCTTTTCAGCTTATTCGTAAACTTTTGACCTTTTTGCCCCAGAACAATATGGAGGAGACACCTCTAGTCAGCAATGATGATCCTATTGATCGTCTCGAAGACGACCTCAACTATGTGATCCCTTCTGATCCTAATCTTCCCTACGACATGAGAACTATCATCGAGTTGGTTGTGGATCAAGGTGATTTTTTGGAGGTTCGCAGACGTTGGGCACCGAATATCATTTGCGCATTCGCGCGCTTCAATGGTCGTGCTGTTGGAATTATTGCCAATCAACCTTCCCATCTGGCTGGTGTATTGGACAACCTTGCCAGCCGTAAAGCGGCAGCCATGATTCGTTTCTGTGATGCATTCAACATCCCTGTAGTGACTTTTGTCGATGTCCCCGGCTTTATGCCAGGCACACGTCAGGAGTATGAGGGCATTATACTTAATGGTGCCAAGTTGTTGTACGCCTACGCTGAAGCGACAGTCCCCAAAATTACCATCATCACTCGTAAAGCGTATGGTGGAGCATACGATGTGATGAGTTCCAAACATTTGCGTGGAGACCTGAACTACGCCTGGCCGATGGCGGAAATTGCTGTCATGGGACCGGCAGGAGCGGTGGAGGTTTTGTACGGTCGGAAGGTAAAAGAGATGGAGCCGGAAGAGGGGAAAAAATTCCTGAAAGAAAAAGAGAAAGAATACAGAGATCAGTTTGCGAATCCATACAATGCTGCTCGTCTCGGTTTCATTGATGATGTAATCGAACCACGTAACACCAGGTTCCGTATTATTCGTGGCTTGGAGTCACTCGCTGGCAAACGAGATTCCAACCCGCCTAAAAAACATGGATGTATTCCATTATAATTGAGGAATAATGATGTACGGTTTTGAAGCGATTCAAGAGGGTAATGGACTGAGCTTGATGTTGGCGGGAATGGTTGTCGTATTCACCTCACTGGTGGCGTTAATCGTTATGATGAAAGTGCTTCGAATTGCACAGGAAGGGTTTCACTCAAGGAAAATATCGAAGCAGACCCCAGGCGCAGAGCCAAAATTAGGTGAAGGGGAAATACCCGGTGTTACTATTGCAGCGATTGCATTGACCATGATCCTTGAGGAAGAATCTGTGCATGACGACGAATCGATGGTCTTAACCCTGCGGGCATTTCCAAAGCCATACAGTAACTGGTGGATGAGGGATTTATCAACCGCCTGGCGGACAAAACCATCAAAAACTTCAACAAGATAAGCTGTGCTCTTCCCTCACAGGGAAGAATGCTGATCTATAAGGAATAAATGATCCGGGGACCTCGAAATGAAGATTTATAAATTCAAGATATATGGTCATGAGTACGAGACCAAAGTCGTCCGTAGAGATGACAATGAAATTGTTTTTTCGGTGAATGGTGAGGAATACAAAGCCTATCTGGATCCGAGAAAACGACCATTTCAGACAAAACCGATGCCAAAGGTAAGTCGTCCCATTGCAGTCCCGGGAGCGGATACTTCAAAAACCGCTAAACCATCTGAACCGAAAGGTGCTGGAGTAGTACGTGCACCCCTGCCCGGAACAGTTCTAAAGGTGGTCGTCAGGGAGGGGCAGGAGGTAAAGACCGGTGATACTCTTCTCGTCATGGAAGCCATGAAAATGCAAAACAACATTTCGGCGACAAAAGCGGGTACAGTTGCAAAAATCCTCGTTGGTGAGGGAGTCGCTGTTATGGAAGGCGATGAGTTGGTTCATATCAGCGAAAGCTGAATACTTTCACGATGATCAAATAAGAGTTAGCAATGGATGTGCTGGCAAAATTTATTCAATATACCGGATTCATGCAGCCGGGAGTGTGGAAAAACCTGATCATGATTGCGGTGGGATTGTTTTTCCTTTATCTGGCAATTAAAAAGGACTATGAACCCCTTTTACTTGTTCCCATTGGCTTCGGGATAATCCTGGGTAATATACCGTACGCCCTCGATGCCAACTTGCGAATTGGAATTTATGAGCAGGGTTCGGTGCTGAATTATCTCTATTATGGTGTCAGCCAGGGCATTTATCCACCCCTGATCTTTCTGGGTATTGGTGCGTTGACTGATTTTTCTGCGCTTCTCTCCAACCCGAAACTGGTCTTACTTGGGGCAGCCGCTCAGGTGGGCATTTTTCTGACACTATTAGGTGCAATGGCACTTGGCTTCAGTCCCACCGAAGCAGCAGCAATTGGAATTATCGGTGGTGCAGATGGTCCAACAGCAATTTTCATTGCCTCAAAACTCGCTCCTGAGTTGATGGGTGCAATCGCTATCGCCGCTTACTCATATATGGCACTCGTTCCGGTAATCCAACCTCCTGTAATGAAGCTGCTCACCACGGAAAAAGAACGACATATCCGTATGAAACCGAGCCGGAGTGTTCCACGGAATGAAAAAATAATTTTCCCCATTATCGGATTCATAGGCACCTGTTTTATTGCCCCTGGTGCGCTTCCACTTCTAGGTATGTTGTTTTTCGGTAATCTTCTGA
The DNA here is from genome assembly GCA_019912845.1 of bacterium. GTDB lineage: Bacteria > Electryoneota > Electryoneia > Electryoneales > Electryoneaceae > JAIOHU01. Next base: position 37,605 of record JAIOHU010000149.1, read on the forward strand.
AGGAGAGTGGAGTAACCGAACGTCTTGCGAAAACTGCAGGAACATCACTTATCGATATCGTCACAATTCTTCTTGGGGTTACAGTAGGTGCATCTACACAAGCACAATATTTTCTTACTCCACAGTCCATATACATTTTTGTGCTCGGTGCTGCCAGTTTTGTGGTTGCCACAGCGGGCGGTATCCTGTTTGCCAAGTTTATGAATCTCTTCCTGAAGGAAGGCAATAAAATCAACCCGTTGATCGGTGCTGCCGGCGTGAGTGCGGTTCCAGATAGTGCGCGAGTTGTTCAGCAGGTGGGAAGACTGTACGAACCCGATAATTATCTGCTCATGCATGCGATGGGACCGAATGTCGCCGGTGTGATTGGATCTGCAACAGCGGCGGGAGTGCTACTGGCTCATTTTCTGGCGAAATAGCCTGGGGGTCGTAAAATCGGCATCTTACTCTTCATTGCCAGCATTGTGTTTATGGGATTGCTGGTATAAGCATTTACAAGAGGTGCACCCTTTCCCTACCTGGATTTCATCATTTTTATGGTTGTTCTTGGCGGGTTGATGAGACTCCCGGGTTTGGTAATTATTGCATACCCTCAGTATACGTTTGTGTTCGTAGCTGGTGTCTTTCTGATTCAGAGCTTCCTGATATATCTCTTTCTCGGATGGAGAGTCGGGATCTTCAATACTTTCCATAAGGTATTGATTATTATCATTTACTGGGGAAGTCTTATCCTGTTTGGAGGGCTCCTGAAGCTGTTATTTTATTGGATTGGACAAGGATAATTTTTTATTCAGCTTGTGATGCAGATCAAAATGTGCTATGTTATTCCATGGAGAGTATACCACATTTTTCACTTTTTGTTGTGATTATGGGGGTTGTCATAACTGTGTTGCTGGTTCACGAAGACTTCCTGAAAGGAAAGGGGTTTATCGTGATCCATCAGACTTATTCACGTCTTGCTGCACTATCTCTACTAATTGGCATTACCAGCGGTTATCACTTTGGATTCAGTTATTATATTGCACTATTTGGCAGTATTGCTCTCGTGTTAATTTTCGTGGGAGTGCTGACAAATCTGGTTCGTGATCCAGTTGAGTAACCCTGTTAAATTTATTCTCTACCTGTTCTTTTAATCAGTCGAAGTGTAAATCTGCTTAATCGGGAATCCCGTGCAAATCGGGAATGGCCCCCGCCACGGTAAGTGTTGACGATTGCAGCTTTCTGCCACTGGCCAGTATTGATCTTTGGGTTGTCTGGCTGGGAAGGCGCTGCAAAAGGATGAAACACAAGTCCGGAAACCGGCTTCGATATCAATACGAACCTCGGGGAGGTTGACGTTCTGCTTCGATTTACTACACACCAGTAGTTTCGAGTCTCAATGAAGAAATTTCTCCCTGCTGTTCGGAAATCGGGAGGATTTCATGAGTCGTCGTATCAGTAACACCCTTCTTACAGTTTTTTTACTGCTTTTTTTCACCACCAGTCTATCATTCGGATTTACATCCACCGGCTATTTTGCAATTCTCGGATTCGGACCCTCTGAATTAGTCTTCCAACCATTGAATGGAGATGCTATCTCCCTCGGCGAATTGGGAACCACCCCAAATGTGTTACGACAGCTTGATGATCAGCTTTGGATTGTTCACTCTGGCGATTGGCAAACTGGGGAAGGTTCGGAGGTTTGGCACCTGAGCCTGGAGGAATTGAGTGAGGCAGTCGAAAATCAGAATCTACCTGAATGGAATGTGATTGAGCTGGACAATGGCAGCAATCCGTACGATATAGCCCACATCAATGACAATTTATTCGTTTCCCACTTAAACACAGGTGAAGTGGTTGTTCTGGATGATGAATATTTCGAGGAGGTCGGTAGACTCACAAACTTAAATTCTCCCCAGGGATTATGTGGGTATGGAGAGTTTCTCGCCATCGCAGAGTCTGGGTTTGGCGCAGGATCAACTGTTGTACTCGTCGATCCTGTATCATTGGAAAGAGTCGACACACTAACCGTTGGCATCAACCCCCAATGGTTTACCACCGATAAAACCAGCAACCTCTATATCCTCTGTAGCGGTACAAGTTGGACTGCCCCCCCAATGCCTGCCAGCCTCTGGCAGTACAACGACAGCATGGAAGAGTTGAATTTTATCGAGCTCGAAGGTTATCCCGGTGAAATTGCCATGTTGAACAACAGCACTCCAGAACGTTTTATCGTACTCGGTGACGAATATGCCCAGTTGACCCCAAATATCTCAATTTTTTCCGCAAGCACGCTTGAAGAACAGATCGTCGAGGAGAATCTGACTGGCGGTTATACCATGATTCCCATGCTGGAAGGTATGCTCATCGGGTCTTCCACAACGAATAACGTTTACGCAATTGATTCCGGTTTCTCCACAACCGGGTTGGAATTCACACATGAGAACAGCGTCATAGACATTGTTTTCGTTGAGGGTGAAACCGAAGTTGCTGACAACGAAATGGGATTACCATCAACAGCAATTCTTTCGCCAGCTTACCCGAATCCATTTAACTCTTTCGCACGATTCAGTCTATTTATGCCTGTTGCAGGTGATATTGAGATCGAACTGATAAACTCCCTCGGGCAGAAAGTTCAGAGTATCCATTCTGGTACACTGAGTGTTGGTGAGTACAGTATGCAGGTGAATGCTACTCATTTTTCTGCCGGGAGTTATTTCATACGTGCCCGGGTGGGCGATCGTCAATACACTAAACAAATCGTCTATGTACGGTAAGGAGGAGAAAATGAATTGCCGATCATATACGATAATCGCCGTTCTGTTTTGCTGTGTACAGTCGATTTTCGCACGTCCATTTCCTGAACGTGTATTGGAGGTTTCTTACGGCTCAAGTGCTGGCTTCGGGCAGGAGTATTTTCCTGAAAATGTGCTCGGTGCACCAGACAGTTCTGCAGCTCCACAATTCCCCAGCGCAAACCCGGAAGAAATTCTGACACTCGGAACCGATGGCTGGATTATCCTGTCATTCGAGGATGATCCGATTATCGATGGTGATGGTTTTGATTTTACCGTATTCGAAAATGCCTTCTACTTCGGCGAACCACCTCGTGTCTATACAGAAGCTGGAATCGTTTCTGTCAGCGAGGATGGCAATCAGTGGGTTGAATTTCCATACAACCCTGATACTTTAGCGGGTTTAGCCGGAATAACACCTGTTGATGGTGCGGCGGACCCCTTAAATCCTGACGAAAGCGGCGGGGATTCTTTTGATCTTAGCGAGATCGGTGTGGAGCTGGTCAGGTATATCCGTATTACCGATGCTGGCGATCTGGTCACTGATCTTGGTCCATCCTTCGACCTCGATGCTGTCGCCGGACTTCACTTTCAGGTATCTGATGTTCCTTCGACTACACCAATCGCCAGCGATTTTAATCTGGAGGTCTATCCAAATCCGTTTAATAGCACCCTGCATGTTTCATTTGAGAATGAACTATCGAGGCAATTTCGGCTTCGTATACTGAATATGATGGGCCAGGAAATCATTCTTTCAGATAGATTAGCCCATTCCTGGGAGTGGCAGAGTGGTAATACTGCTGCGGGAATTTATCTCATCCAGCTTTTAGCGAACAACAAAGTCCTCTCCTCCAGGCAGGTGGTATTACTGAGATGATTAGCTTTAAGCGAAATACAGGTTTGTCTCTGACAGCAATTGTTGTTGTTTTCCTGCTCTGCGCTTCACTTATTCCGGTCGGTCAACTGTTTGCTGATGGGGAGGTAGCTCAAGTCTCTATCGGAGGGATGGTTCTGGAGGAAAGTTCGTCGGAACCCATAGAGAATGCTCATGTTCTATTGGAACCATTTTCGCTTTTAACCACAACCGATGTTAACGGCAAGTTTGCCTTCAAGACACTTCCACAGGGAAAGTATCGTCTCAAAGTCACTCATATCAGCTACAAACCTGAAACCTCAAATATTCATATCAGGGAAGGTTTTCAGGAACACCTAGTTCTCCACCTTGAACAAAAAACTTACGAGTCAGAGGAGATAACTTACTCCCCAAAGGAGAATCGGCTTTCTGATCAGACAACAATTACTCATGATGAATTAAGAAACTCTCCCTGGAAGGATGTCGGAGAGGTGCTTGAGAGTGTTCCTGGTGCTCAAGTGTATGCCGAAGGTGGACCGGGCGGCAAAAAAACTGTCAGCTTACATGGCTGCCGTCCTGACCAAGTGGTGATCCTGTACGATGGTGTACCCCTGAACTCCGGAAATGGTGACGCGATTGATCTTGCTACGCTTTCCCTGAATAGTATCCAGAAAATCGAAGTTCTGCCGCAAGGTAGTCTGGAAGGCGGGCCAGGCGCCATCGGTGGTATCGTACGGATAACCTCCGCTCAAGCTGCCACTCTTGCTTCAGGGATTTCTGATCTCCATCTAGAGGCATCCGAGTGGGGAGGTAGAGCCTTGCAGTTGGAAACCTATCTCGAATGTGGAAAAAATCAAACCGGTTATACTGTCTCGTACAGTTACCTCGTTGACCAGGGAGATTTTACCTACCGTGATGAATCGGGTGCTATTAAACATCGTTTAAACAACAGCACAAATCGTCAATCGGTTTTTTTATCTGTCGCACGACCACTGAACTCCACCTGGAGCAGCAAGTTCAGCGGTTCATATTATGAAGCAGGGAATGGTGCTGCTACTCCGCTTTTCCAACCTCCCACCCCAGACGCTGAACATACTACCAGAAATTTTCGCCTGAATGGGAATTTTCAGCGCTTTGAGAACAAACATCAGAGCGAAATCCAGTTTTATGGAATGGGAAGTGAGCGAAATTATATCAGCCCATTCAGGCAATATCATCCTGAAATTGGTTGGGTGGAGGGGTTTGTTCCCCAGGATATCAACGATGAATCAATCAAAACTGGAATAAGCCTTCGTCATCGAATATCCGACATGAAAATTAGGGACTTCCATTTTACCACAACCCTCCAATCTGGCGGCAATTTGGAGCAGTATGAAAGCGTCAATCGTAACGGTTATGGATCATTGACAAGCCAGTTGGACGGCAAAGTATATCGAACTCAGCTTTATGGTTTACTGGGAAGCGAGATTAAAAAACAACTCAATGCGATTCAATTTGCCGCAGGAGGAAGCTATCGTCTGGATGGAATTACCGATAGCCATCAACGTTTCAAGGTCGCTGATACTCCCAAACCGAGCAGTTCCCTCAGACTTGCAGTGTCCCCCACAGCAACCAAAACGAGCTTACGTTGGGATCTGGCGGCATCGTACAACCGGAATTATTCACCTCCCCCATTCTTCAGTACTTTTCTGATGGAAAATGTCTTCGCACGGGGTAACCCGAATCTGCTGCCTGAGGAGAGTGAATCTATTGCCATAACAGGTAGAATTGCTTCAGCAACTCTTCCGGGCGATCCTGTTTTATCGCTGCAGGGATTCAGACGGACAACATGGAATCTTATTTACTGGCGAAGAAATTCTCGTGGACAGTACTTCCCTGATAACCTGGGCGAAGCATTCGCCAGGGGGTTGGAGGCTTCCATCAGCCTCGGAAACCATGAGAATCTTTTTAGAAGCTCTGCTCATTTCACCTGGCAACAAGTGACAGACCACGATGAGGATTCCTGGTATTATATGAACCGTGTACCATTCCAGCCGGAATATTATGGATCGCTGTCATTGATTGCTCAACCTGCCTATGTAGCAATTGGAAGCGAAGTTCATTTTTCAGGCAGACGTTATACCACTTTAAGCAACCTTGATCCCTATAATTATGCGGGTGGAGGGCTTGATCCTTACTGGGTGCTTGATCTTTGGGCGAGAAAAAATGTTGACTTTCTCAAGCTGGGCTGGGAGATGCAGTTCGGAGTTGATAATGTTCTGAACACTGACTATGAACTACTCGATAATATGCCGATGCCGGGAAGAATATGGAAAATCTCTCTGCGGGTGGCAATCCATTAAAGGTCTTCACGTGACCACGGGATATCGTTATCGGTTCTAATCCCATAAACCTTCAGCAATTTTTGCATTTCCCGGAGCTTGCCCTGTTTTACAATCAAAACATTACCCACACGTCCCTCAATACACTCTCGAATTGCGGAGTCACTCGTCACACCTTCAAGTGTAGAGTGATCTGGTATAATCACAATGTTTTCCTTCCCGGAAAAAATAGGAGGAATGCCACCAGCCCAACCGCGGATTTTCAGTTCTAAACTCGGTGAGAGATGGTTTTTGGAACGATCTTGCAACAGCTCCAGAATTTCTCCAACTCCCAAATCAGACTGTTGGATACTTTTACCAGTAATGATGAACTGATTTTTCTTCCCGCGAACTGGTTCTGCGAACTTTTTCAACTCCTCTGCGATCAGTAAATCGGATTTTGCCGTATCCAAATAAATTAACCCTGAATCCTTGACTTCAAGACAGACATTTTTAACAAATCGGTAGTCGATGATAGTTGGGTGATGATCAGGAAAATTTGTGCTCCCACTCCATAATGCCATAGTTGGCGAAACTTGTTTCGCTGAAGGATTATTCTGAACGAAACTTGAGCATTGTGTGAGTGAATCAAATTCCAGTAGGTTCGAATGGTGGTGTAGCGTGATGTTGCCATAATCTGAAGCCCAGTCCCAAAGAGTGCGTCTCAAATTTTGTGGCAGGGGTTCACGCGACCTACTCCCCAGAAAAGCAATTACTTCATCGAGTGTTCCTTCGTTCCGAAGAAATTTCATCAACGATTTTTTTGTCAACTTAAAGCTTCTCGTGGGGTCAGCCAGTGAGCTGGAACGTTGCATAGCGCATTGTGAGAGGAGCAGTAAATCTTCAGCGGATGTCGTCTCAATCGGTACAATAATTTCAAAATCTGGACCGAGATGCAGTGTTTTGTCTGCGTGATGAACACTGATACTTTTATCGCCAAAAAAGATATAATTTCCAAGCTGGGTAGGACGTATGGCAAGATTTTGCGGACTTAGTAGCACATCCTGATCGAGTTCGCTGACTGATGCAGGTTGAACAGAATCGTTTTCAATCAAGCCAACATCAATTAAGCCAAAATGAAGCAAGGTTCGAGTTAAAAATGCCAACTGAAAAAGAGTAACTTCAGCAAGATATTCCGGTACAGGAAGCGAGATATTGTATTCTTTTAGATAGCTGAAATGCTTGCGCATTTCCCCCTTCTGAGTATCATGGAGAATTTCCATCCACCAGGAGAGCGGCTGCCAGGATTTTTGAATATTGCTAAGAAAGCTCTCAAACAACTGACTCCGCGTTGTGTAAATCAGCTCCATTCTACTCTCAATACGTTCTGCTTCACTGCTATCCAGAACCTCCCCACGAAAGGGTGCAGAATCGGGAAATGGGGAATCCTCAACATAACGTTTGAATATTCCTGCGATCTGCTGTTCAATGGGTTGAGATTTATTATAGAATGGATTGATCTCAAGAGCATCGTAACGATGATTGATTTGTACTCTATGTCCAGTAATTCCTGAAGTAAGGAGAAACCACGCATATCCTTGACGATTTTCCATCTTCATCGCACGTAAATATGGCTTGAGGGTGGCACGTTGCGGGCGATGCTGCTGGTTGCAACGAATACGACGCTTCTCGACGACCCGTTCAAGTTTATCCAGATCTGACAGCAGAAGCGAGCAATCTCCGCGCAAGAGAACAGTAACCTCATCATCCTTTATCGTTACCGGCTTATTAAGAGATTCATTCATCGAGGATACTCTTCTTTGGGGGTCTGACCGATCTGTTTCAACAGGCGAGTGAACAGCCTGGCTGAGTCCGGTTTTATTGCCAGCCATCCTTTTGCAGGGTGCGCGACGATGAGCTTTGCGGTGCTCCTTCTCGCCATCAACTCCTCTTCCAGCCTGGGATCACACTCGACCCAGATCAATCCACGGTGGACTTTCACAGCTCCTCCTCATCCAGAATCAGATATTGATAGCCTTGTTCTACGAGGAAAAGCTGTCGTTTCATCGCAAAATCCTGCTCAACTGTGTCCTCGGTTACCAGAGAATAAAAATGTGCCTGCCTGCTATCCTTCTTGGGTCGAAGTAGCCTACCCAGCCGTTGCGCTTCTTCCTGACGTGAACCAAAACTGCCCGACACTTGAATCGCCACCGATGCATCAGGTAGATCAACCGCAAAATTCGCAACCTTGGACACAACCAGCAGGTCGAGATCACCATCTCGAAAACGTGAGAACAATTCATCACGTCTCCCCTGGGATGTCTGTCCAGTGATAATAGGGGTTTGCATCCCACTGGCGATCTCCTTCAATTGATCGACATAGGTTCCAATTAACAGCGTTTTTTCGCCCTGATGATTGGCAAGGATTTTTTTGGCGATCTGAGTCTTACGATTGTTTTCGGCTGCGACCCGTGGACGTGCTCGTTTGCCAGATTTTATATACTCACGTCTGGTAGCCTCATTCATTTGCACACGTATTTCGCTGCAGACAGCAACTGCGATCCATCCCTGCAGCTCCATCTCCTTCCAGGGTACATCCATCTTTTTCGGACCAATCAGCGCAAATACATCTTCCTCGAGACCATCCTCACGTACCAGCGTAGCAGTTAAACCAAGTCGTCTCCTCGCTTGAATGTCAGCGGTGTATTGAAATACTGGCGCAGGGAGCATGTGAACTTCATCATAGATGATCAATCCCCAGTTACGAGAATTAAACAGCTCCATGTGTTTGAATGGTTCTGTTTTATTTTTACGCCAGGTCATAATCTGGTAGGTGGCGATGGTTACCTGACGAATATCTTTTGTGTAGCCAGTATATTCTCCAACCTCTTCAGGGGTTAATGTGGTTTTATCCAGTATCTCACGTATCCACTGACGTGCGGCGGTGGTATTGGTTACCAGGATCAAAGTAGAGGTTTGTAATGCTCGCATGCTCGCCAAGCCAACAACCGTTTTTCCTGCTCCACAGGGCAGTGTTATCACCCCTGAACCACCTTCAGCAGTTCCGCCAGCGTAAAAGGCATCTACAGCGTATTCCTGGTAGGGACGTAACCCAAACTCCAAACCCTCCAGGGTCTTTTCGCGTAATCCTACTTTCAGGGTCTCACCCTGTTTGTATCCTGCGAGGTCATGAGCGGGAAAGCCAACTTTGATTAACGCCAGTTTCAAACGTCCACGTTCCTGTGCTGGAAACGAGAATGTGGTTTCATCCACACGAGCTGTGAAAAATTTTTTCAGTTTTTCATTGCTCCCGAGATCCTCAGCAAGGTCTTCGGTGTCTGTCTTCAGGAGATATTCATCTTCCGAATGGGAGAGCACAACTCGACCATATCGCGACGCAAAATCGAGAATATTACGTTCGACATTGGGCAGGATCGGGTATTTGCTCAAATCGCGCAAGACATTGACAACACGTTCGCCTGTCCAGCCCGCAGAGCAGGCATTCCAGAGGGAAAGTTCGGTGATTTTGTAAGTGTGAATGTGTTCTGGAGATTTTACCAGTTCGGCGAACATGCCGAGGTTGTCACGTGCTTCGATGAATCTTGGATGATCCACCTCTAGTAAAAGCATTAAATCCCCTTGAACATAAAGGGGATTATCTATCGCTGAATTCAATGAAATACCCGGTGTTACAAGTTTTAGGTGGAGGCTGTATTGCTCGCTTACTTTAGAAGCAGAACCCTTTGTACTTTTGTGTTCTCAGGTGTACCCAACTTTACGAAGTAGGTTCCACTTGGCATCATGCCAGCCTGCCAGTACAAGGAGTGTTCTCCTCGTTTTTGCACACCCTTGAAAAGCTGATCAACTAGCCGTCCCTGGATATCATACACACTGATCGCAAGGTCTGCCTGAGTATTTAATGAATAGGTCAGTCTTGTCTGACCGTTGAATGGATTGGGATAGGCTGGATTCAGGTTTATCTCGATTGGAACTGCAGGAGTGATTTCTCCCACTCCCCATCCGGGCACAAAGCGACGTTCAACACTGGAAGCTCTTTGAAAATTGGGCTCCATATCTCCCGGCATCGCAGCAACACGTGCGATTTCGCCAATTCCAGGCGCGAACCAGAGATAATTCTGTGAAACGTCCATGCGATACAATTCACCCAGCGGGATAACGATACGTTGATTCAGAAACCAGGAAATCGCATACCCTTCGATCCACATACCCACTGTAAAATGAATACGGAGTGCTGGTGCTTCTCCGCCCGGGTATTGAATTGTCCCCCAGGCATCCGCACTAAAATCGCCGCCGATATTAAAATCAAGCTGGAGGGTATCCATCATCTGCATTGTGTCGCTAGTTACGAAGTAGGAGAATTCTGTGGACATCTCCCACTCATCCCCCATTTGAGCTGGCAGGGGAACCAGTAACAATCCATCGGGAAATTCAAGGAAATCACCAATCGGCAGATCTTCCATACCCTGCATTCCCATACCGAGGGCATACCACCCACTATCTGTAACCGCTTCGTATGAATATCCTTCACCGAATGCCAGCATTCCACCACCGGAGCTGACACGGTTGGTATTAGGAACCATATCAATATGTGGAGCTTCTTCAGGATTTATCAGGCTGTCCATTACGACAACATCCGTGCCACCAGGCACAAAATCCCACTCCTGATTGCTTCCTTCTTCTCCAACTTCAACACGAATACCGAGAGTATCCTCGGGTGTTTCAAGATAATTCCATGATTCTGTCCCAGGTTCGACAGGTATATCCTCAGGGGTAATCACAACCTGGCTCTGTGCGAGTGTTGAAAGAAGCACAATAGTCGCGAATACAAGATAGTATTTCATAATTGCTTCCAGATTTCACATTATTTGATAGGTTTTACAGGGTTCTACCATAGTCATTGCGAGGAACGAAGTGACGTGGCAATCTTATAAACTATAGGTGAGATTGCTTTACTGCGTTCGCAATGACTGAATAAATCCATTTTTAAAGTTAGTGAACATTGGACAAGTCCGAAGCCAACTGATCGTGTATGTAATTTCAACCACTAATTGTAAAAATAGTCTGCAAAGGGACACCCAACTGCTTGCTTCGGGCGGAACAGAGCAAGGTACTCACTGTACTAAGCTGGAGCAAGGTGAATCCATGAGATTTGCGACAGGTAATTTGGAAAGTTACTTTTTTATACCGCTTATATATTTCCTACCTTTGCAGAACGATAAACCCTAAATCATGGAAACTCGAAAATGATTCTACCAGCGTTAAAAAACATTACAACCTTGATATTTGATATGGATGGCACTCTGATCCGTAGTGAAAGAATGGCAAAAAGTGCACTACGTAACGCACTGACAAACTACTTTCAGGATAAATCGGATGCTGCGCCAGAATACACGGATGAAGAGCTGATGTCCGGGGTTGGAGCACCTTCTAACGAATTTTATACTTCGCTGCTTCCAGCTATGTACAAATCAGATTGGGGAAATTTTCGAGACCTGGTATTTGCAGAAGAATCAACTTATTTGCAGAATCATCGTGTTACATACCCTGGTGCAATTTCAACCTTGAAGGAATTGAAAAAACGCGGGTTTACCCTTGCCCTGGTTTCCAACTGCTCCCGTGAGTATTTCGACCTGGTCATGGATACACAGAACTTGAGGAAATATTTTGATTTTGCTATGTGTATTGGTGACGAAGAGGGAGTAAGTAAAGCAGAGTTATTTGCCAGAATTATCCAGCAAACGAAGGGAAAGTCAGCGGTAATTGGTGATCGTTATTACGATGTTGAGGCTGCTTCTGCGAATAAGCTGCCAACTGTCGGGGCACTCTACGGGTATGGTACTCGCGAAGAGCTATCTGAGACAGTTACCTGGGTGGAGGATATTCGACATTTATTACGTTACTTCGACCCTTTCTACGAAATTTGTGAAACCTTAGCGCGTTATCTCATCTCCAAACGTACCGGTGAACATCCACTCCTTGTTGCTATAGATACCCTACATAGTTCTTCTGCAAAGCAGTTCGTAGAAAATCTTTGTGGCTCAATTGCGGAATTTGGCAGCTTTTCAACCAGGCTCGATCTTGACCAATTGAAACCGCCAAATCAGGTGAAAGCATCTGGAATCGACCTCGACTCATTGTACCCCTGGCAGTCGGTGAAAAAGCGACTCGAAGAGTTAAGAACCACTGGGAGCATAGATGTTTCCTTCCCCCCAAACAATAAGAA
>JAIOHU010000150.1 GCA_019912845.1 bacterium
GTACGATTTGGATGAGAATAACCAGGAAGAAAATGCATTTGCAGTATATGATGTAACCGATCCAGAAAACCCTGAGCTTACTTATACGTACTTCAGAACTCCTGCCTACCAATTCAGTTTTGTAGATGTTCAAGTTTCGAGTCGGATTGTCTCAGTTGGTTTTGGCGACTTCTGTATCCGTATTTTTGATGCAACTGATCCCGTAAATGTTGAAGAATGTGGATGTTTCACAGGGGTCAGGCCTATGGAAAACTATATTCCGGTTGATTCCTATTTGATTCAGGCAACTTCAAACCGTTTCAGAATGATCGATATCACTGCAGCCCAAAATCATTATTACAGTATTCCCAACCCGACTGGCTGGGGACATGATTTTACGGTTACTGATATAACGCACAATGGACAACCGCTCGAAATCGGAAATTCGTTTGCAATTTTTGATGGCGCATTCTGTGTTGGCACAAACAGTTATATGAATGGATATCCAGTTCCACTTCTTGCCTATGCTCTCAGCCCCTGGTTTGAATTGCCTGGTTTTACTAATGGAAATGAATTCTATTTCCATGTCTGGTCTGAAGAGGATCAAGCGGAATTTATTGCTCAAGCAACTATCGCTAACGGGGAGGAAGTTTTTGATGATCATGGAATCACCGAACTTTCACTTGAAACTGTTGAAGGACCAGTACTTTCCCTCCCTTACAACCCAGTTGATTTTGGTGAAGTACAAACAACTTCAACAGTAGAGCACAGCATAATCCTGAAGAATACTGGCTTACCAGATTTGCATATTATAGAAATCGCAAGTTCGGATGAGAATTTTGATATAAACCTTACTGAAATCACATTAGCTTACGGTGAATCAACGACACTTACAATTTCATTTACACCCCTTCAAGCAATACCATACCAGGAATCGATATCCATTGAATGTGATGTTCCCCTCCACCCCAATTTCACAATCTCAGTATCAGGACAAGGGATAGGTGAGGAGGGAGTTGGAATGGAACTCCCACTTCAAGCGAATTATTTTGAACTGGTGTCAACTTTTGTGGAGCCCCTTGATCTTGACGCCGCCTCAGTATTCGATATCGATCATCTTTCGATTGTATATGATCACGCTGGTGGAATCCTTCTACCGCCGGAGATCAACACCATTGGTGATATTCAGGTAAATCGTGGGTATAAAATCTTTGCGAATGAAACAACATCGCTGGAAATTTACGGTCAGTTAATTGATCCAGAGACACTTTATACAACCTCAGGTGGCACCTGGAGTTGGATCGGCTATCCGTTTAATCACCCACAGTCAATTGAGATTTCATTCGCTACGATCAACTATGATGATGACATCCAGATCGTTCTAACTGATGATGGACGAATCTGGGTCCCCTCCCTGGGTATTAATACAGTGGGAAATCAGCTTCCTGGTGAGGGTTACCAGATTTTTACCCTTTCCAATGAAAATTTTATTTACTCTGAAGCACCAAATGTTGCCAGAAATAACAATCAGGATGGCGAGTATAGTAACCTGCCTTCGTATGATGCGATAGATGCCCCAAAACCTACAGGGCTTCCGTATGCTATTCTTGTCGCAATCACTGATCACTTACGTGAACTGAATCCCGCTATTATCGAGGTCTATGATGGTGATCTGCTGGTGGGAAAGTCACTGGTATCCGACGATGAGTATACTCCTGTAATCGCATGGGAGGGTTCACCTGAACATGACCTCGCCGGGTTTACGAAGGGTAATCCGATTTCAGTAAAAGTGCTCGATGCGACCGGAAATCTTCTATCATCATATGATCATTCTGAGTCTCCGAGTTTCAGTGGTTATGATTTTGGTGAGGGACCGTACGCAAAATTTACACTGGAATCTGTTCAATCTGATCAATCCAACCTTCCAACAGAATTTACAGTTGGAAATGCCTATCCCAACCCGTTCAATGCGACTCTGACAGTGCCGTTCAGCCTGCCAGAAACTGGTGAGGTTACTATTTCCATATTCAACACACTTGGGCAGGAGATATTCAATACCGGCAATACATTCAGTGCTGGAAGTCATCGTTTTATTTTTGAAGGTAGCGATGCAGGCAGCGGTTTGTATTTCGTAAAAGTCAATTTTGGACAAAACAGTTTCACACAGAAAATCATTTTACTCCGCTAATTTATTAAATGCGGCTCAATAAACTTTGATCAAAGAATTTAAAGATCAGGGAGCTTCTTATGATTTCTCTTAAAAGACGCACGAATTGCTTATTAGTAGTGATGTCTGTGTTTTTCCTATTTCTAACATCCTACCAGGCAAACGCTTTGAGTTTCAATGTTTATGAAACGGACGTCATGGAATTCGATGATCTGTTCGAAAGTTTTTCGGATCATGATATCCAGGGAGACTATGCCTATGTTGTTTCACACAATGAACTATTTATCTTCGATATCAGTGATCCAACCAATTTGAGTGAGGTCAGTTCGCTTGAAGTCAACGCGACAATTAGAGATGCTGCGATTAATGGCGACTATGTTTACATCGGTTACTCCGAAGGACTGCAAATAGTCGATGTCAGCGATCGAGCAAATCCTGAGCTGGTTGAAGTTTTAGATGATGGAGTGGCTTTTTTTGCACTGGACGCTCATGATAACATTCTTTGCCTGACGTCCATTGGTTTTCATATCTACGACATCAGCGACCCGACAGTACCAGTTGAATTGAGCTCAATCGAAAATGTGGCCTCGGTTGAAGCGAAAATATCAGGCGATTATATCTATTGCGCTGCACGAGGGATCCAAGGCTCAGGGCTTCGAATCATTGATATTTCAGATCCGGAGAACGCGTTCGAAACAGCCAATGTGCTCGGTTTTCCTTCTGCAGTAGCAATTGATGTACACGATGATATTGCCGCCATTGTCGGTGGACAGGATTTTGGTGAAGTATTCCGACTTTTTGATGTGAGTGATCCTTCCAATCCAATCGAACGTTGTCTTTTCGAGACTCCACCCGGAATCATTCCAGGAGGATTTACGGACGTGCTTTTGCAGGATAATATCATGGTTGCCATGCACAATGATACGTATATGCGAGTATTCGATATCAGCAACCCGGAGAATCCAATAGAAAGTGGTCGGATCGACGTGACCCAGTTCGTGCAATACCTTGATTTTGCGTCAGAATCAGTGGTTGCCATGGCTGAATGGGATCAATACCGTACTTTGGATGTTTCCTTTGCGCAAAATGCTTATTACTTGAATGCTGAAGACACTGGATTTTACCAGATTTTGGAAATTGAAAATATTACTCGTGATGGTCAACCCATGGATATCGGTACTTCAGTTGCTGTATTCGATGGCAACTTCCTGGTTGGAACGAACACCCATATGA
>JAIOHU010000151.1 GCA_019912845.1 bacterium
GATATAAAGACCCGGAGACAATGTTTCCGGCTGTTTCGCATCGGGAGATACCAATTCCACGAATAAGCCTTATGGATTTAAAACTACGTTAATTGGCTCATCGCCAGCTTGAATGGTTTGAAAACGAATCAAAGGTATAACTGTCATTGCGAGGTTGATGTGACTTCGCAATGACAGAAATTTCAAGTTATAGTCACGTAAAAATACAACTGAAATGTTACCCTTCACCACCTGAAGAAATGTAATTTCTCACTTTTCTACGTGTGGGATCATTCTCAGGAACCAGTTCGAGATAGTGATTATATGCTTCCCGCATTTTATCCATATTCTTTAACTCAAAATGTGCGTTGCCGAGTAGAAAATAGACCATCGGGCTATCTGGAAACAGCTCCTTAGTTTTTTCTAGTATATCTACAGCCTTTTTAGTCTCACCTTTTTCCATATAAACTTCTGCCATAGTCAATCTGGCATCGTAAAAATCAGGATCAACTGAAAGCGTACTCCTGATTTGTTCCAGAGCATCATCCGATCTACCAGTTTCCAATAAGACGAGTGCAAGGTTATGATGTGCATCCGCAAACATCTTATCGGCAAAGATGGCATCACGGAACGATTTCTCAGCTTCTTCCCATTGCTCTAGCTGCATGTAAATCAATCCCAGTGTATTATAGGGTTTGGGAAGTGAAGGATTCATGTTCAACGCATGAGATGCAGCTTGAAGAGCATCATCCAATTGGTTCAAAGCAATCAAAGTCAAGGCGAGATTATTATGAACTTCTGGGTCTTTATCATTATATCTGATTGATTTCAGGAATGAATGTAACGCTTCAGAAAATTGATCATTGCGATATTGAATCAGCCCGATATTATTCCATGCCTGTGGCATATTGCTGTCCAACGCAATCGCTTTATGTAGCAGCATTGAGGCACTATCCAATTTCCCCAGAGTATAGAGGACAAGTCCAAAATTATTGTAGCTCTCCGCAAGTGTGGAATCCAGGGTCACTGCTTTGGCAAGCACTTTATAAGCACTATCCAGCTTAGATTCATGATAAAAGACAAATCCGAGATTGTTGAATGCTTTGGCAAATTCAGGATAAATGGATATCGCTCTTCTGTAGGCTTCCTCTGCTTCTTCATACCTGTCCTGCTCCTGTAGAACGACCCCCAGGTTAAACGCCGCACCCGCGAGAGTTGGATCAAGCTCAAGTGCTCTTGTGTACGACTGCACTGCTTGCCCCAGTTTGCCAAGTTGGTAACGCGTCAGTCCGACATCATACCACGCTTGGGCATGGTTAGTCTGCAAGCGTAATACCTCTTCAAATTCGTTCAAAGCTGCCAGATATGATTTCTTCGTATAGAGGCTGACTCCGAGATTATAATGTGCCTCAACAAACTGTTTATCGAATCCGAGTGCTTTTCTAAATTGATGGATTGCAGCATCATTGGAGCCATAAAGAAACAGGGTCAAACCATAATTGTTAAGCAGTACAGCATTATTGGGGTCCCAACGGATGGCTTCGTGATAGGATTCCAGTGCATCAACCAGTTTTCCTTTTGTGAGGTAACTATCGCCAAGCAGCGTATGGTCAAGGGGATCAGTTGGATTTAACTCAACCGCCCTGTTAAACGCTGCTATTGCATCATCATGGTGAGAGATACGACCATAGGCACGTCCAAGATTGTAGTAGGCTTCACCATACTCAGGATCAATACTAATTGCATCTTTGAAAGCATCAACAGCATCTTTGTATTCCTTTTGATCCATGTAGATAACACCGAGGTTATTATGAACATCTGGATCGTTGTCGTTCAATTTTATTGAACGTTTATACGCCGCAATTGCTTCCTCATTATTTCCCAACTCCTGTTCCATCAGTCCCAGGTTGTAGTATGCATCGCTGTTTTTGGGATCAAAACGAATAATCTCACGGTATGTTTCAGCGGAAGCCTTCAAGCTATCGACACTATATAGTGCCTGCGCACGGTTCATCATGGTTTTAATGCGCAGTTGTGTGTCTGGGTCCATTGATGAATCTTTGGCAGCTCGAGCGGTTAATCCCAGCATGAGTACCGTCAGTACGGCAAGGCATATTGACACAAAATTAGTGTGAACGAATACTCTACGAATCCCATCCCTGAACATGGTAATCTCCAGCATTGATAATTTGATCCTGATCGGATCATTCTTTATCATCATTTTACGTTTTAGTTGGTATGAATCACCCCTGCGGGCAGGTTGTATATGCTAAGAAAAAACTATCTCTCAATCAATTCTATTTCCTAATATTAACTGATATTTTCCCCTCCTCTCGAAGTACGTAGCAGTAAATATTTAGAAATGATAGTACCATGAAGTATTGTCTCATTCTGGATTTAAACTGAATAATCCCTTAAACTACTCTATTCAGGTAGATTTCAATTTTCTAACGAGTCATGCTATCCGTTTTTGTTGCAGTGAACGGGTACCATTTAATTCATATCGAAATCATTGAATAAATTTCAAGAGTTTCCAAGCGGGCTGACATGAATAATTTAAATGATGACAATAATTCTCTGGCATTAAACCTCCCACTAGCCCGGAATATCCTGGCAGAATTCATTCGAGCTGAGATTACAAGAACAGGGCTATCAAAAGCGATTGTTGGCTTATCTGGTGGAATCGATAGCGCACTGGTTGTACACCTTTGCGTTGAGGCACTTGGGAAGAACAATGTACTCGCTGTGATGATGCCGCACAGTTCATCGAGCAAAGAATCCGTAGTAGATGCTGAAAGAGTAATTCAAGATACAGGTTGCAGAGCTAAGAAAATAGACATTAGTCCAATCGCTGATCCGTATGTTGAGACCTATATAGAGGACAATTCCACGAGACGAGGGAATGTATTTGCCAGATTACGGATGATTATCCTCTATGACCTCTCCGCCGAAGAGAATTCTTTGGTTGTCGGTACCAGCAATAAAACTGAGATTCTGCTGGGGTATTCCACTTTGCATGGTGATACTGCCTGGGCACTCGGACCTATTGGAGATTTGTACAAGACGCAGGTCAGAGATTTATCGGAATATATGGGAGTCGCAACTGAAATCATTTCCAAGCCTCCCAGCGCGGATTTAATCGTCGGTCAAACTGATGAATCAGATTTGGGTATAACTTATGCAGATGCTGATAGAATTCTTTATCAGATTGTAGATGCCAGAATTCGTCCTGAAGTACTGATTCAGCAGGGTGAAGATGAGGAGAAAGTAAACCTCATTATGAATAGAGTCAAAAAATTCCAATTCAAACGTGTTCCTGCACCAATCGCTAAAATATCATCACGAACCTTTGGTGAAGATTGGTTGTATGCCCGTGACTGGATGACCTGATCCAAAAATCGGCAGGTTATAACTAAAATTTGATGTTTTGCACATAACAATATTGGATTCTGATACCATGAAGAGCCGCTTGTTTCAAATCATTCTACTGCTCGCCATCTCTGGGCAGGCAGTTGCTCAGGATTACATTGACAACAAAGTTCTAGATCGCGAAATTATTATAAATTCGCGCAATATCGCACAGGTAAGTGAGAAAAGAGCGTTACAACTTGAATCTGGAAATCACCTGGTAAGATTTGAAAACATCCCTGATCAAATTGAACCCGAGTTTATTAAACTCTCCTTCGGACCTTACGATACTCGTTCTATCTCCTCCACAAAAACCAGTTGGACGATCGAAGATATCTGGAAAGAACGTATTGGAGAACATCTCAAAAACGAGGAAGAAGAGTTTGATGGCATCCTGAAACGATTCCATGATGATAACCTCTTCCTTGAAACTCCCGAGGGTAAAATTCAGATCATCAGTAGTTCAGATGCTGAAGACCTTCTTATCGAATCCTTGCCCTCCCCCTACTCTTTTGAGCCAGCCATCCTTTGGGAGTGTTTCACAAAGGATGGACTCAGTTCAGATATTAATTTATCATACTTCTTGAAGAACATTAGCTGGACAGCAACTTATTCCATGGTTTTGAGCGATGGGAAAGCTAATTTACAGGGTGAGTATGTCATCAGTAATGACTGTGGCACCTCACTCGATTACAATAAAATTACATTTTTAGCAGGTGATATTCATCTGGCAGGCGATTCCAGAAAAGTAGATCGTACCAATCCTGCGCCCGGGTCGAGTCTGGCGGTTGATCCCACTCAATTTGGCGATATGAGACGATATAGTGTTGAGCAGGATGGAAGGCTCCTGGACAAGTACACTACCCTGATCCCAATGCTCACTGTTCCTCAAATTTCCTATGAGATGGTGTACGTTTATGACGCAACGATTTTTAATGACCGTGTGAGCACACAGCTTAAATTCACCCTGGATGGTGCGACTGCGAAAGCACTTCCTGCTGGTACTGTGCGTATATTTCAGGGTAGCGCAATGATTGGTGAAGATAAAATCGATCATACTCCACCCGGTTCAGAAATTAATCTCAATGTAGCACAGAGCTTTGATTTGACTGCGAAACGTGAACGTATTTCCGAAAAACCAATTTCGGATGGTGGTACAATTGAATCCTACAAAGTCACTCTAGGCAACTCAAAAACAACTGGTGTTCTGATTACCGTATTGGAACGTGTCTTTGGGAATTGGACTGTTCCTCATGCTACTTTAAATGGTTCAGCGGTTGAGGCTGTGAAGAGAGATGCCAGAACAGTGCAATTTGATATTCCTGTCCCTGCGGGAGAAACTGTCTCCCTTACTTACGATATCCGCTATGAAAGGTGATCATTTTGCGAATGACAAATAAAATTAGAATCGGCAGAGGAATCTGGTCACGGATTTCTCTATCCATTTCGATACTACTTCTAATAGCAATTTCTGCATGTGATGATGATGTTGAGAATCCTGTCAACAATGGAGATACGAACCTTCCACCCCTGGATGAGTCAACGCTGATTGTTCCAGATGCTGCTAAACCGGTCTGGTTGCCAGATGGCGAAAAGTTTCTCTATTCACCAAAAGAAGGCACTCTCGAAGCAAATGTTTATATTTTCGATATTGCTACCCATGAGAGTGAAGCTCTCTTTGAAT
>JAIOHU010000152.1 GCA_019912845.1 bacterium
AATCTGTTGTTCCAGTGAATTGATCTACCAGCAGTTCGTAGAATAGGATGAATAATTACAATATCTTACTGGATCCCGGCCCAACTCATCACCGGGATGACGGGTGGTGGAACCGCTTCTATTTGAATCAGAACTGGTCAAAGAAAATACTGGAGGTTGTCATGGTTACGATCAAACGATTTCACTTCCTCTTACTAATTTTCATTCTTTTTATTCCTGATCTGCATGCCGCACCTTATATACCTATCGGAGAGATTGAAGCTCAAATAGCGAATAGTGTGCAAATTGACGCTGATGGTCCCTGGCGTGGCGATCAACTCCCTCAATTTAATCGCGAACTGGATGAACGTGTCTACCTGGATGAGTACATGCAAATTCTCGAATGGCAAGTGGGGATGCAGGTGGATGATCCAGGTCCGGCGTTTGGCGGGCAACGTGAGGGTGAACTTGACTGGAACATCATTCAGACAGACAACACACAGGAAGTATTGCGTGACTGGGCGTGGTATGCAAGATATACCGGCGATCTGGAACGTTACCGCGAGAATATAGACGCATCCTTCGAGTATACGATGAATTATCCTGCCTACAACGAAGAAGGTGGCGGCAACCCGAACTATTACCGTGTTCATAATTGTGGTTGGGCACTGGTTGCTGTGATGGAGCACATTCGTGCCTATGGCGATTCCACCTACCTTTGGTATGGAGACAGTTGTGCGGTATATCTGGACAGCTACCGTCTCACCTTCAATAATACTTTCTCCCTGAATGCTTTAGCAGCTGGATATGGCGCTGGTGCGCTCTATGAATACGGCGTCTGGCGCGAAAACCAGGAATGGATTGAGGCCGCTCAAGAAATCGCAGAGGATGTGCAGGCGTGGATCGAGAGTAATCCGAACCATTTGAGCAATGAAACCTGGGCGATGAGTGGTGGAACCGCAATGTGGGGGGTTGTGACAGCACTGTTCAGCGACGACCATGAAGCAGGGCAGGAGTGGCTTCCTGACTATGTCGATGATCTGGCAATTTATACACCTGAAGGTAACTGGAATAATTCAGCAACCGTCTGGAATGGTCACGCATGGGCGGCGATTTATGAAGTGCTTGGCGATCAGGAAAGTTACGATAACATGCTATGGGTGACCGATTTTCTTCTCGCTCAGGATTATGAAGATGATGATGGCGGAATTCCGGCATCCGAAGACAATTACGAGAACGATCAGTCCTGGACCAGTGCTTATCTGGTCTGGTACCTGCTGGAAAAACTGATCCCGCCCCATCCCCCCACACGTGATGCCGCTATTCTCAGTATAGTCAGCCCAACACCAGGCGAACCACTTCTGCTTGGCGAAGAAATTCCGCTTACGATCCAGGTCGGCAATATCGGCAATCGCAGTGTTCTTGGTGCTTTACTGACTGTAAATATAGGCGACTTCACTTCCGAACTCATCCTCGATATTCAAGCTGGATATGAACTTGAGGTTGACTTCGAAGAGAATTGGACACCGGAAGAACTCGGCGAAACTCCCATTACTTTCGACATCGAACATGAGCTGGATTATCGTCGTGCAAACAATGTGCTTTCTGATACTTATGAAGTGGTAGAAAATAACTTTGCAGGGGTGCGATTTGTCCCAGATAATCGAGGTGGCAGGGTAAATGAACAAGATGACACAAAGTTGCGATCTGAACCCAATGCGCTGTTACCAGAACAGTTTGATGCCTACGCATTCCCAAATCCATTCAACCCGAACACCACTTTGACAATAACCCTTCCGGAGCATCGAGAAGTCATTTTAAATGTCACAGACATACTTGGCAGATCGATTTATTCGGCGACTTACTCCCTGGATGCTGGTAGCCATCAACTGCAGTTAGGATATGACTTATTTGAAAATAGACTGGCAAATGGGTTGTACTTTGCTCATATTGTCACTGAAAGAAAACAGAAAACGATTAAACTGCTTCTTTTGAAATAGTTGGGCAACGATCGGGTGTTTTCCAGAGGTTCATTTGACAATGAGACCACTTGCAATTCACTTAGGTTGATCTGCAACTTAATCAAGCCGATCCATAAGTTTAAGATTCATTTTCCCCCCTCGCAAAAAGTTAGATGTTCCTAACATATCAAAACAAATATAAATCTCTCTTACAAAATGACTTGCCAAATAGAGGAGTTCGAGGTATATTAGTAGGTAAACTATAATTTCAGCATTTGGGGGGTAATTGTGATAACCGCCACCACCGAATATGCCATACGTGCAATTGGGTATCTTGCCATGCAGGATCCTGATGAACGTATCGGTTCCGATGAGATAGCAGAACACACCGGAGTCCCAAAAAGATTCCTTCTTAAAATCCTGAACACATTGAAAAATCAGGGATTAATACAAGCAAATCGTGGAATTGGTGGAGGCTTCCGTCTCGCTAAACCCGCTGAAAGCATTACACTCTATACAGT
>JAIOHU010000153.1 GCA_019912845.1 bacterium
GTAAATATAAAGACATTGGATTATCGTGATGGCTATCTGTTGGTTGGAGTAGGAGGAAACAGAAATGGTCCCGTAAAATTAACTGTCTTCGATGTGTCCGATCCCGCCGAATTTGTACCTGTTGCCTGGTATGAAATTCCAGTAGCGGCAAATTTGCAAAGTGCCAGGTTTGAGGATAATAACCGTATTGTTGCTGTCTGGGGGACTGGAATCGGTTTGTTTCACTGGAATCCTGCGACTGGAATCACTGAAGACAAGATCATCAATTTGCCCTCTGACCTTGAGCTGTCTGTTTTCCCGAATCCGGCGAATCCATCGGCATCAATACAACTTACCATACCCAAAGCACAATATCTCAGTCTCACATTATACGATCTACTTGGACGGCAGGTAGAAACCCTGCATGAGGGTCGAGTCCAAGCGGGAATTACAAGATTTTCAATTGGTGACCTGAAAAACCTGACTTCTGGAATGTATTATCTTAAGGCTGAAGGTGAGAACCTTTCAATATCCAGAAAGATCACAATTGTAAAGTAGTGAGGCTCTTTGAGGTTTGATACCGAATCCAGGGCACTGCAATTGTCATTGCGAGGAACGTAGTGACGTGGCAATCTATTCTTCAAAAGGCAAGATTGCTTCACTGCGTTCGCAATGACGTCTGCACAGCAAGACTTTTTAACCCACATAAACTGCAAGGAATCAGTAGTACAATTGAATTGGCCGTTTATAATATGAACTTTGAAAATTCCGGGGATTGAACTCAACGGTTCTTCATTTCATGGAAACCATACAATCAATCAACACTTACACTCCCATCAATCCCCGGTTTTATTGTTTCTACAGTATCATTCCCCAATATATTCTTCGCGGGAAAACTATTTCATGTAGACTGCTTTTTTCACCTCCGATTTCCCATCTGGCGTGTTAACGTTCACAAAATAAACTCCACTTATCATTCCATCGATCCCACTTGCATCAATGACAAGCCGTTGTTTCCCTGGTTGCCAGCTTGATGAATTCAAATAGACCTGCTGCCCCAAAAGATTGTAAATGCCGATCGTAATTTCAGACTCGGACGGGACACTAAATGGAATCGCGAGAGTTGAATTAAAGGGGTTGGGGTAGGGCTCACCAATTGCAAAATCACTCACCACGTGTATACCGAGTTTCTCAATGGATAGTGGATCAAAAGCATCGCTTTCGACCGGAATCGGAAACTCAGGGGAATCTATGTCATTGCTAAGAATTGCGATTGTATCGTGAAACATTCCAGGTTCCCTTGGTATGAATTCTACCAGCAATGAGTCGGTTTCAAGGGGATTCAGTACAATATCACGATTCGGTGTGACACGCAGATAGTATGCTCCATTGGTCACTACTGAATAAATTCGGAGAACATTTGTCCCTGCATTTTCAAGATAAAGTGTGCTTGCGATGGATTCATCCGGAAAACATCCAAAAGACAATTCCACTGGAAATACTTGAATCCTCGGACTGGAATGAGCGAAAAGATTCACTTCGATATACGGACCATTTTCGTATGTCCCATTCCCATGATCACCCGTGATTTCACTTATCGCCTCAAGCTCAACCTCCAAAGAGTGATCCCAAATTTTGTAACGGATTGTGTCACCCGCTTGATAACCAGGTCCTCCCAGAGGACTATCACCCCAGGCAGTGATGATCATTGGCCATACTCCATCGTAGACCAATGCGCCAACACACAGATCGTGATCGAATAGACCAATCTCATCCGAAACTTCCAATGCTTCTTCATTGTTCATGGCTAAGTGAACAAGTACCGCGAATGGTCGATTTGTAGGTTCCACAGGTTCAAAATGTTCTTGACTGTACCCAGTTGAATTCATTAGTGGAAATAGAAATATTATAGCTGCAATTTTCGCTACTTTCATTTTACCCCCTACGCTCCCTACCGAAGTAATACTACTTTCTGAGTCAACTCTTTCTCCAAAGTTGCTACCTGCAGGAAATATATCCCACTACCAAGATCATCAGCATTTAAGGTCAGCTTGTGTACACCCGCTGGAAATTCCTCTGAGATCGTGGCAACCTCCTGCCCAAGTGTATTGAACAGTTTGACTACAATCAGACTATTCTTTGGCAATGCAAATGGCACTTGCAGGGTCGCGTTGAAGGGATTGGGGAAGGCTGCGCCTATCTCAAATTCAGCGGGATGATCGCTCAACAAATCCGACTCCGAGAGTGAAATAAATGCATAAGCATTTTCGCTAAATCTGAAATCTGTGATCATTTCAGAAATTACAGAACCATTTGAATCCAAACACCTTATACCTATGTAATTTCCTGTTGTAAAACCATGTAAGCCGTAATCTACATTACCTTCCCAGGCGACAACTGGTGTCGTAGAATTTTTATCCTCAAATAATGCTTTTCCGACCAGAGTCTGTCCATCATACAACTCAATAATTGAGGGTTGATATTTATGCAGGTTTTCAGCGATCTGGATTATTACCGCATACGGTTTTCCTGTTGGAATAACCTCATCAAATGATTGATAGGGCAAATTTGTTTCTGGTAAACCGTTTGACGCCAGTTGAGTTTCAGCTGTGTATTGAAATTGAACATCCTCATTGGTAATGATCAAATAACCTTCTCCCGGTTCCATTAAACCAATTGTATTCACACCAAGCGACGGCACCCATATACCGCCATCATCGGTCAGTACGATTACAACCTGATCTTCTATAGCTGATAGACCAGTGGAGATAGGTACTCGATAAGAAAAGGGATAACCAATCCAATTCCATGTTCCTGCTGAAACATCATATTCAAGTTGTGGATCAACTGGATCACCCTGCACTTGAAGTGTACTATTTTCACGGACAAAAACCTGGTAGCCACGATTCAGTTGAATTTCGCCGATCGTATCTACTATTGGTGGCAAATAAATCCCTCCGGTATGATCGTAGACAATGGCAAGGTTTTCTAAATTAAACACAGATTCAACTTCCAGGTTTTCCGGTATGGTATTGAATGAGATCAGCTCAAAATAATTTGCTTGAAGTTCAATTATCAAATCATTTTCAAGCCCAATTCCTTCCAAACCTATTTGTCTTGTAACGAAATCCGGCGAATTTACTGATACAGTAATAGCTCCTGTATACCAGGCATCTAATTCAGGGTGGAATGTAATCGTCAAGGGTTGAGATTCATTGGGTGATAAGATCATCTGGCTTGGTACCACAGAAAATCCTGGGTTATCGGATGTAATGGATTCGATAATTACAAATTCATCTCCAGTATTTTGGAGGTTTGTTGTCCACTCAACGTTTTCACCTAACAATACTTCACCAAAATCATGTTGATTGTCCGAGACAAACAATTGTACACCATCACTTGCTTCACCTCTGACCCTGAGTGCAAGTTCTGGGTGGAGAGGAACATTGCTTTCAAATGTAATATCTTCATCAAGCAATTGAATTTCCATTGGAAAAAATCCGATAGTCATATCAATTGATTCGCCTGGTTCAAGACTGAATTCTGTCAATGATAAAGATACAGCTTCATTCTCAATCGAGATATTTGTAACCTCAAGTGGTTCCAGACCTTCATTTCTAAGTGTTATGCGTTGTTCAGTCAGCTCTTCAATTGGCACTTCACCAAAGTGAACTCTTCCATGGGAACTGGATAACACCGGACCTTCTAACGCTGTTAGTGTCAGATGTTGGGTTTGTCCCTGTGCAAATAGTCCATTTCCCTCGGTATATTCAGCTTCGCCGATAAATTTTGCTTGATGCTCCTCAGACCAGATTTGATAAGAAATTGGAACAAGCGCATAAAAACCACGTAACCCCCAGGCTGTATTAGCCCAGGCATCAATGTGAATGGGCATTTCTCCCATAAATGCGTTAGAACCCACGCATGTCAAACCTTGCTGAACTCCAATTGATCCACCGTCAGTCAATTGATCTTCGAAAACAGTTACATCATCAATGAAGATTTCCTGCCTTGCATGCGTCATTTCGATCACATTAAAATGACAGTTTAAAGCCGGACTGGCATCGAAAACCTTAATTCCCTGATAAAAAGCGCTGATCAGAGTAGGGAAAGAAGCGACTGAATATCCACCGTGATTCCACAAGTAGTCCCACCCACAAGGCAGAGGATTGGTTATGTCACTTATATCAAACACTCTGGTATATTCAAAGGGTTGATAGGCTAGAAGTATATCACCATAGACTTGAATATCTGCCATCCCCAGAGCAATATTTTGATTAACATATACTTCATAGGAGGTAACGATAGAAGGATTGGAAGGATCACTTATATCTACTATTTCAAAACCAAAACCAAGATCTGCGACAAAAAGCAGGTCTTCATTCAAATCAAATCCTGCTGATTCTAACCCTACCTCAAAACTCGATAGTCCAATTAGTTGGGTTGGGTCCGAAACATCGTAAATTGTGATTTCGCGGTCTCTATTTGACATAATCGCAAGGTCTTCTTTAACAATGTAATATCCGGGTATTTCAATAAATGCTGTCCCCACCTCTTCCATAAAAGCCAAATCGCCAATATCCACAATATGAAGAGTCGCGGGATTTCGCGTGAAAAAGTATAAATAATTACCTTCAACTAAATGAAAGAGCATGTTATCTTCAATAGCATATATTGCAATTGATTGAGGTTGATCTGGTATAGCTAGATCATAGAATTCTACATTTTCCAGCGTATTCACCATCAATACATCCCCTATCAACTGCATACCTCTGATCTGAATATCACCCTCCAGGGTATTTTCAAACTCTGGATTCTCCAGATCCGAGATATTAAAAATATGAAGATTACCTGCTTCTGACATCAGCAGATATTCATCATATATTTCCATGTATTCGGGTTCATAGTCAAGTTCAACAATTGACTGTTCATCAAGATTATAGTTGATCTGAGCCGATAACTGGAAAGAGGTTCCTAATATCACCAGAATTATTAAAAGAATCTTTAGATTTCGCATAGTCTTTCCTCCTCAAGGGATTAGTTTACCCTGGATAGATATCTAAATTACTGTAAGTACAGAAGTTTTTTTACATATCTTTTATTTTCAACATTCATATGCAGGAAATAGAGTCCAGTATGGAAGCCATATCCATTAATTTCAAGTTGTTGGTTTCCAGGCAATAGATGTTTTGAGGAATGAGAAATCGATTCTCCTAAAATATTCACAATCTGCATTTTCACGAAAACCGGCTCGTCAACGCTGACAGAGATTTTACATGTAGAATTAAATGGATTGGGCCAGGCATTTCCAATTTCATAGCTATCGCTTGGTGTATGATCATTTGCAACGCTCGTCTCCCCAATCCCCTCCCCAAACAGCGGTATAACAAGATTTGCCTCATTGGGATCATTATTCTCAATGATCAGATTCGATGTTGCGGTTCCAGGTGCGGAGGGAGTAAAGGAAACGACTAGAGTGTCAGATGAGAATGGAGTCAATGTGAGATCCGTGATGATCTCAAAGCTGAAATCTGGATGATCCTCGAGTGTTGCAGATTCAATTATGAGGTCTTCGGAACCTATGCTGTAAATCAGTAGCGATTTTTCAATTGTTTCCCCGATATCGGCACGGAAACTTAGAGCATAAGGGTAGTAGGCTAATGTAGGAGTTGTAGTTGCGCTCAACGCTACTTCAGTATAGGGACCGAAACCAAAGGCACCGTTGCCATGCCCGTTTAGAATTGTGCCATCTGCTCCAACTTCAAGGTCTTCTGAATCATCCCAAACTCTGTATAGGATCGGGTTACCATCTGTAAATCCTGAAAGCTCATTTGCAGGATCATACTCCCAAGCCGTTGCTGGCGCAGGAAAATCATTAAGAACAATTGCACCAACGCAGAGATCGCCATCGAACAGTCCGATTTCATCACCCTCCTCGAGGAGTACGTCATCGACATAGGCTTCACTTATAACAATTGCGTAGGGTCTTCCTGTTGGTTCAACTGGAGTGAAATAGTTCTGGGAATATGTCGATATTGTGAACCCACTCGACACTACAAAAAGCAGGAAAAGCAACCTGGTATTCATTTCAGCCCCTGCAAGAACTCTTAAGAATATTCGATTCAGTACTGATATTATTGGACATATTCAGTTGAGGTGCTTATTAAGACATGATAAAATGTAGGCAAATTGAGGTTAGTTTTCAAATTGATTTTGCGAAAAAATAAAAAAAAACTATTCCGCAACATCCTTAGATGTTGCGGAATAGTCCTGGTATAAATAGATAGCCAACCTGGAGATTGGCGTTCCAGTAATATTATTTCACAACTTCGACTAGCTCAATATCGAAAGTAAGATCTTTTCCTGCCAGCGGATGATTCGCATCGAGGGTGATCTTTTCATCATTCGCCTCAACTACGGTCGCTATAACTGCCTGCCCATCTTCACGTGAGAGTTGAACCTGCTGACCAACTTCCACTTCAACGTCATCCTGCAATCCGGAACGATCGACAGATAAAACACCTTCTTCCATGTGCGGACCGTATGCTTCGTCGGATGGGATATTCGTTGTCTTGGAATCGCCAACTTCCATACCCTCTACAGCATTTTCGAAACCGGGAATAACATTGTTTTCGCCAATAGTAAATTCCAGCGGATCGCGATCTTTAGTTTCATCAAATACAGTACCATCATCCAGCTTTCCTGTATAATGCACCTTTACCTTGTCACCCTTCTTCGCCTTCTCCATTAATTTTCTCCTCTGGTATGAAACCTTGATCGTTAAGGTCTCACCAAATGTGATTTATCGAGTAGTGGACAACGACATCCTCTTTTACGGTTGAAATTTCCTTGCTGTCCAGTGTTTGAAAAGATATACTCTCAGGTATTGATGAATCTCAAGAATCGTACTTTGGTCATTCATCAACATCCTAGTGAATCGACTCACGTGCTTTTACTGTTGGCATTGGACTTGTCCAATGTTTAACAACTCATACTATGGAATTATTATACCCTGGATAAATCCAGGGCCAATCTGGCATTTCAGAGGTATCGATCCACTGATATTAAGATTCACTGAGCATAAGGTTTAATAAAATAAGGAAGTAAAGTCAATATGGAGAGGAAGAAATCTGCGGTGGTTCTGCTGAGTGGAGGCATTGATTCCAGCACGTGTGTGGCAATTGCAGCCTCTGAGGGATATGATTTGTATGCGTTAAGTATCCGTTATGGTCAACGTCATCACTTTGAGCTTCAAGCTGCGGAACGTATTGGCAAAGCCTTTTGGGTTACAGATCACAAAGTAATCGACTTGAATCTGACAACTTTCGGCGGATCATCCTTAACCACCGCCGAGAGCATTCCTGAAAATCGCGACATTGAATCTATCGGTACGGGTATACCATCAACATACGTCCCCGCACGCAACACCATCTTCCTCTCCCTGGCACTGGCGTATGCGGAAACAGTGCATGCAAACCATATCTTCATTGGTGCAAATGCGATTGATTATTCTGGCTATCCGGATTGTCGTCCCGAGTTTCTGCAGGCATTCGAGAATGTTGCCAATCTTGGCACAAAACGGGGTATTGAAGGCGATACATTCACGATTCAGGCGCCATTGCTGCGGTTGAAAAAATCAGAAATAATCTTGACGGGTATTGAACTGGGAGTGGATTACGGTTTAACGCATAGTTGTTACAATCCAGATGAACGGGGGTATGCTTGCGGGAGCTGCGATAGTTGCCAGTTACGGCTGATGGGATTTGCTGAAGCCGGGTTGACTGATCCAGTTACCTATCAAAAATGAGCCGACAAATGAGTTTTTGATGGCGGTAAAATGTACTTAAGTCTGCTTTACATAGTGTTGATTGTAGGTGCGAATATTCTTGCCAGTCTATGGTTGCTTCCGCTGCCATTTGGTATGGCTGTTCCTGCTGGGGTTTTCCTCATCGCCCCGATTTTTACATTACGCGACCGTATCCAACTCGACCGCGGAGCGAAGTATGTCTATATCCTGATTTTTATTGGGGCAATTGTAAGCTGGCTGATGGGGGTACTGACCGATTCTCATCTGCTGGGCAGGGTTGCATTCGCTGGCGTAGTTGCATTTGTCGCTTCCGAATCGCTTGATACCATGATATTCAGCTATTATAAACACTCCTTTGTGAAACGTATCCTCGTATCAAATCTTTTCTCAACTGCTTTGGATACAATTCTATTTATCTGGATTGCCTTCGGTTGGCAGACAAACCTCATGACCGGGCAGTGGATATTGAAGATGTTACTCGCTGCAGCGGTTATACCACTTATTATACCGCGAAAATCCTGATTGCTCTCCAAAACTTAAAGTACTAAAGAAATTATATTTCCTGCCGATGGTAATAATAGAGGATAAGGATAACTTGCAAAAAGGAGGATGTCATGGAAATGGCAAGTACATCCGAAGCCGTAAAAGAAATTAGTAAGCAGGAAATGTTTGCTGCCGCAGCTCGCGGTCAGGTTCACGCAGGTGGAGCTGCTGTAGTTGCAGGACAACAAGCGACTGCTGCCGGCTTCAGCACACAGGATACTGTCCAACTCAGTTCACAGGGTCTCGCGCTTGCTGCAGGTGCTGCTGAACAAGATGAATAAAATGATTTGGACGATTCAGATTTGAGAAAGTAAGGGAATGACCCACTTTCTATAAAACCTCCGAATTTCGGGGGTTTTTTAGTCTGTAGAATTGCAATCCAAATCACATCCTGATTTTCAAATATTGTTAGCGGGGATTTTACGCAAACCCAGGTGCACGCCCCCGTCTCGGTCCTTCTTTGAGGGATTGGTAGAGGATTCCATAACTTTCATAACGTTGCGGATGGATTCTGCCCTCTTCTACTGCCACGATAACACCACAGTTCGGTTCTTCAAGGTGCAGACAATCATGGAATTCGCACTCTTCTGCAGGTTGTTGGAATTCGGGAAAGTGAAATGCGAGATTATCGGGTTCAACCGCCGGATAAAACTCCCGTATCCCCGGTGAATCCGCCACGATACCGGAATCGCCAAAACGATATAACTGGGTGAACGTTGTGGTGTGCACTCCTCTGCCTGTTGCATTGGAGATTTCGGTGGTATTTAAGTTGAGGTTTTCGATGATCTTATTCAGAATGGTTGATTTTCCGACACCGGATGCCCCCGCCAGCAGACAAACCTTGTCTTTCAAGTGGTTTTCCAATTCCAATAATCCAGTTTGCTCCCTGGCACTGACTGTCACAGTCGAGTAACCTGCGATTTTCCATGGCTCCAACCAGGCTTCGACATCTTTTTGTTTCAAGATATCCATCTTGTTCACAACGATGACCACTTCAAGATTACCTACTGATGCACCGACAAGCATACGATCCAGCAGACGTGGTGAGACTGTTGGTTCAGATGGAGTTACTATCAACAGCACACGATCCATATTGGCTGCAATCTCTTTTATCCTGCCGAATACAAATCGTTGGAACAAGGAGGAACGGGGCAGGATTTCCTCTACCCAGCCATC
Source organism: bacterium (assembly GCA_019912845.1). GTDB lineage: Bacteria > Electryoneota > Electryoneia > Electryoneales > Electryoneaceae > JAIOHU01. The sequence goes on from JAIOHU010000153.1 coordinate 9,506, forward strand.
CTGTGTTGCGGTTGGAAGGTTGTAACGAATGAAATCACCCGGTACAGGCATTCCGAAACTCTTACCTTTTCCCGGGACACGACAACTATCGAGAGTGCCATCACTTCGTTCCACGATAACACCCTCACGTGTACGGGTAAGGACTCTCCCCTTTCCATTGATTTTTTGGGATTTGGCTTTTTGGCTTGAGTTCAAGGTTCTTCGCTGATTTAGGCAAATTATGGAATTATGAAATTATTGAATTATAGTTTCGAACTGTATCGTTTGTGAAAAAGAGTCATTTCTGCATACTTGTCATTGCGACGTTGTGAAGCAATCTCGCTTCTAATGGATCGATTCACGTAGGCTGAGGGATTGGTCCCGGTTTTTGCGTGGTCTAATAGAACGACGATGAGAATTATTAGATTTAGACAAGTCCAAAGCCAGCGATTAAAACGTTTGAGATAATCCACTAATCAACACAAGATTGCTACGTCGCTATGCTTCCTTGCAATGACTGCGAAAGTGAATTTCAATCTTTGATAGTACTTTCTCAACATATCTGCGACCGAATCGCCGCAACATCTGCGGATGTTGCGGAACTCATAATACACCCCAAACTATAGATATCTATCAACTTTTGTTTCGTTCAGAAACCCTGTACATTGATCTAAAATCCTTTTAATCGCTCTACAACATCCGAAGATGTTGCAGACCATTAAGTAAAGGGCAGCCAGACAAATACAGTAGCATCCCAAAGAGCATGGGAGATAACTCCCGGACCAATATGCCCAACCTTCATATACAATAATCCCCAGACCGCTCCAGCAACTGTCGCAGCAGCAATGAGTGTCAGGTTCAGAGAAGACAGATGAACTACGGTATAAAAGAACAGTGAAAGTAGAAAACCTTTCCAGGGACCATATTTCATACTGAAAGCTCGTTGCACCCACGCCCTCCAGAACAACTCCTCTCCAGGACCAATAGGGAACAATAGAAGTGCAGCGATAGTCGAGGGTGACGCTTGCTCACGAGTTGAGTAGACTCCCTCCACCTGATCCGGACCAAATGGCAACAGCTTCGCTATCTGATATCCCACTGCAAAGATAAAATAGAGCACAACCGCAAAGGCAACTCCCAAACCGATAAACTTCAGCCACTGTTTTCCATTCGCCTTGAGAGTGTCAGGAAAAACAAAAAGCCCACATCCACCTAATGTAAAAGTAGCAGCAGCAATGACAATCCAGAAGGGTGTGCCATCCACAGCAAAGAGGAAATACCAGATGATAAATGCAATCCCGATTGCAGTATAGAGCAAAGGCAACCCACCACGGGGTTGCCTGCTATTCGGTTGAAATATTGTATGCATAGTCATTTTAGAGATGGAACCAGTATCCCAGGACAAAACCGGCTGTTAGCAGGATGCCAAACTGGAAATGCAATTGCGCAGTCATAACATCTACCATTGCCAGATGATCACGTTCATGTTTCAACGAATCCTGGATGATTTTATTAACCTTCAATGCTGCCGGAATGGTTATCAGGACAAGAAGAGCAAGCAGTGGAGCTTGTTTCAGGATAACCAGTGCAGCAACCGCAGCGTACGCTGTAAACAACATCCCACCATAGAGCACTCGTGCCGATTTTCTACCGAGAAGACTCGCCTGCGTATTGAAACCAGCCGCTGTATCATCTTCGATATCACGAAGATTATTCGCAAATAGAATCGCAGCCACAAGAATCCCAACCGGGATAGAGATAAGAACTGGCAGCCATTCCAGTGTACCGACCTGTACAAAGTGACCACCCCAAACCATCAACGGTCCCATCAACGCAAATACGAGAAACTCGCCGAGAGCACGGTATTTGTAGCCAAGCGGTTCACCTGTGTAAAGGTAACCACCCGCAATTCCAATTAAACCGAAGGCGATAATTGGCCAGCCACGTTCGATAAACAGATAAAGACCGATAACAGTAGCTACCGAGAAAAGTACAAGCCCACCAACCAGAACATGCTTCGGTTTCATCTGCTTTTCGACTAGAATACGGCTGCCACCAAATGTACCCTCTTTATCAACACCTTTTACATAATCAAAATAATCACTGATCAAATTTGTACCAGCATGCAGAATCAGACCACCAAATACTGCTGCCACTAAAATTATGACATTAATCTCCCCCGTCTGGTAAAACGCCAATGCTGTTCCCAGCAAAACCGGCGTTATCGATGCAGTAAATGAAAATGCTCTTACCGCACGAAACCATAATCCAAAGGAATAATTTGCCATTATCTCTCCATTGTAATCAAACCAATTCTCTCTTTTGCCTGCATTTCTCCACAATTCAGCTTGAAGCTGCTTACTGAAATTCGTGGATAATGAGGTATACAATCATGCGCAAATATAGAGTCATGAGCCGGTTATTAAAAGAGAAAAAACTGGTACCGAGAAATTCTCTGAAAATACTTGATTTTACCAGGGATCAGGTTGAACCCATCCATTTGATTGACCCAGTTCACTCAAGATATTCACCATTCTCTTGTATTCTTCTCGAGACAACCGATTCCCCAGCTTCGGATGCTCTTTGGCACGATGTGAGGGATAGTATTGCGACATTAAACTGATAAACACCTCCTCCCCGATAGATTCTTTTAGAAAATGCAGGACTTCAGGGGTTGCTGATTGACCGCCAGGAAGCACCAGGTGACGTACGATCAAGCCCTGTGTCGCAATACCCTCATCATTGATACTCAAACTGCCAACCTGACGGTTCATCTCAACTAACGCAATGGATGCACGGCTGAAATAATCCTCTATTCCCGAAACAGTTCCGACCTCATCTTTTCCATATTTTAAATCAGCGAGATAGATATCGATCAATCCTTCCATGAGACCCAATGCCGCAACGCTCTCATACCCCCCGCAATTATAAACAATCGGTAATTTCAGCCCTTCCTCCCATGCAATGATCAAGGCTTCGAGGATTCCTTCAAGTTGAGGACTGGGGGTTACGAGGTTGATGTTATGCGCTCCTTGTAGTTGCAACTTCAACATCATCTCGGAGAGTTTACGAGGTGATGATTGTTTTCCGGTATGAAATTGGCTGATGGGATAATTCTGGCAGAAGATACAGGCAAGATTACATCCTGAGAAAAAGATTGTCCCAGACCCCTTATTGCCGGAAATAACTGGCTCTTCGCCAAAATGTAGATGAGCGCTAGATACCAATAGATCAGAGGTGAGATTACATTCGCCGGTCTCATTGCGGAATCGTCTAGCGTTGCACTCACGTGCGCAGAGTCGGCATGATGCGAGTAATGCTTTCAACCTGGGGAGGCGTTTACGGGCGATTTCAGCACGTTTCTCAAATGGGTAAGGTTGCATCCGGGAGAATCACTTATGCGCGTATGTCAATGGTGGAGTCACTCTCCGGAGGGACAGCAGGATTATCATCATCAGTTTTTTCCTGCTCTGTATCACTGTCGTTATCCCGTTCTGACTCTTGCCTTCTCTTTTTCTTCTGCCGGTCAGGAAATCTGTACGATGGATTGCGAGGCAGTACCGGTTGCAAACCTGAATCATCTGCCATGATATACTCCAAAGTGAAACCAGTCCTCTTACAAAAGAGTCACTTAATAACTTAGAAGTAGAATCGTCACAAATCAAACACCAAGCAGCAATTTATCAATTTCGTTTCAACTCCAAATTTTATTTCCACGAAAGATCGTAGCGTGTTTCAGAATCACCACTCACCAGTGATTTATTGATGATTACAGCCACTTCCTTCTTGCCATTTATTTCGAGAGCACGTTCCAGCCAGCCACCTATTCGAGCTTCGATATATTTATCCATGTGGGGAAAATGTGTGATTGAGAATGAGGCTGAAGTTGAATCAATCCCACCAATTTCAATGTTTGATGGCATATAATAGCGTGGCAATACTTCTTTCGCTCGTCTGAGAAGCAAGCTGGTTGATCCCAGACGGACGAACATTTTCATAAACTTTGTGGCAGCCAGGTCAGCGCTGTAACGTCCACATTCCCAGGAACCGTGGATACTCTCGTTGTAAAACAACTTGCAAAGATGGATATTTGCTTGTGTCAGTGCAGGATCAAGCTCATACCACCCATCAGGAGATATCACAGATGTATACATGTGTTTTAAACTCTCAGGTATTTCCTCAAGCCATAATTGATATTTATTGAATCCAAACTTATGCTTGATAAAACCCTGGACGGAGATGAGTACTGTTCCACGAACTTTCATTGGCGACCTGTTAGTAGAGAATTAGTAAAAAGTAAGCGGAAGATTGAAAAATGGCAAGATTTCTCGAGACGCTTTTTGATTCTCCACTGCTCGTTGTTATTTGGGATCAATGGTACTTCCTTTTCGTACCTTCATGAACATCAGGAACAACATCAAACGAAAACGAATTTTGATAAATCCATGAAATCACTACAATTCAGAAAAAGTGTCACTCCAAAAGGAGTTCGAGTTGTAACCGAAACGATACCCGGAAGCCGATCAGTCGCTCTTGGAATCTGGGTACAGGCTGGTTCACGCGATGAGTTACCTCAGCAAAATGGCATGAGCCATTTCCTCGAACACATGATGTTCAAAGGCACCAATCGTTTCAGCTCACTGCAGATCGCCCGAAAAATCGAGCAGGTTGGCGGCTACTTAAACGCTTACACCAGCCGTGATACAACGGTTTACATGGCACATCTACTTGATAAACATCTTCCGGTGGCAGTTGATGTGCTGAGTGATATTGTTGCTGATTCGACATTTGAAGAAAAAGAAATCGTTCGTGAGAAGGGTGTGGTTCTCGAGGAGATATCTGGAGCTGACGACACTCCTGAGGATGTTGTCCATGATGATTTTCAACTGCAGATGTTCCCGGAACACAGTCTGGGACTGCCGATTCTAGGTTCAAGAGAAACCGTATCCTCGTTCACTCGTGATGAGTTGATCGAATTCTGGAAACGGAAATACAACTGTTCCAATATCGTGGTTGCAGCGGCGGGGAGTGTCGATCACGAGAAACTGGTGCAAATGATCTCACAAAAACTGGGTGCGCCAACCGGACAGCGTTCCGAACGCTTTTTGCCAGATAAAATGAGCAATGAGGCAGCAGAAATAGTCCGTCACAAAGATATTGTCCAAGCCCATGTTGTGCTGGGTGTACCCGGATTACCATTCAACGATGAACGTCGCTATGCTCTGATTCTTTTGAATACTCTGCTCGGTGCAGGGATGAGTTCACGTCTATTTCAACGCATACGTGAGAAGAACGGGCTGGCATACTCGATCTATTCCTTTCAGGAGGTGTGGGAGGACTGCGGGATGTACGGCGTATATGCAGGCACCGAGACCCGCCAAGCTAAAAAGGCTGTCAGACTGATTGAGCAGGAACTCGACAAGCTCATGCAGAAACCACTGAGTGATGCAGAGCTGAAACGTACCCGTGATCAATTGAAAGGTGGATTTGTGCTGGGATTGGAGAGCATCTCAAACCGTATGAACCGCCTCGGAAAAATGGAAATCTACCTGAATAAATTTGTCTCCATGGATGAATTCATGCACAGGATTGATGCGGTAACGAAAGAGGACATTCAGGGATTGGCGCAGGATTTGTTTTCGCAACCAATACAAAAAGCGTTTTTACTGCCCGGATGACGGGTGGCGCGGGGATGAGAGTTCAAAAAATATTCAATCTGATAATATGGCAATACTTTGATTCACATCCACACAATTGTCGACTGACTCATCCCCGGGTTTCTTTATGCAATTATTAGTTCTTCGCCCTCCTCTGCGGTCGGGTTCTGCGAATCCAGCTAAAACCACGCTGGAACGACGCGTTTTCGATATGCCACACTGGAGTGTGGCGCTCCAATTTGTTCACTGCAGCGCGGTTGAACTTGGGTAGCGTAAATAAGGAATTGTCCCTTAAACCCGATGCGGAGCATCGGGCCATCTTGTCGTCATCACGAGGAAGGTAGTGACGAAGCGATCTAATGAAAATTTCAAAAACCAGGATTGCTTCTGATTCGCTCGCAATGACAATCAACTACATATCTGTAGTGTGACGCTCTAAATTCTTAAACCGCAGCGCGGTGAAACTTGTGTAGCCCCAGGTGGAACGAAGAGGAACCGGGGGAGAAATCGAAAATCCACACCAAGCCAATTTCCCGATCTACTCCCTATCCTTTCTCACTCACCCAATATTTTCGTATCTTATTCTACTTCCATAACAGTTAGTGGTTTTTCGCTGTTTCATGTGGGTAAAAACGACCAGTTCTGATATGGATGTCATTGCGAACGCAGTGAAGCAATCTCTCTTGTAGACAGAATTAGATTGCCGCGTCACTACGTTCCTCGCAATGACAATGGGAAAGTTATTGATTTGATACTTACCTATACAGAATAGAGAAGAACTCAATTAGCGATATGCGCTAGAGTGCACTTGTTTCGTCCGAAGCGGAAAGAGTTGGAAAAGGAATCACAAGCATGCCTTTTATACTAAAATGTACTCAAAAAACCCTCTTCCTATTATTATTCTTGCCGTTAATGCTGTTCAATTCTCAATCAACTAGCTTTGCCCAGGGTCGTGGTTGGTGGAATTATGGAGTTGAATTCGTGGGGGATTACTATTACAGCTCAAATGATCGCGGCTATCAATTTGAGTATCCTTATGTTTATGTGGTTACATCCAGGCATATTCGAGTTCATAAGGTCAATGAAATCAATGGCATTTATTCCATTGGACTTTCTCAGATACTGACAGAAAATATTTGGGATGATAGTTTCTTCATGTTCAGGAACGGATTAGGTGTATTTGCCAGTTTATATCGTATGTTTATAACCGAACAGGTTGGAGATAGTCTTTTAACAAAATATTCATTATTCGGATATTATGTTGACGGAGATTTTTTAAGTGATGATAGCCTGGCATTCTGTAATGATGGGATTTATGATGTCAGTGATCCGTACAATCCAGTATTGGTGTATGATTCAGTCCTCATCCACCCATTTAAAATTGGCGACAGGGTATTCCATATCGATCGTGATAGCGATTATCCACTAAAAATCACAGATATTTCTGATCCTTCAAATCCAGTATTGATTGATAGTGTAAATCTAGGTGTTGATTTAGCATTAACATTTGGAACACCTGTGATAGCAGGGAATACTCTGATCTATGATTTTTCAATCATGCCTACAGAACTGGGTTTTATGTTCATTCATCTTGATGATCAATTAAATGTGATTGATCATCATTGGTGGTCTATTTCTGAAAACGTCCCGCGTTATTCATCAGCCCCCATGAATGATTTCGGGGTATTAAATGATACACTTTTTGCAGGATTTCAGCAGGGTTGGGAAAGGGATTCTGGTTTTATCTGGGTATTTGATCCTGGAAACCATCCGCAAGATCCGCATATTGCAACGGTTCCTATTATGGAAGAGGTGGATTGGCATGATCATGGGCATGTTGGAGTTACAACTACACTTGGAAAATTCGGTGATCCTTACTTGCTGATTTATGATGAGACTGAATTTGATCACACCTGGCTTTATGATCTTACAGATTATAATAATCCTGAGATGGTGTTCGAAGGCCCCACTTTGAATGACGAATTTAACTCAGAGTTTGGTGTAATTGGTGGTCACGAGTTTCGTCCCATATATAAGAGTTGGATTTGTGGCATGATAAAAGACGGTATTGAACCCCTTTATTATGGAGTTTTGAATCTGGCAACACCATCTGCGCCGGACACTGTTTCAATATTGAATGAAGAAGGAGTACGTGCTTCCCACTATAATTTGTGTGATACACTTTTGTTGATGCAATTGATTGATTATGAAAATTATCCGTTCAGGCTTTATCGCTTTTCTCCGGGTCAGAACATGCAGATTGCCTATGATATAACTGAAACAGATGCAATCCCACCTGATACGGACCCAATTATGACAAAAGCCTATGATCGATATTTTGCTGCGGTGGTGGATACGTTTACACTCAGGATTGTTGAAATGATGGATGATAATACAGAGGTTTTGTCTGAGACTGTATTACCCTATCTCGATGAAGGCGTTCCACGTACAATTGGTATGCGTGCATGGGATGAAAAAGATTTTTTTGTCTGTGCCGGAGATTATTTATGCTGGTACTTTCTCGAAGAAGATGGAACCATCACGATGGTCGATACCGTTCAATGCACTCGTTATGGTGGTCGACAACTTATAACAGATGAAAATTATGTAGGCATTGGGATTCATCTATTCAACAAAAATGAAGCCGGGCTGGATACTGCCTATATTTTCCCCTGGAATGAAGGTGGGGATGACATGGTCATCGCGGATATAAGCGGCGAACGAGTCGCACTCACAGGATATGTCCCTGATCCGCAGGTGCATATCATAGATTTTAGCACGGGAAATTTTGATAGTACTATTGCTGCGATCATTCCTGATGTAGCAACTGTTAAAATGGATGTTGATACATTGTGGTTATTTACGGGCGACAATGAAGTCAGTCGTTTCCGAATTCTTGGTCCGCAGGATACAACTACAGTCCGATCTCAAAATACGTTCGGCGTGGTACCGGAAGTATTTGAAGTTGGTGATGTTTACCCGAATCCTTTTAATTCGTCCTGTACGATTGATTTTTCCCTATCGGAAACCTCACTTGTAAAACTATCCATTTTTAATCTTCTTGGGCAGGAAGTTTTTACAGAACAAAGACGCTATACTTACGGTCGACATGGTTATTCCTTAAATGCCTCCAAGCACGACTTAGCCATGAGCAATGGAATTTATTTTCTTGTGATGCAAAGCGGAGGTGTTTCTCATATCAGAAAATTGTTATATGTGAAGTAGGTCTCTGAGGAGGTACGCAACAATACTCTTTCAACGTATGATGTGTCGCCCTTCCAGGGCTGTTTCAGGGGATGGGGTTTGTATTCCCGTGGCTTACCCCCGCGTTATGCACATTTCGCTCCTGCCGGAGCGTTCTAACGCATCGGTACCGGATAGTATTTGCAGGAAGCACTCTTAGTGGCAACTGGAAAAATGTATAGAATGGATTTTGTCACTTCGCTATTCTTTCATAGGTGGATATCTAATCAATTACCTTCTCGTTGTCATTGCGAGGAACGTAGTGACGCGGCAATCTCGATCAAACTACACGAGATATTGATTCACTGCGTTCGCAATGACGTCTAGTTCAGAATTGCCAGTTTTATACACATGAAACGGCGAAGAACCAGGTTTATGACAATCAAACCAGAAGTAGAAGTTGCTGCCGGGATTATCTGGCGACGTGATGGCAGGATACTCATCTCAAAACGTCCCGATGATATTGATCATGGCGGTTACTGGGAGCTGCCCGGTGGCAAGCTGGAAGATGGTGAAACTCCCGAACGTGCGCTGGAACGTGAGGTCTACGAGGAAATGGGGGTGCATATCCAAAGTCATTCACTATTTACATCAATCCGGCATTCATACCCCCACCTGATCGTAAACCTGCATGTGATTCATGCACGTTTTCTCTCAGGTAATCCGCAATTACTCGAGGTTAGTGATACCGCCTGGATATTACCTGAAGAAATCAGCAACTACACCTTCCCCGCTGCGGATGAGCAGTTATTTCAGATGGACTGGCAAAAACCACCTTTCGGTTTGAACTCCAGGTAGTCGATCCAATACCTCAAAAGAGTGATCAATAACGAATTCAATCTTTCTATCCAGAAGTCTTGAAGTGAACGACCTCCTCTACCTACTTTCTTACTGGTAAGATCATTGGGGATTGCATGATACGTATTCTGATCAAATCGAATGGAAACTCCGATGTCAGTGGGTTGACCGCTGCTATCATTCAATCCATTACCCCCACGAATCTTGAGATCGATTATTACACCGTTGAATCGCCGGATTATGAAGCCCCCCTCCTCGCCAGTCTATTGAATCAATTTAACCTGCAACCCTTCGGAATTGAACCAGTTGGTGAAAAGGGATCGCACGAGATGCCTTTTGATTCGGTAATTTCAGTGGGTATAAAATCCCCTCTCGGCTGGCTGCAACATACTGGAATGCCGGTCTGTATGAACTGGACTGAAGACATTAAACTCCCCGAAGCAGATAGTGAAATTGAACAATGGGTATCATTTTATCATACCGTACTCGAGAGAGCGAATCGTCTCTTTGAGGATGGAATTTTAGGTGCAGTTACAAATCTTCGAAACGCTTTCGGATCGTTGATCGACAACCTAACCGATGGCATCCTGGTTCATGATTTACATCGGCGGATCATTTTATTTAATCATGCTGCAATTCAGATAACCGGTTATTCCCTTGAGGAGGTGATCGGGCAGGATTGTCATGAAGTTTTTCCGGGGAGATTTTGCGGTGGAAATTGTGCCTATTGTTTGAGTGAGGAAGGATTGCACACGAAGTACAGGTATCCCGGTAAGTTTATCAGGAAAAATGGTGAAGTGAGAGACCTTGAATTGTCAGTTATGACCTTCAATAATCATGAAAAAAAATCCATTGGCGCGATGGTTCTGTTTCGTGATATCACTGAATTAAATCTGCTGCATCGTAAGTTGCGGGAAGGTGATCGATTTTATGGAATTGTTGGCAAACACCCTTCAATGCATCGAATTTTCAAATCTATTGAAGACCTCGCGCAGGTGGATGTCCCAATTCTGATTCAAGGTGAGAGCGGGACAGGCAAAGAGTTGGCTGCGGAAGCATTACATCAACTGAGCAAGCGAACAGACCACCCCTTTGTACCCATCAATTGCGGAGCTTTACCTGAAGGAACATTGGAAAGTGAGTTATTTGGGCATGTGCGTGGTGCGTTCACTGGAGCGATACGTGACAAAAAGGGACGATTTGAGCTTGCCGATGGCGGTACTCTCTTCCTCGATGAAATTGGTGAGATTTCACAAGCTCTGCAGGTAAAACTGTTGCGCGTTATACAGGACAGCAGTTTTTATCCGGTTGGTGGTGAGAAGCAGGTGAATGTGAATGTGCGTATCATCTGCGCCACAAACCGTGATCTGAAAAAGATGGTGAGTCTGGGCACATTCCGTGAGGATTTATATTACCGTCTCGCGGTGGTGCCGATATTCATGCCACCATTACGGGAACGTCGCAGTGATATACCGCTATTGGTACAGTATTTCATCGAACGACACGCCGAGATCATGGGAAGACCTTATGTCCAGGTTTCCAATGAGGCATTTGAGTCACTAATGAAGTATGATTTTCCCGGCAATGTGCGTGAATTGAGTAATGCGGTTCAATATGCGATGATCAAATGCCATGGTGATACAGTACAGACGAATCATTTACCGCAAGAGATTCGTGATACTGCTAAAGCTGATCAGCCTGCGACACACACCTCAACCGATTCCCAGCAACTATCAGCAGAAGCCATACACACAGCCCTGGAGCAAGCTGAAGGAAACAGAACAAAGGCTGCGGAAATTTTAGGAATCAGCCGTATGACACTTTACCGTCACTTGAAGAAAATGTGATCGTTCGATAGAATTGGTTCCTTGCTGTTTCGTGTGGATAAAAAGGTCTGTTTGTATCGATGTCATTGCTAACGCGGAGAAGCAATCCTGCTATGAGTCAGCTTACAGAATTGCGAAGTAACTGATTATTCACAATCTCAAAAAAGGTGAACCCATGCAAAATATGCGATTATCAGCCCTACCACTCATTCTCATCCTTCTTTTTTCGATTAGCTTTACACTTGACGCTCAGGAGATAAATGAGTCAGGTAATTTATACCAACTTCTGGATGATGGACGTGATATTGTCGTTCAAGGCGATTTTGCCTATATCGCTAATTGGGAGGGTGGGGTACGAATTTTCGATGTCTCTGATCCGGCAGATCCATTGCAGGTTGGTATCTGGATTCCGGAGCACAAAATCTATCGTCTGGATGTGCAAGATGAGTTCGTTTACGCTGTTGGACAAGATGGACTGGTTATCTTGAACGTATCAATTCCAGCGGTGCCCCATTTTCTATCGAGATTGATATTTGCGGGTTTACCTGATGATGTTGAGGTTTCTGGAGACTATGCTTATGTAACTGTGGATAATGACGGACTCTATGTTGTCGACATCTCTGACCCTGCAACCCCGGAGCAGGTGGGAAATCTAACTGAATTAGGAAATACTCACAGAATCCATATTCAGGGAAATTTGGCATTTATTACTTTACTCTACGAAGAACAAATTGCCGTTGTTGATCTTTCTACTCCCTGGGCACCAACCTTGGAAGCATTTTATGAAGTTGAATTTTACGCTTCTGATATTTCTGTAGATCAAAATCTCGCAATAGATGTTACTCTTCGAGGGAATATCAGTTTTCGTGACATTTCTGATTTTGGAGATGTCAACCAGCTCGGCTTTCTCGTGTTCCCTCCCTTTGATCCTCATTCAATGGATATTGACCGTGAACGTAATATTGCTGTTACAGCAGATGGATACTTTGGCATTCAATTCATCAGCTACGATGACCCTGCAAATCCACAATTACTCGCTGATATTGACACAAATCTGGACCGGTTCCAGGGTGTTGATGTGAAACCTGAGCTCGCTTATTTCTGCACTGCGGGAAGTCCTTCCGAACCATTTTATGAAGCCGGACAACTAACCTATGACTATACTGATCCTGAAAATCCGCTGCTCGTTGGCGCATATCGATCGTATGGAAGGTTGATTGATATAGAACTCAGGGACAATATCGCATTTTTACTAGACGAAAAGGTAGGATTGCGGTCAGTGGATATCTCAGATCCGGGGATGCTGACAGAACTAGATAGTATTCGAATATCAGGTAGAGCCTGGGATTTTCAAATCCATGAGGGATACGCCTGGGTCGGTATGCAACCGCCAATGGGTGATCCTTACATTCAGGTCGTCGATATATCCAACCCCGAAAATATGGAGCTACTTGGTTCAATCCCCATTCCAACTACTCCAACTTATATGTCTTATGATAACGGTTTCCTGGCGGTTGCAAGAAGAGATGCTGGCGTTATGTTGTTTAACGTCAGAAATCCTATTCAGCCTGTTCTCAGCGATTCCTACGAGACACAAAGTGAAGCTGAAGTCGTGCTTCTTGCTGGTGAACTACTTTATACGGTGGATGAATCAAACGGACTTT
>JAIOHU010000154.1 GCA_019912845.1 bacterium
ACATTGGCATCAGATATTCAGAATCTCTACTCGCTTTGGAGAAGAATTGAGGAAAAATCACGGCGAGTAACTGCTCCAGCGTTGATATATAAGGAAGTTTCGCTGGCATCGAGTGTAATACGAGATCTGTTTTCCCCCGAAATTTCAAAATTAATTGTTGATAGAAAAAAACTATACAAGGAAATCTCCTCCTATATCTCTTCGGTTGCACCTCAATTGGTTGATCGGGTTGAATACTTTAAGGGTCCCGAACCGGTTTTCGATCATTACAACATCGAAACGGAGATTGAGAAGGGTATCCGCCGTAAAGTATGGTTGGATGGTGGTGGATATATCATCATCGAGCACACGGAAGCGATGGTAACCATTGATGTAAACTCAGGACGGTTTAAGGGGAAGCAGGATCACGAAGCAAACAGTCTCAATGTCAACCTCAAATCCACACGTGAAATTTGCCGTCAGCTAAGGCTTCGAGACATTGGCGGGATTATCGTCATCGATTATATCGACCTTTGGGAGGAACGAAACAGAAAAAAGGTATTTGATGAGATCAGGAAAGAGCTGAAGAAGGATCGTGCCAAGGTTGATGTCGCGCCTATCGGCCCGTTTGGACTGATGGTGCTCACACGTCAGCGGATCAAACCTTCATTGCTCTTCACTTTCAAGGAACCCTGTACCGCCTGTCACGGCACTGGAATGGTCGCATCAAGAGAGACCGTTACTACAGAGCTGGAACGATGGATGGCGAGATTTCATAACAGGAGTGGTGAACGTAGGCTCCGACTCCATGTACATCCTGAATTGAAGGAATTTTTAACTGAAGGAGGATTGTTGAACCGTATCAATCGTATAATGCTGCAGCACAAAATGTTTATTCGATTGATCACAGATTCATCCATTCCCCCAAATGAATTTAAAGCATATAGTGTTAAAACCGATGAAGATGTAACGAAGGAATACAGAACGTAAGCTATTTTGCGGAGAAGCGAAGAGTAATTTTTGCGCCACCCAATTCTGTAGAGCGTGATATATCCATTTCACCATCGTGACTCTCAACACAAGCCATCACTGAGGTCATCCCCAAGCCAGTACCATTCTCTTTTGTTGTATAAAATGGATCAAATATCTTTTCCATATCTTTTTCAGAGATTCCCGGTCCATTATCCTCGATTACCAGAAGAAAATCTTTCTCATCCCTGTGTGCTGTTATATTAATCTTACCCTTGCCATCAGTAGCCTGAGCTGCATTCAGTATGAGGTTAAACAGCATCTGCTCCAGAAGTCCACGGTTTCCATTTATCTCAATCTGCTCATCCTGTTTCACCATCACTTCACAGAATTTGATCTCCTGATGAGTGCGCGAAAAGATCAACCCCTCATAAATCAATTTATTTAAGGAAACCAGTGATTTGTCGATTTGCTCATACTGACTGGCTTTCATAAGTCGTTTGGCTAACACTGCAAGTTTACGGTTTGATTCGCCTACTCGTTCGAGTCGTTTTTTAAGAGTTTTGTCATCACCAATGGTCATTTTTAAGAGATCTAGATTACCTTGCGAACTCGCAAGAAGATTATTGATATCATGAGCGACACTCGATGATATCAAACCTGCAAGTGCGGTACGTTCGGATTTTATTAGTGCATCACGCTGATTGACGATCTTTTTTTCTCGTTCACGAATTAAACTGAAGAGAAACCAGGTCAGCATGCCTAAAAGAGCTCCAGTTATAACAACAAATATGAGCCCCTTCTCGATTTCCACCACCTTCAGGTGCTCTACATCAACCGCACGATTCCCAGCAACAGAGCTGGATATCAGAATATAAGTCCCTGCCAGAATGAGGTAGCCCAACGCGAGGAGAAATGCCATTAACCCAGGCTTTGTGAGTAGGGTTGATTTTCTACTGCTTAAGATTCTATTTATGATCGTTTTTTTCATGGATCACTGCTGAAACTGGTTAATCAATACGAGTGAGAATATCTGAAAACTACGAAATATATTTAATTGATCACATCAAAAGCAATGTACGAAAGCTGAATGATGAATCATCTATCCATTCGTCATGATTTCAAGACTCAAAGAGATGAATTCGATTGTTTCGTTGACTAATCGATCAATTCAGTTTATTTGTTCATTTACAGACCACCAGCCGGAAGCTAATACTAACGCTATGAAGGAGTGCAAGGCATGGTATTGCGGTAGTTGCTTACTTTTCCAAAAGCGAGAACAATTCACACTGAAGAAGCTGATTTATACTGATTCTTGGAATTATTGTCTCATGCTAAGCTGCTATATATTTGTGTAGTTCGGATTGCCGTCTTCCAATTAGTCCTGAAATCAATAGTATTAATAGCTTCCTGGATACCAGCTAACCCCACGCTGGCATGACGCGATCTGACTATACTTTCGAGAAAAGCTATTGAATCTCAATTGGTGGCTAACCCAAGGTTTACTCTACAGGGGCTGAATAGTTAGAAGGCGCATTCGGGAGTATGGAAACCCCGGGAATTAGCGATAGATGCACAATTTTTGCCTAATTCATCGACAAACCATCACACTGCATTTCGTAACTACAAATCCTCTCATCCTCGTACCTCCCTCTCAAAAATTGAGTTGCGAAGAATGAAATGATCCCAAATTCACTCACTTCAGAAGAACAATCTTTCTTACCGCCTGATCGCTTCCTGTTGTGAGCTTAATAAAATACACACCTGATGAGAGCTGGCTACCATTAAGCGTCACCATATATTTCCCCGCAGTCATACCACCTCGATGCAACACAGCAGTTTCACGTCCCAATAGATCATAGACGATAAGACTTACCTCGGTACGTTCCGGAATCGTAAACGGAATCGTTGTGCTTGGATTAAATGGGTTGGGATAGGGGTTATTCAGTGCGAATTTCAGGGGTAGAGCCTGATCATCATCATCCACATCCGTTTCACGGTTGAGTACTAGCGTCATCGGCAGACGCGATTCACCTTCTACAGTATTATGCTGTCCGAAGAGAAAACCTTCATAGGTATCGTTAGGTAGACGCCAGGGGGTGAAACTGACTTGAACTTCGATACTGTCTTCGGGTGGTATGCTGATCACGATAGGGTCGGGTATTGCCCAGCCAGTAAAAGTGTCAATCTCCCACATGTAAATATGATCACGATCTGAATCCAGAATACCTGCAAGATAAACAACATCGCCGTAAATTCCCTCAACAATATCAATACCCAGAATCCGTGACGGGAACTGATGAGTCGACAAAGCGGTCACTCGGAGGTATTCTCCTGTTTCCATGTTCATTCGATATAGCATACGATCCCCGGCAAATTCCTGAACAGAGAGAAACATCCGATACCCATCACGCTGTCCACTATACCAGGTCATAGCCTTCACATTGAGATCGTTCATGGGAATGGTCGCCATTATTTCACCATCAATGGTGTTGATACCAACCATATCGGTACCGTCACCCATCACCCATAGAAGTTCACGAATGGGATCCCACGCCATGGCAATATTCTGCTCAAAGGGACCTACAATGCGGCTTACTTCACGACCAAGTTCTGGGTAGAATGAAACCAGTTCATTACCCATACCACCCCAGAGCACTTCACCATCGTATGCCATATCTCGGAAACCAACTTCATCAGCACCTGGGTATTGTGAGCCAGGCTGTCCGAATCCACCGACTTGTTCCATATCCCAGTTCATGACACTTATACGGTTGGGATTAGACTGGTTGTTGGCACCAGAAATATAGAACCTGCCATTCACAAAATTTATCCCTTGAAGAGCATTATCATTCAACGCATCAATTGAGCTGACTTCCCGAACGATATAGAGATAACGATGTGCATTTCGGAGTGGGATGGAACGTACGGTTCCGTCAATGGTCGCGCTACCGTCATTGCGAAGCCAGACCGAACGTATAACCTCATCCACCACATCAATGGTGGCATTGAGTGAATCCGCCAGCACAGAAAGAATCCCCGCACGCAATTGCAGATCGTGCGTAATGGCTTCTAGTGGAACGATTTCGACAGTATCCAATACTTCAGCATATGGATAGTGATCTATATGAACTACTTGTTGAGCTGTGCGAGTTTGAATAGAGTAATTCCCCTCTGCGTCGCTGATCGTTTGTAGATTCAAACCAACTATGTCAACTGGAACATCCATGAGGATTTCGCCAGTATTAAAATTTGAAATTGTGCCGTTCACTTCACCAGAAACGAGGTTAAGATCATACTCTAAAAACTCGTTTGGCTGGATATCAAGCGTATCATCATGTACATCGAATGGCAGCACATCCACATGGAAAGAGTGTGATCCGGTTCTCGTACGAAACAGGTAAAAACCGTTTTCATCGGTGCGGATATTTTGAGGTGTAACACCATCGCTATATTGGAAGGTAAAATCTGGTAGTACTGCATCATTGTATTGGTCACGAACAAACCCGGAGACTTGAGCAGAAACGACCTCAATAATGAACGGATCATCAAAAAAACCAATATCGCGTACCCGGATAGTCTGAGGATCAAACCTGGGATGGTCGAAAGTAATTGTATGATTCAGACCGAACAGGGTATGAGTAAACTCTCCATCATCGTTGGTTCGTTGAGCGATACCGTCAAGATAGTAGAGAAATTGAGGGAGCGGTTGATCATTCAACACATCCCACATGATACCATTGATATGAATGGTGATATACTCAAAGGGGTCTTCGTGGTCGCCGATCTGGTCGTCGAGCTCGTTGTCTTCACCTGTTGAAACCAGATTAGTAGGCATGTCGCTTGTAACTGCTGCCTGCTGTGCAAACAATGGGTTGGCAACTGCTGATAATACTAAGCAGACTGCGGAGATCAGTAAGATGGTCCGGGCGTTCATTTCTCCTCCTCAATGAAAGATAATTCGTAAAGTACAAGACGAATGCAGTAGGATCAACTATTTAGTTCAAGGATACTCGAGAATGTTTAATATAAATCCGCTATTCTTTTCTATTTCTTTTGAATTTCCGTACCACATGGATGTATCTTCTCTTTCAGACGCAACAGGCTGCTCGAATACACGGATTAACTTTCCATCATGGCAGCATTCTGTTAGCTTTCTTTCATGAATGTATTACGATAGGTAGATGTTATAAAATCAAAATTATATGCAATTTCTATGAAAAAACCTTCAATCAATCATGAACAGACAGCTTGGAAAAAAAGGTTATATTTGTAGTGAAGCAACCAAACAGTAAGAGCAATTCAATCATGATAAGTCGATCCTACGTCAGGTACTGGTTGAATAATCCAGTGATTGTGAATACAATTCTTGCAATCGGTGCTCTGGTTTTTCGCTTAGTGGATTTGTGGCAGGATGACAATAGTTTAACGAACATGGACAGAGGAGATTGGCTGTCACTGATTTTCCTGGGTTCTTTTTTATTCATGAACCTTTACCCACTTCTCATGTCTCGAGCTAAAATTGAAGGCGGGTTCTGGTTTTTCAAGTCAGTGAAGAATGCAGACCCCAATGGAAAGTCCATTTCAACCCTCCATGCGCTTCACGAGACTATCAGAATGGTCGATGTCGAGTTCAAGAAGAAAAACGACAAGAATCCAACTATCATGGTTACATTTAGTGATGCCGGAGAGAATAGAACCGTTCTGTTGGACAAGAAATTCGTCGATTCAAAAAAGCTGATCAGTGATCTTGGCATGTTTTCGCCAGCATTGCTGAGTGAAAATGCACGTAAATATTTTGAGAGCATTCTTGAAAAAAGAGTCAATAAGCAACGTTAGATGAAGCAGGGTATAGTTCATGCAAATTTTTTGGGTAATTGGAACGACAACGTTATCTTCCTGGTGATATGGACCCCACAGGAGAAATCATGAGAAAACTGTTACTTACGAATGCAGGCTGGATTGCCACACCGGAACGTCCAGGTGAAAATCACGCTATTTATAGAATCCATCGTCGTCCTGCTGACACAATTTATATCGAAGGTGAGAACATTGCCTGGATCGGTAGATATCGGGACTTTGCTGGGGGACGTAACATTGAAAAATATGACCTGGATGGGATGGGTGTTACCCCTGGGTTGATTGACTTTCATGCTCATCCGGTATTCGCTGCAACACGCGAGACAGAATATGAAATGAGAACAAGTGGCGCGAGTTACCAGGAGATCGCCAAGAGCGGTGGAGGAATCCTCAATTCAGTCAAAAAGGTACGCAAAGCCTCACAAGGTGACCTGATCGATCATACAACTCCATTTCTTGATTCCATGCTTGCCCATGGCACCACCACACTGGAAGCAAAAAGCGGTTATGGCCTCACACCTGATTCAGAATATAAAATGTTGCGTACCATCATAAAGCTCAATGAAACTCACGTTCTCGATCTAATACCAACATTTCTAGGTGCTCATGAATATCCCGCAGAATTTAAGGAGAATCATGAAGGCTACCTCAAGTTGCTTATTGAGGAGATGCTCCCCACAGTCGCCCGGGAAAATTTGGCAGTAACTTGTGATATCTTTTGTGAAACAGGTGTCTATTCAGTGGAGGAAGCAGAACGAGTCTTGTATGCAGCTCTTCAACATGGATTGTCTGTTAAAGTTCATGCGGATCAATTGACCAATGTTGGTGCGACAAAAATGGCAGCACGGATGGGTGCCCTTTCTGCAGATCATATCGAGTTTATTGATGATGAAGCCGTCAACCAATTAGCATTGTCAGGTACAGTCGCTGGTCTTCTTCCAGTTGCAGCACATTTCCTTCGCATGAAGGAGGATCCTCCAGTTCGTCAGATGATTGAACGTGGGATCACCTGTGCACTGGCAACTGATTTTAATCCTGGCAGTGCCATGTGTGAGAACATGCAGATGGCGATGCATCTTGCGAGCATACGTTTCCGAGTAAGTGCTGAGGAGGCTCTCTGGATGGCAACTGCAGGATCAGCAACAGCTCTGGCACTCAAAGACCGTGGATGGTTAGGTCCCGGTGCACTCGCTGATCTTGTCGTATGGGATATCGCGGATATTCAAATGCTGACTTATCATTTTGGTGTGAATCACGCCTCAAAGGTATTCAAACGTGGGAATCTGGTAGCTGAGAATGGAAGGGCGATTGTGTGATTATTATCGGCACATCGGGTTACTATTTTCCAGATTGGGCAGGAACATTTTATCCGTCTGACCTGAAAAAGCAGGACTGGTTGACGTTCTACGCCCATGAATTTCCGATAGTGGAAATTAATTCAACGTACTACAGGCTCCCTGCTCCAGAGACAGTCGCAAAGTGGAACATGCAAACACCCGGTAATTTCGGCTTTGTAGTTAAAGTGCATTCGGATACCACACACAAGCGAAAAGATGGAGCGAAAGAAGTGCGGGAGGTTCTGGATTTATTCAATCCTCTCATTCATAATGGCAAGTTCAGAGGATTACTCGCTCAGTTCCCTGTCTCCTTTCATCGCAGCACGGATAGTGAGAAGTATTTGATTCTGCTTGCAGAACGTTGCGAAAATGTCGATCTTTTCATTGAGTTACGGCATAAGAGTTGGGACAGCGTTGATGGTGTTAGTTTTTTACGTGATCTCAACCTGAACTGGGTTGCTGTGGATCAACCAGCACTTCCTTCTTTGACACGCCCACGCCCGGCAACTACAGGAAAAATTGCGTATGTTCGTTTTCACGGTCGCAATGCAAAAACGTGGTACAATCCAGATCAGGGAGATCGTTATGACTGGGAATATAGCGATGCTGAGTTGGAAACCTGGATTCCACGTATCCGGGCATTAGATTCCAGAGCAGAAACCACATATCTGTTTTTTAACAATTGTCACGCTGGACAGGCGATCAAAAGTGCTTTACGCATGCGTGAAATGCTGAAAAATCAGTTCGAGATATTATAACAACTGAAACAATCATGAAATCGAAAACACGATCCTACAAAATTGTTGATAGTCTGGTAGCTGAGTTAGTGGACAAGAGTGATTCTTGTGTGGTGAAACGGGAGTTTCTCACTCAGACTTTTTCTGGGTTTCTCCATGTAATCTACCAAAGCCTCAACAACTTCGAGTTGCAGACCGGTTTTCTACAGTTTCCAGATCGTTTGTTCCGTCTTATTGATTGGCTGCCAACCCATGATGCAAACTCAAATTCCAGGTTTCTATCGTATGATGTAAACTCAAATGGTAAATGGAAAGCAGAAGAAAACCTTTCCAAAGCATGGAACTTCATTGGTCGAGAGGTGCTATTCTGTTTTTACGGCAAAAAAGGTTCACTATTACTTTCAGCGAGACGAAAACGAGCCTCCAGCCCCGCCCCTATTTTTGCAGATGAGGTCTGGGAAGTTTATCTGGTCTGGGATCATGCCACAATAGAAGCCTTCCTCGAAAAAGTAAAAGCATCATGGAATTCTCATTCCGTTTTAGGACATATCTGCAAGAACCTGCAGACATCTTTAAATAATGAATCCAGCACTATGGCTGCAAATAGCATTGATGTAGAGTTACGCACTGCAGTACGTCTCTCTACTGATATGGATGAATGGACGCGAAAGCACTCAGCAGAATCAAAATGGTCGAATGTTTTGATGAGGATTCAGGATGCAGTTGCCTGGGAATTGAGAAGTGATCGTTTGTTGCAGTCGATAGGCTCAGTGCTGCGTAGTACAATCGGCTATGACTATATCGATATTCATATTTTCCGCCGAGTGGGGAAACGGTATGAGGCTTTTATATCATGGCGTAGAAACTACACTGGATTTGGTGATGATCAGATGGCACTTCTACTGTCGGAGGAACTCGTTACTTCAGTATTGCGCTCACATCAACCAAAATCCTTAAGTCTTTCACATAAAAACGGTTTAATGAACCCGCATCTTGCAAAACTTGCGAACCTTGACACCGGTCTGGTTGTACCTCTCCTGAAAGGCAATACTGTTGAGGGAATGGTAACCCTCGCTTATAAGAAAAAACTGGAGCTTTCAAGTGTTGATCTGGACCGGATTAGTCAGATCGGAAAGGTGATTGCGAAGAGCGTTGCGACCTCGAATGCACACACTCAGGTTCACAGAATGGCGACAGTCGATGGCTTAACCAATGTCTACAACCGCCGTTTCTTCAATGAGCAATTGTTAAAAGAGATGAAACGGGCGAAACGATACAATCATAATATCGCGATGATTATGATTGACATCGATTACTTTAAAAAGTACAACGATTCCCATGGCCATCTAATGGGAGACCGTATTCTAAAACAGTTTGCAGAAGTGCTGCGAAGTTCAGTACGTGATGACGATCTGGTTGCTCGTTATGGCGGAGAAGAGTTCGCGGTAGTATTGCCATACAGCGATGTACGAAAAGGTCATTTTGTAGCTGAGAAGATCAGACGTGAGGTATTGTTAACCAATTTCCCTGCTGCTGAGCAACAACCCTTGGGAAAACTAACCATCAGCCTGGGGGTAGCAGATAACATCAATAATGTAACCACCTCACAAGAAATGATTAACAATGCTGACCTGGCATTGTATAAGGCGAAGGCACTGGGGCGTAATCAAACGGTTATCTATAGCCCAGACCTTGATTCATAGTAGTAAATTCCTTAACTTTACGACAATTAGTATGTTGGGGAAATTTCATCCCACCTCGGAGGCTTCCTGCGCATGGCAGACCACAAAATATTGTATTTGAGCAGTGAGATTGCTCCCTTCGCAAAGGTTGGCGGACTGGCTGATGTCGCCAATGCCTACCCGACTGTCCTGAAGGAACTGGAATGTGATATTCGGGTCTTTATACCCAAGTATAAGATTATTCGAGACCGAAAATATAATCTCAGAGAAGTGATCCGTTTACGGGATATTAATGTCCCACTTGGATCAGAAACCCTTATCACATCAGTCAAATCCGGCTTCATAACTGACACAAAGGTACAGGCATACTTTCTTGAGTATAAGCCGTTTTTTGACAGGAATGAGATCTATGTCGATCCTGCTACAAAACAGGGTTGGGCGGATAATTTCCTGCGATATGCCTTCTTTGCGAAAGCTGCGTTCGAAATGCTGAAAGTATTATACTGGCAACCAGACGTCATTCACTGCAATGATTGGCAAAGTGCCATGGTGCCCTATTTTCTGAAAACCGTTTACAAAGATGAACCGTTTTTCAAGGATATTAAAACAGTCTTGACCATCCATAATCTTGCTTACCAGGGAATTAATGATCCCGCTATTACGACTGAGATTAATGCGGATACGATTCCTTTTGATGAAAATCATCCGGCGTTTTTTTACAACAAATTCAATTTTCTTAAAGCCGGAATTATGACAGCAGATTTCCTGACTACCGTGTCACCTACTTATGCTAAAGAAATAGTCGCATCTAATGAAATGGGCTACGGTTTAGAAGATATTCTAAAGGCACGCGAAGACAGATTGGTCGGTGTTTTGAATGGTATTGATCCTCAAGAATGGGACCCTGAAACAGACAGTTTCCTTGAAGCTCAGTATAGTGTAGAGGATCTGGCACCAAAACAGGCAAATCGGACTGCTTTGTTATCCGAGCTAAAGCTGGATAATAATGAGGAAAATATGGTAGTGGGCATGGTAACTCGACTGGTCAGTCAAAAGGGACTTGATCTTGTTATCGGTGCAATCGACCGTCTGATGTCCATGCCGATTCAGTTGGTAATTTTGGGAACAGGACAAAAAGAAATTGAGGAAGAACTCCTCAAGGTAGCTGAAAAATACCCTGGACGAATATCACTCACGAATAAATTCGATAATCGTCTTGCACACCTTATCGAAGCTGGCTCAGATGCATTTCTGATGCCATCGCTCTATGAACCATGCGGTTTGAATCAGATGTACAGCCAACGATACGGAACTCCGCCAATCGTCCGCAAAACTGGTGGGTTAGCTGATTCAGTGAGTGAGTTTGATCCCTCGACTGGTGAAGGGACAGGGTTTGTATTTGAAGCATACTCCTCTGAAGCCATGCTTGATGCGATATCACGTGCGCTGACACTCTTCAAAGATAAGGAAAAGTGGCGTCAGGTGATGATAAATGGGATGCAAAAAGATATGAGCTGGATGGCATCGGCTGAAAAATATCTGGAAATTTACGATAAAGCGATGAGCCTCGAAGCAGTCTGATTATAAAATTATTTCGTTAGAAATTAAGAGGGTGTCTCGGAAACGAAACACCCTCTTGAAACTCTACTTGAAATTTTTATTACTCAACAGTTACCGACTTTGCAAGATTCCTCGGTTTATCCACATCCAGTCCCAATATATCCGCGACATAGTAAGAAAGTAGCTGCAGCGGAATTACTGTCAGTAACGGCATCAGCATTGGATGGCAATCGGGAATACGCAATACATGATCTGCGAGGTGTTCAATCCCTTTATCCTCTTCGGATGCCACCGCGATGACTACCCCTTCACGTGAGCGAACCTCCTCGATATTCGTCAACACCTTGGCGTAAACATTATCGTTCGTGGCAATGAAGACAACTGGCATCTTACGGTCGATTAGAGCGATTGGACCATGCTTCATTTCTGCTGCAGGATAACCTTCGGCGTGAATGTAGCTAATCTCTTTGAGCTTGAGGGCGCCTTCGAGGGCGACTGGATAGTTTGGCCCACGTGCAAGGTAGAGGAAGTTGGAAGCTCGTGAGAAAGTCTTGGCGATATCGAGAAGGTCATCTTTAGTGCGCAAAATTCTGGCAACCAAATCGGGCATTTTACGAAGATCACCGAGAATGTTACGTCCCTCTTCGGCTGACATGCCTCGTTGCCTGCCAAGCAGAACTCCCAGCATAGTCAAAACTGTGACCTGGCTGGTAAATGCCTTTGTTGATGCGACACCGATCTCAGGGCCAGCGTGCAGGTAGATGCCACCATCGGTTTCCCGTGCGATAGTAGAGCCGACTGTATTTACAATGCCAAGGCAAAGGGCACCACGTTTTCTAGCCTCACGCATCGCTTCTAAAGTATCGAAAGTTTCACCAGACTGACTGATGGCAAAAGCGATTGTATTTTTTTCGATCAATGGATTGCGATAACGAAATTCTGAAGCGTACTCAACCTGTACTGGAATTCTCGCCCATTCTTCTATCAAATAGCGTCCAACCAGGGCGGAATGGTATGATGTCCCACATGCAAGTAATAGAATGTGCTCAGCTTTTTTCAGTGCATCGAGATGACCCTGCAAACCACCGAGAATGATATTTCCTTCATCCACCTGAATTCGTCCACGCATGGTATCTTCAAGCGTATGTGGCTGCTCCATGATCTCTTTGAGCATGAAATGTTTGTAGCCACCTTTTTCAATCTGATCCAGGGAAAAATCGATATGAGTGGATTTACGGTCGATGCGAGTCTCTTCCAGCGTGGTATGAGTTAAACCTTCACGCGAAATTGTACCCACTTCTCCATCTTCAAGAAAGATCACATCACGGGTATATTCAACCATGGCAGCAAGATCCGAGGCGACAAAGTATTCACCATCTCCAATCCCGATAACCAATGGACTTCCCTTTCTTGCAACAACAATCTTATCAGGCTCTCCCGCATGTAAAACTGCAATCCCATAGGTACCCTCGACACGATGAAGCGCACGGATTACAGCTTTCTGCAGATCACCTTCGTAGAACTCTTCAATGAGATGTGCCAGAATTTCGGTATCGGTATCTGAACGGAAAGTATGATTTTTAAGTAGTAAAGCCTGTTTCAGCTCACTGTAATTTTCTATGATACCATTGTGTATAACAGCAACATCACCACTAAAGGATGTATGCGGATGAGCATTTACTTCGGTAGGCGCTCCATGTGTCGCCCAACGTGTATGACCAATACCTATAGTTGCTGAGTGGGGATTTTGAAGCAATCCCTTTTCCAGCTCTTCTATTTTTCCCTTTTTCTTATAAATATGAATCTTATCATCATTTATGATGGCAATACCAGAGGAGTCATATCCACGGTATTCCATTCTCTTGAGACCGCTGATAAGAAGTGGCACACAATCACGCGTACCTACATAACCAATAATCCCACACATTAAAACCTCCCCAATATATCGGGTGCCTTGAAATCGATCAGAGGGCTGAATTAAAGAATCTTCCCTGAATAAGCTGATAATTCAGGGGGCGTGGAAGCATAACATACTTCCATTTTCAAAATCAAGTGATCGCTGGAATATTTCACTGAAGTCCTGATTTAAATGCTCCCATCCACACTTACATCTAGTTAAAATAAGCTACTCTTATCCTGATTCAGGTGCGTACTGTCACAGATGCAGGTCGTTTCTCAAGTTTTGAAGCTGGCTTTGGACTTGTCCAAAGTCTAATAGTTCAAGTATTGGCTTTATTAAACCCTGGATAAATCCAAGGCCACTCACTCAGGTACTTCAGAACTACTAGTTCACTACTGAAAACTCAGGCCGAATACACTGGAAGTACTGCATCTTTGAGTGAAGGAAGCAGCATATCCTTCTCAGATAAAACTGGATTTTCTACCTCCCAATCAATTTTGAGATCAGGATCATCCCACTTAATGCCATACTCATCAGTTGGGTCATACAGTTCAGTGCATTTATAGAGAAATTCCGCCTCTTCGCTCAACACGACAAATCCGTGTGCGAAACCGGGCGGAACAAAGTATTGCATTTTATTTTCTGCAGAGAGATGCATCCCATGCCATTTCCCAAATGTTGGGGAACCTCGTCGAATGTCTACACCCACGTCAAAAACCTCACCCGAAGTAACACGCACCAGTTTCCCCTGTGGTTTTTTTAACTGGTAGTGAAGACCACGAAGGACATGTTTTCGAGATTTACTATGGTTGTCTTGAAGGAAAGTATATTCGATTCCAGCATTCTTGAATTTCTCAGAATGGTAGACTTCAAGAAAAAAGCCTCTCTCATCGCCGAACAAATCCGGTTCGATGATGATGAGGCCAGGAATTTCAGTTTCTTTGAATCTCATTGCAATCCGGTTAATTTGGCTTACTGAAAAATTTTACGAAACGTATTCACCAATTCAAATCAGGTACAATACCACGAACTGTGCCTGATGTTCCCTGCTCAGGTAACCGCATGTGTATAGTTAGCCATTTTATCTGATTTAACGTCCTTGACACGAAGTTGCAGGTACGTTTGCCCGTTCCAGACATTCTCCTCAATCGTGTACACAATATGATTTGTCGCACGGATCGGATCCAGGCGGTGAATACGATCTCCCAAGTTGAAACCAATACAGTCCAGTGGTGGTCCATTACGTTTCAATTGGAACTTCAGGTGATTATTCCCAACCACACGCGGATATCCAGAGAGTTGCACATTATAACTCACGAATACCGGACGTGGATTATGGGGGCCAAATGGAGCAAACCGTTTTAACATACGGAGAAAATCAAATGATATCTGATGCAGATCAAGCGTACTGTCAATTTTCAACTTCGGAATCATATCTTCCGGCTTTAGTGTATTAGCAACAACCTCATTAAACCGTTTGCGAAACTCTGGTATATTTTCTGCGAGTAGCGTCAAACCAGCAGCGTAAGTATGTCCGCCGAATTGAAGCATGAGATCACTGCACTGTTGCATGGCGTCGTAAATGTCGAATCCAGGAATAGAACGTGCTGATCCCTTTCCAACGCCATTCTCGATAGTGATCATCACCGTAGGTCTGAAGTATTTCTCAATCAAACGACTCGCAACTATACCAATCACCCCACTATGCCAGTTTTCCTTCGCAAGCACGATGGAAAATGATTTGTTCGGATCGTAGAACTCTTCAACGTGCTCCTGGGCTTCGGCAAGCGTATGAGCATCAATCTGCTTACGGCTGGTGTTCTCTTTTTCCAACTCTTTGGCTAGCTCAAGACCCTGAGAGGAATCTGCAGTGATCATCAACTGGACAGCACGTCCTGCATTTCCAAGCCTGCCAACAGCATTCATGCGTGGAGCGAGACCGTAAATAATCTGCCCCACTTCGATTCGTCCATGGGGAAGATTGGCTGTTTCAATGAGTTCCTGCACACCAACCAACGGTTCACGGTTTATCTTTTCCAATCCAAGATAAACGAAAATCCGATTCTCGTCTTTCAGTGGCACAATATCCGCAGCAGTACCAACAGCGACCAGATCTAGATAAGGTTCTAGTGTAGAGTGAGGTAGTTCAAGACGTTCCACTACGCCCTGAGCAAGTTTGTAGGCGACCCCCACCCCGGCTAGGTCTGTAAAGGGGTATTCGTTGTCCACAAGTTTGGGGTTAATGATCGCGTACGCTGCGGGCAGTTCGGCGGCTGGTTGGTGATGATCAGAGATAATCAGATCTATGCCAACTCGTGTTGCTGCTTTTGCCTCTTCAACTGAAGTAATACCACAATCAACTGTTACGATTAACTGTACGCCGTCTTCGGCGGCTCTTTCAATCCCCGAAATCGATAAGCCGTAACCCTCACTTTGACGATCAGGTATATAGTACTCCACCTCACCACCGAGATCACGGAAAAACATGTACAACAGGCTGACGGAAGTAATGCCATCAACATCATAGTCACCGTAGACCATGATTCGTTGTTTTTCCCGCAATGCCTCAATAATCCGCTCTACAGCGACATCCATATCTTTAAAGAGAAATGGACTGTGCAGAGCATCTGCATTCGGGTAAAAGAAAGCATCAACACCATCAGGGGCATCAAAGCCACGTTGTACAAGTATTTTCGCAATAACCGGCGGAAGATCGAGGGAACGGCTTAGTTCTTCTATGTCCTGGGGATCTACATCAGAAGCAAGTTCCCATCGTTTTTCCATAGATCAATTGCCTGTCTTTATTTTGTTGAGTAGAAAAATCAAATATGGGAGCTGATGGAATATGAGAGCATTTATGAGAATTGGGAAAATCTCGGATTATTTCCACGCCTGAAATTTCCCGCTGAAATTGGGATCGCTCTGCTGTCGCAACCATTACTTTCATGCGATATTCCAAAAATGACTCTTTCGATTTCACTGAGAGTATCAATTTACTCTCAGAATAATAATCATCCGGGGGCGACAAAGCTGAGAACCAAAATCTCCAGCAATAACTGGAAAAAACATCGTTTGTTATTTTGTCCACCGAAACATTGTACTCACCCGGCTCAGCTAGAATAAGTATACGCTATCCTGTAAGAATAATACAAGTGTTCGCACTAAATTATCAGAATTGTTTTCTGCTCTTGTCAAGCTGAGTGAGGCGGCGTGTAAGCCGAATTCTGTACCCCGGTAAACCAGGGTGACGGTCATCGATCTGGGCTGGCATTTACATGACAGCTCGAGCAACCTACCCGTGAGTCGAACGGCACGGGCTGTCCGTACCCGTCGAGACGGATTCCTCACCTATTTGGTCTTGCTCCGGATGGGGTTTACCCTGCCATCCCTGTTACCAGGAATGCGGTGAGCTTTTACCTCGCCATTTCACCCTTGCCTGTGTGCTGAAACAGCACCATCGGCGGTATATTTTCTGTGGCACTTTCCATCGCCTCGCGACGCCCGGCTGTTAGCCGGCATCCTGCCCGTAAGAGTTCGGACTTTCCTCCCCTGCAAAAAGCAGAGGCGACCGTCCAGCCGCCTCACTAACCTTGACAAAACAACGAAAACAAGAAATCAAGCCTATTGGCTACGATAAATTCATGTATTCCTGTTCAGGCAGCAAAATCACACCGCAGGATTCACAAAGAATAATGTCTTCCATACGACGAATTTCTGCCTGACGCTGTGGAGGGACTACTGCATAACAGCTACCGCAGGCTGAAGCATAAAGATGGGCAGCTCCTGTCCCTTCCTTTGCGATACGAATACGTTCATAATGTGCCATCAAAGGCTTTTTAATTCGTACTGCCAGCTTTTCACGTGCATGGTTCAGTTCGGTTTCCTCGGATCGAGTTTCCTCTTCCTTCTCTTCCAACTCAGCACGTCGTTCTGATAATTCACGGTTAATGGCGTTTATCGCTTCCTCGAGATCATTTATCTGCCCAGACAGAACCTCTTCTTCGTCCAACAATTTCAATTGAGATTCCTCAAAATCTTTAATCTGAGCCTGTGCCGATTCGATTTCGCTTGTAATAGCGTCGTATTCACGATTCGTGGTCACCGAGTAAAGCTGTTCCTGATATTTTTTCAGCTTCACCTGTGTCATTTGAATCTGATTATCAAGGTCACGACGTTCTTTCCCAATGTCTGAAACACGTGTACGATGATTCTCCAATTCTGACTGTTTCGTTTCCATTTCATCTGTAAGACGTACTACAATTTTCGGCAGATCACCTTTTTCCTCTTCAAGTTCAAGAAGCTTGGAATCAATGCTCTGCAATTTGGCTACCATTCCCAATTCTTTCGCTACGTCTACTCCCCTCGCCATAGGTGCTCTCTCCTTAGCGCTTTATCTATAGGTTATAAATCGACAAAAAAAATGTGCTCCACCTGAACTTGGTAGAGCACGCTAGTTGACCGTACGATTCTTCTCGAAAAGGATATCAATGAAAACAAGAATTTTAAAACACTCCCTGTTTCGAATGTCAAAATTATCCATCGGCATTCAAGTCTCCGATTTGCTACATTAACCAAAAAAGTCGAACCGTACTCGTGGGCCCACCAGGATTCGAACCTGGGACCAACGGATTATGAGTCCGCGGCTCTACCGCTGAGCTACAGGCCCATTCATATTCAATTACCTGCAAACTTCTCCTGAATTATTAAACTAATCCTCATGACCTTGGAATGCAAGATTGACGTTCTCTCTTCGCTCCAGAATCTTCCTAAGAGTACCTTGTAGTATTTCCTCCCCAAGTTCCCATTGCCAGCCCATTTTCAAGAAATATACAGGTATATCAGACTGAGTGTTTTTCCATTTTACGCTATCTTTTTCCGTCATAAGAATCACTTCTGCTTTTTCACGCTTCGCATCCTGAATAATCTGTCTCATGTTTTCTGCTGTAAATTTCGAGTGATCATTCAAGAAGCGATAGCCTGCAACATTGATATTGATCTGAGAAAGTGTATTCATAAAACGCTGAGGTCGTGCGATTCCTGCGACTGCATAGCAATTTTTTCCATCGAGATGGCTGATTCCAAAGGTTTCACTACCATCAATATTCTGGAGAAGCACAGGTGCGAGGTGCCCTGAAATAATTGGTACCGAGCTGAACTTACTTAACCACCTCTTCATCTCGCCCTTGCGTCGATGTGAACCACCTCCAGTGAGTACAATCAAGTGAGCACGTTTCAATGAGCTTGGAAATTCACGTAAACGTCCCTCCGGGAGCAATTTATACTGCCATGCTGGAATCGTTTCATCCATGAGGACAATGTCGAGTGTTCGCGAGATGGCACGGTGTTGAAATGCATCATCGAGGAGAATCACTTCAGAGTTGAATCTTTTTACAGCTTCGATCACTCCCAGGATGCGTTTTTCAGAAACAACCATAGGTATACCAGGAAGATTCCGTGCCAGCATTACAGGTTCATCCCCTCCAATATCCGCTGACAGAAGTAAACCCCGATCGTCCGCAACCACTCGCAACCCTCTTCCATGTCTGCCATACCCACGGCTGACGATGGCAAAACGTAGACGCGGAGCCAGTTGCTGAAGCTGAGTTGCGACCTCCAGTGTGAAGGGCGACTTACCAGAACCACCTGCAGTAAGGTTGCCAATCGAGACCACTGGAACAGGAGCAATTTCGCTCTCGAACAGAGAATGGTCATAAGCGAAGTTACGCACGGTTATTCCCGCAGCATAAATCGGCGAAAGAATTTTCAGGAATAAATTCATAGTCTAATGTAGTGAAAGTGCATGATAATTTTAAAGGTGCTCTAATGATTTGTGCGGGAAAATGAGAATACACCATATAGTCTGTTTGAGAATGGTTAATTTCAATATTTCCAGAACGATTACACATAAACTTGTTTTCTAACATCTATAATATCAACACCTTCCTGGATGCCAACCAATACCACTCTGGCATGACGCATCGTAAAACTACGTCATCGGGCAGCCCTTAAACGCACACTCACCAGTACATTCATTCCGAAATTGAACCATTTCGAGGAACTTCCAGAACATTCGTATTTATAATCATTCTGACTGATTTTCTAAAAAATTGAGTTATATTCCCGATATGATTGAATCTAATAACACGTCCCCAAAAAACGATCCCACTCTTCAAGAGAAACTCGAGCTTTTGCCGAAAGACCCGGGTTGTTATCTCTTCAAGGATGCAAAGGGTAAGATCATCTATGTGGGAAAAGCAAAGGTGCTGCGGAATCGTGTGCGTAGTTACTTCAACGGGACCTCTGATGGACGTTATCAGTATGATTTATTGACCCAACGCATTAAGGACGTTGAGGTGATTGCTACACGTACTGAGATCGAAGCTCTGGTTCTCGAGGCGAATCTCATCCGTAGGCATCGACCACGATTTAACATTGATGTCCGTGATGATCGCAGTTACCCCTATCTTAAGGTTACCAATGAACCTTTTCCTCGTATATTCCTCACGCGGAATCCAAAAGAGGATGGATCAGAATATTACGGTCCTTTGACTGATGTAATGCAGATAAAGGACACAGTGAATGCGTTACGACAGGCTTGCCACATCCGCGTCTGCAATCTGAAAATCACTGATGAATCAGTCGCGAAAAAGAAGCATCGGCTTTGCCTGGAATACCATATCGGAAATTGTGAGGGGCCGTGTGAAGGACTTGTTGATGCTGACCAGTACAACCGTGGTGTAAAGGCACTTGTTGATACTGTGAACGGCAAAAATGATGATCTCTCCAGTGTCCTCCGAGATCGGATGACTGATTTTTCCCGTAAATTAAAATTCGAACAGGCAGCGAGGGTTCGTGACCAGCTCAACGCTATCGAGACGATGACAAAAAAGCAGAAGGTGACTCATCTTGATGAGGAGGATCGTGATGTTTTTGGTGGGATCCAAATAGATAAGGAAGCATGTATTACGGTTATGCGGATTCGCTCGGGACGACTTGTCGGACGTCACCATTCATTCCTGCGTCGATTTAATGATGAGAGCTGGGCTGATATCTGGGCACACTACCTCGTCGATTATTACACACCATCAACCAGAATGCCACCTGAAAGAATAATTCTACCTGAACCAATGAACAAGGAGGATGAAGAACTGATTCGTGCCTTTCTAAGTGAAAAACGTGGACGAAGGGTACTGATCATGACACCTCAACGAGGTGAACGAGTACGTCTTCTCGAACTCGCCAAACGCAACGCAGAATTACTGTTAAAAGAACAGTTGCTGGCAAAGGAGAATCGTGAACGTATCCCTCAAAGCCTTGTCATGCTGAAGGAACATCTCGACCTCGATGATCTACCTCGAATTATCGAATGCTTCGATAACTCTAACCTCATGGGGACAAATCCAGTCGCTGCAATGGTACATTTCAGGGATGCAAAACCTGTAAAGAAGCATTACCGTCATTTCAAGATAAAAACAGTCGCGGGTATTGATGATTTTGCGTCCATGCAGGAGGTTGTGGGACGACGGTATCGACGGGTACTGAAAGAACGCGAGAATATGCCTCAGCTCATATTAATTGACGGTGGAATTGGTCAACTGAACGCCGCCAGAAAGGTTCTTGATGACCTCGGACTGACGAATGTTCCTGCTGTCGGTCTGGCAAAACGTCTCGAAGAAATTTATATGCCGGGTCAGCCAGGACCTATCACGTTACCCAAAACTTCTTCAGCGCTTAAACTTCTCATGCGTATCCGTGATGAGACCCATCGATTTGCGATTACCTACCATCGGAGTCTGCGTACGAAAAATACAATTTCAACAACTCTCGTATCTGTTCCTGGGATCGGTGAAGCGAAGGCAAAAGCACTGCTCAAACATTTTGGATCATTGAAACGATTGAGAGATGCGAAGCCGGAAGATATCGCAAAAGTTCCGGGTTTCAGCGTAAAAGGTGGTGAGGAGCTGCTTCGAAGATTGGATGAAGCTGACAAAAATACCGCTGCAGGTAGTTGACTGTGATCCTACCTCTGCGAAAACTGCATTTTCTCATTGTAGTTCTGATATTCTGCATCACAGATTTCAGCACTTTTGCTGGTTTCCCGTTTTTTAAAAAAGACAAAGCAAATAAATACGAAGATGACCATACAACATGGGTTTACCCTCCTTTTGGTCATACATGGGGAGTTGTACGCGCTACACAGACGCATCTCACTTTTTTTACTCTGGGAAAAGCAACGTTTTCAAATCCCCAGGGTATTTGTGTTGTAAAACGAACAGCCAATGATGATCCCGATAACGATGCAGATGATGACGAGGTTACAGTTTATGGAGTTAATTCAGGTGAAAACTCGATCATCTACAATAAATCAATGCAGAGTATCGGTTTATACGGCTACGATGAGGTTGGAGAAGAACGTCTGAACCAACCCTGGGATATTTCCGCTCTGACAAATGGACTTGTTTTTGTTACCGATTCGGGCAACCAGCGAATTGTCAAGTTGCGTACAATTGATAATACCCTGGTTTACGATTCCTCTTTTGGTGAGGATAGCCTTGGTCAACCACTCGAACTGCCACGTGGAATTGAGGCAACTACTGGCGGCAAAGTAATCTGTGCGGATGCACTAACCAGCCGAATACTCATCTTTGATACCACTGGTACTTACATAAATACCATTCACTCTGAATCTCAGCCTGTGGGGCTTGCCGCTGTGGATATCCATGATCGATGGACACGTCCTCATCAGGAATATATCGTCTACACCAGCAATGGCGGAAAAAAGTTAACAAAGGTTAATTTCAAAGGTGAGTTGATCTCCTCTATAGCTATTGAAGAGGCATCAGGAATTGCAGGAGTATATTGTGGGCATGTCGAAATTGATCTCTTCCATAATGTAATTGTTTCTGATTCCGCAAATGCTCAACTTCTGAAATTCAGTTCTGAATTGGATTTTCTTGATGCCTGGGGGATGAAGGGCAAGGGTAGGGCTCAGTTTACTGGACCTACTGGAATTGCAATTTGGAGACGTTATGGTCAAACTTTTGTTGCGGAACAGTCGGGAGCACATTATCTCTGGGTAGGTACAGATATCATTGGCGAGCCTGATTTAAATGTCAACCAGGAAAGCCAGACTGTGACCCTATCAACAGGCTTAACGGAAAAAACACGGATCACTCTTGAACTCTTCCTGGACGATGAAGTAATTCGCAGAAAACGCACCACTCGTCCGCCTGGGAATCAAAGAGTGATATGGAATCTGACACAACCAGCATATTATCTCCCGCAAGCTATTCCGGGAGAACTTCGGGAACGAGTATTTCTTGCTCACGGTAACTATGTGCTGCGTTTAATGTTCAAGCCCACGTATTCCTCAAGTAAGGTGTTTGAGAAGGTAATGGAGACTTCGATACAAATTGACGATCCAAACATTTCTGGTCAGCGGGAATAATATGGCAATCTCATTTCCATCGATTCTAAAATTGATCAGACCAGTTAACCTGCTACTCACCTTTGTCGCCGTTATACTCGGAGGATTGCTGGCATCGGTCGAATCAGGAGTAATCGCCTGGAAATCGATATCACTTGCTGCGTTTGCCGCTTCATTGGTCGCAGGAGGGGCTTATGCAATTAATGATGCACTCGATATTCATGAGGATCGCATCAATCGCCCTGAACGAGTTCTGGTGACCGGCTCACTCAGTGTAAAATTCGCTGAAAAACTGGGGTTCGTTCTTATAGCATGTGGAATGTTGATCAGTTTTCCGTTGGGCTTTTTTGCTTTTCTTTTTACTGCAACAGTAGCGTTATTCATGCTGCTCTATGTCTTCAAGTTTAAAGCTACACCAGTTATGGGGAATGTGTTGGTTGCGATTTGTGCAGCCTCTTCATTTCCGTACGGTGCTCTTGCCGGTGGTTCGCTATCAATGGGATTACTTCCCGCTCTGCTGGCAGCACCAGTTCATCTCTCACGTGAGCTGATCAAAGATGCAGAAGATGCCAGCGGTGATCACACAGCCGGGCGAAATACCCTCGCGGTTCTGAAGGGGAAGAATGTTACAGTCCGGCTGGCGGGAGTGATCATGCTACTCACTGCGATGCTGATACCAGTACCCTTCTTCGTTCATTGGCTGGGATGGGTCTATTTCCTTATTGCGGTGCCACTTGTCGCACTACCTTTAGCTTTCTGGGCTGGTGGTGCGCTGGCTATGCCGGAAAAAGTGGAGTGCAGTAAATTACAACGAAACCTGAAGTGGATCATGCTCTTGGGTATGCTGGCGTTGGGACTCGGTGAGTGGTGGCATGCACTGGTCTAAGGAAAAATGGACATTGGCATCCAGTTCACCAAGACGATTGGCGTTACTGCATCAAATCGCCGTTCACCCAACTGTCCTCAAGCCGGATGTTGAGGAAATCACTACGGCAGGTTCTCCAGTTGAACTTGTGACATCCAATGCTTCATTAAAAGCGAATAAAGTACTACCAGCCCTGCATGAAGGAATTCTCATTGCCGCAGATACCGAAGTCGTTTTTGAAAATGAAGTGCTGGGGAAACCGACGGATAAAGCAGAAGCCAGACACATACTGGAACTACTGAGTGATGCATGGCATACAGTATATACCGGCTACTCATTACATTGGATAACTGAGAATCGGCATGAGCTTGGGGTTGAATTAACTCAAGTTCATTTTCGTTCACTCAACGATGATGAGATTGAAGAGTATGTCAATTCCAGTGAACCCTATGATAAAGCGGGAGGTTATGGCATTCAGAGCATGGGTAGTGCTTTTGTAGATCGTATCGAAGGATGTTATTTTAATGTTGTTGGTCTGCCACTTGCAGCGATTCTTGCAAAATTGAATTTATGGCACCACTGATGCATTAAAAACCGCTGAAGTTGACGAAGTTCAATTTATTAAATAGGTAGTATTGGAAAATAAATGAAAGACAATCCCTCACCTGAGAAAAAGCAACAGTTTCTCAAAGACCTTATCGATGCGAGAACCTACAATGA
>JAIOHU010000155.1 GCA_019912845.1 bacterium
AAGAAGAAGAAGAAGAAGAAGAAGAAGAGGAGGAGGAGGAGGAGGAGGATCAGGACGACGACGAAGAGGTAACAATTCTCACACCACTGCAGAAATCTCTTGCTGCTGTTGGGATTGAGTACGACAATGTCGTCGATTTTAAGGAGATAGTCGAAAAGCATTCAGGAGAACCACCTGTTCTGGTTGAACCTCCTGTTGTAAGGGAAACAGTTGAGGAGATATCAGAGAAGCGTGTAGAAGAGATAATCGAGCGAGTAGATGAACTCCCGGAAAAAGAATTGAAAGAACGCCGTGATGCAAAGTGGAAGGAAAAGAAATCGGAGCATGCTGAGGAAGAAGAGATTGAAGAGATAGAGGAGATTGAAGAAGTCTCTGAAACTGACCAAACAACAGACATTGAAGATTCCACACCAGAACCAGTTGAAACATCTGAACAGGTTGAAGAAGAGCAATATGAAGAACCAGGATTGGCTGATGTCGATGACACTGATTTAGTTAAAGAATCATTTGATGATGATGAAACTGAACTTTCAGCTAATCAGATTGCTTCAAAGTTTGAGGGTGAAGAGTTATCAGAACTTCTTGATGAAGATGAACTCGAAAAACTGCTTGGTAACCTGGCTGAAGATAATTCTGAATTAGAGGCTGTTGTCGAGGATGACGCAACAGGTTTATCGCTTGACGACGAGGAAGAGGGCATTGAGGATATTCTAGAGCCTGAGGAGTACCACCACCAGTCTGATGAGACTGTTACTACCGAAACCCCTCGTACAGATGAGTTACTCAATGAAGAAGATGGCGAAATGCTGGAAGCTGAACTTCGCAAATTGGAAACAGAAAAAACTGATAGTGAGTCAGTCATAGACGAAAGTGAAGTGCTTTCAGAGGAGCCGGCATTAGAAGTAGACGAAGATATCGCAGAGGAAGACTTACTAGTAGGAGAGCGTGAATCAACAGAATTGGAATCGGCTGAAGACTTGGAAATCGAACAAATTTTGTCGAACGATGCCGACTCTGATGACCTCACCTCAACTGATAGTGAAATCGATCCGATTCCTGAAAATGAGAGTACAAAACCTGATGAAATTGAAGACGATTCAATTGTTGGGGAAAGCTATATTGTCGAAGAGAAACCTCTCGATTCGGATGTAGCTGTAAAACTGAAAGATCAACCATCTGATGAGGGTTATAGCATTCAAAATCTTGAAGTACCAGAATTTCCAGCAAAACAGGGTCATATATACGACTATTCTCGATTATTTGGAAAATCCAGCACAACCGATCTACCTCCTGCACCAAAGACTCGAACTTCTCGAAGTGAGCGCGAAATCAGTGCAGACACTCCTTCCTCCTCACCGACCAAAAGAACACTTACCCCTACTCCCCAACCACTATCTCCTGATGAGGAGACTCAGCCGGAAGACTTGAAAGGACCGGTTACAAAAACTTTTGCGAAGATATGTCTTCAGCAGGGAAAACACGAGCATGCCGCAGAAATACTTCGTCGATTGAAGGCGATCACACCGGATGACCCAGAAATTGACAGTATGCTCAAAAAACTGCAGCATCTCCCCGGCAAAAGCTGATAGAAATCGTGATTATAGGTGTTACAGGAAATATCGGCTCTGGGAAATCCTCATTTGCCAAACGTTTACACCAAAACGCATCCCTGAACTCTTCCATTCTCTTAGATGCTGATCAGATCGCACGACATGTTTCTACGAATAATTCAGTTTACCGAAACTGGTTAAGTAACCGTTTCGGTGATTCAATTTTCGATGGCGAAGAGTTGGATCGAAAAAAACTGGGCACGATTGTCTTTTCCAATCCTGCTATACGTCTCGAAATTGAAAATGCAATTCGTCCTCACATCCGTAAACAACTCTACCTCGAATGCGAAAAAGCCCGTCCACAGACGAAGACCATCATTATTGAAGCTGCCCTGATATTTGAATGGTACCATTCCGAGTTTTATCATTCAATTATTACGGTTGTTGCGGATATCGATCAATCAATAAATCGTGCAGCGATAAGGTTAAATGTTCCAACTGAAACTATTACGAAGCGTTATGGGAGCCAACTCTCACAATTTCGTAAAGCGATGAACAGCGACATTATTGTTTTTAATGATGGTACTCTTAAAGAATTATACACCCAAGCTGATTATTGCTGGGAGAAATGGTTTTCAAAATTGTAATCATGCCAATTCGATCTTCTGTGCGATCAGTGTACAGACTCCCTGTTCATCTTCGACATTACCAGTGATTCTGAAGGGTCCATTTCCTAGTAAAAGGGGGGCATATTTTTTATAAACCCGTGGAAAAACTGTCACCTCGAAAGCTCCTGTTAAATCCTCAGCGGAGAGGAATTTCATCCCTTCCTTTTTTGTCCGTGTACTGATTTTTTTCTGAGAAAAGACCCATCCGATCATCGTCGCACGTCGTCCAACATTCTGCTCCATCCTCACCGCTGGTAACGCCTGACTCATATCGAGTTCCAATAGTTGAAGAGGGTGTTTGCTAGGTGAATACCCAAGAATCCGTCTCTCTCGAGCATATTTTTCCATATCTGTCCAATCCGGTGCATCCGGCATCAGAGCGAAAACATCTTCACTTCCTTCGATCAAGGGACTATTGGATTTTACAAGTGTTTCATAGCCAGCTCTCATGCGTCTCAATAGTGTTGGGCGATTTTTGCCAAATTGATCAAACCCTCCACAGCAAATCAGTGCTTCAGTTTCATCGCGTGCCGGTCTTACCTGTCTCATAAATTCTTCAAAACCTTTAAACTCTCCCTTGTCCTCCCGCATTTCGAGGATACGATGGACAGTTTCCTCCCGCAGTGCGCCGATTCCCTTAAAACCGAGTTGAATGGCTCCATTACCGATGCTGGAGTTTCCTGAGTGTTCCTCCCTACTTCGATTGATATCGGGCAGTAGAATTCGCAACCCCATCCGTTTTGCCTCTTCGATGTATGCAGCCTGGCTATAATAGCCACCACCATTTGCGAGAACTGCTGCCATGAATTCTGCAGGATGATGCGCCCGAAGATAGGCTATCTGCACCGATAAAACAGCGAAACTAGCGCTGTGTGCCTTGCAGAATGCGTAACCGGCGAAGGACGCCATTTGTCGCCATATCTCTTTTGCAATATCCTGAGTAACCCCATTTTTACGGCAACCCTCCAGAAATTCATCCTCCATTTTCGACATTTCCCCTAGCGAACGACTTTTCCCGCTCATCGCACGTCTGAGCGAATCTGCACGTCCCAGACTGATCCCGGCAATATGATGCGCCACCTTTATCACATCTTCCTGATAAATCATCACCCCGTGAGTCTCCTTGAGCATATCTCTCATTTTCGGATGAAGATATTCCGCCTTCGATGGATCACGTACACATTCGATATACTGCTGCATCATCCCTGATTCGCTGACACCTGGACGTATCACTGAACTGGCAGCAACCAGTAGCTCATAGTTGTCGCAGTTCAGTTTTTTCAAGAGAGCCTGCATTCCCGAAGACTCGATATAAAAACAGCCCATTGATTTCCCTGTACGGATCAACTCCCAGGTTTTGCTGTCCTCAAAGAGACCCTCAACATTATCAACAGGTGCTTTTTCCCCCGTATTCTCTTCAATTTCGATTACCGCTTCCTTGAGAACTCCGAGGGCTCTCTGACTCAGAAGGTCGATTTTCACCAACCCGAGGTCTTCTATCCCGTACATATCGTACTGAGTGACAACAAAGCCTTTTGATGCCATCTCGAGTGCTGTCCATTTGGTGATTGGATCAGGGGTAATGACAATCCCTCCGGCGTGGATAGAAAGGTGACGTGGAAATCCAATCAGCCTGTTGGCATCTCTGCTTATGGATCGCCAGGGTTCACGGTTCAACGGCAGTCCTTTACATTCTGGTGCTTCTTCCGGCAGGTCTTCAATGCGATTGGCACGGCTGAAACTCGGCACTCTGCGTGTGATACGCATGATTTCATCCTCGGGAATACCACGTGCCAGTGCGGCTTCATGTAGAGCACCTCGTGCTCGGAATGTAACTGTCGTCGATATCATTGCTACATGATCATCGCCATAAGTATCGTAAACATTCTGCAATATCTCATCACGGTCGCGCCAGGAAAAATCAAGGTCCACATCCGGTGGTGAGGTTCGTTCGGGATTGAGAAATCTTTCAAAGTATAGGTTATAACGTAGCGGACAGATATCCGTTAATTTCAGGCAGTAACAAACGATACTATTTGCAGCGGAACCTCGTCCCAAAGTACGTACTCCTCTACTCCATGCATCGAGAGCGATATCGTGAACAACCAGCATGTAACTCGTGTAACCCAGGTGGTCGATTACCCCCAGTTCATAAGCGAGTCGTTCACGAGCCTGCATGGGTAGTGGTTCACCATATCTTTCACGAAGCCCATGTTCTGACCGCTCTTTCAATTCCAGAAATAGACTCTTATCCGGATCAATCAAAGGACGTGGAAATTTCAACTCTCCAAGTCGTAGATCAACATTGCACTGTTCTGTAATTAGACGTGAATTCATCAATGCTTCAGGCAATGAACGGTAGGCTTTTAGCAGCTCGCCATCATCAAAAATTGGTCTGGTTTTTACCTTGTTAAGTTTTGCGGATGATCTCCGAAGAACCTGCCTCTCCCCTATCGCTTTAAGTAACGAATGGAGAGATTGCTGCGCTCTATTTGCATATCCAACACTTCCCGTTACTAGCATGGGAATTGCCTCACCCCGGCAAAACTCATAGACATCGCGCATCTGTCGTCTATCCTGGCTATCGGATGGAAGAATGAGTTCACCATAGACACTCCCCCGAGGTAAAATCTCCATCAGGGTTGACAACAGGTCACAATCTCCAGTAGCGACTATCGTGGAGTCGTCCAGAGTTTTGACCGCTTCATCAAGAGAAAACTGGGGTTCGAGTAGACGTTTCGACGCCAGGCGATTTAATTCCCCATAACCCTGCAAGTCTTTCGCCCAGATTAAAAGGTAGCGGCTGGCATCGGCTGGATCATCCAGTGTTAAACCCAGCACAGGTTTCAACCCTTTTTCTTTAGCAGCCTTATACCCCCTTACCAAGCCATTTGTGCGGTTACGGTCAGTAAACGCAATGGCTGTATGATTGAGTTGTACAGCCGCATCGACAAGCTCAGGTATCACAGATGCACCCTCATAAAACGAGAAAGGTGTGCGGATATTCAGATGAACAAAATCTTCGTTTCGCATGGAGTTCAAATTTCATTTAACCAGATTGTGACTCTCCGAATATATATACATTTGTTCACTATTACAAGAAAAAGTATCCTCTCTGAATTGAACTGTTGAACAATTGAAAATCAGTAAATGACGGGAGCATTTTGAAACAAAACGATTCGTTTCTCGAGCAAATATTTTAATGATTTTCGAGAGAATTATTGATGTTGCAATAGATTGTTTTTATTTTATATATAGTGGTGAGGTATCTCGACTGTTCTAATCTCACCTTTTATTTATTTGAATTTGCTCACCTGCATGATGTTCGGATAGATCATGTAGATTGATTTGCTCAATTGGAGATGAAGATGAGGTGGTTGTTCTTGACGAGCTTGCTGTTGCTGACCATAGCCTCATCTCTGTACGCTGTGGATATGCGTGATCTCCAATCTAACCTCCCGATGCAAATCGAAACAAAAGATATCCAGGAAAACCACCTGCGAGTAACCCTGCAATTCAGCACTCCGGAATGGACAAACGTCCAGAATGAAAATCAGGAATTATTTTTAGCCGACTTCCCGATGGCGGGATCGTTGGAAGCGATGGGGAACCCTCTAGTCCCTTCTGTGGGTCGACTATTTCGAATCCCTCCAAGGAGTGGTGTGACTGTTGATATTATTGATGTTGAATACGATTTATTGACCGATATCGACTACGCCTCATGGTTCGGGAATGAGAATGGTGAGGACTTGTTTTCACTCAGCCAGTTACTGGAAGATAGCTGGTACCCTGAAAGTATTGCAGAAGCATCCCCTCCAGCAATTCTGCATGATTTTCGAGTCAGTAGACTACTCACCTATCCGGTACAGGTAAATCCCTCGAGGAGAGAGGTTCGAGTCTATAACAGGATCGAAGTTGATATCCACTTTGAAGGGGTAGATGATCGCAATGCACTTGAAACAAATCCGGTTCAAATCAGCGAGGCTTATTTGCCATGGTATCGTCAACTGCTGGACTGGGACGAGAATGAACTTGATGAATACGCACTCTATCGTGGAAACGTGCAGGTTGTAATTCGCAACAATGAAAATCTCCTCGATATGATGGAGGACTGGTTTGTCTGGAAGCGTCAGAAAGGTTGGGAAATCGAGCTGCTTACCGACGATGATGTCGACTGGACCCATACTGCGATCCGAAATGAATTGATTGACCGTTATGAGGAAGCGGAAACAAAATTTGATTATGTCGTGATCGTGGGAGATGATACCGGTCCATATTCGGTCCCGGCTTCAACTGGAGCTGGTTATGGACATGGAGATCATCGGTACGCCACCCTGGCTGGCAATGATGAACTAATTGATGTTGCGGTGGGCAGGATATCAGTTGAAAACAATACTCATGTGCAAACCTATGTGAACAAAGTTCTTACCTATGAACGTGATCCTGACTTAAATAATGTTGGGTGGTATCTCCATGGTCAAGTGGCAGTGAGTTCAACATTTTCTGGAATTTCTACGGTGTTTGTGGGTAGATATCACAGACGTGCTATGTTTGATATCGGTTACACACGTGCAGATACAGCCTGGGTAGAACCCTGGGGGAATGGCAATGTCAATGCACGAACGATTGAACGTTTCAACGATGGTATCAGTTACTACAGCAGTCGTGGTTATATAAATGCCGGGTTAAATACTGGTCAGATCGCTGCGTTAAACAATGAAAACATGACACCCGTCGCCATAGACCTCACCTGTTCAACTGGAAACTGGTCTCAAGAGTACGGTATAAGTGAAGCATACATACGTGCTGGTAATGCGAATATGG
This sequence comes from bacterium, assembly GCA_019912845.1. Taxonomy (GTDB): domain Bacteria; phylum Electryoneota; class Electryoneia; order Electryoneales; family Electryoneaceae; genus JAIOHU01. The sequence continues at coordinate 7,043 of JAIOHU010000155.1, forward strand.
CAAAAGGTGCCATTGGGGCTGTAGGCAATGCGACGGGTGGAACAAATCCTCGATTTAATAATGCCTTGAGTGGTGGTGCAGCGTATAGTGTTCTAGTTCTTAGGAATCCCACATTGGGTGATATGTACTTTGGTGCAAAATACAACATCTGGACAAATTTTCATGAACTCGATAATGGTCTGAATAATTTCAACCAATGGCACAATTTGATGGGAGATCCAACTGTCTGGCTTTGGACAGCTGTTCCCGAAGTGTTGCAGGTTGAAGCTCAAGGGACAATTACATTAGGTAGCAATGGTTATGAGGTCCTTGTTCAAAATGAAGGAAGCCCTGTCGAGAAAGCTTGGGTTACGCTCTACAAGGTTGATGAGGATGATGAGGTCATTGCTCATGGAGTAACTGACAGGAATGGGTACATCATGCTGAATGCTCCAATTCGCTTCGCAGGTGATGCCATGCTCACTGTCACAAAACAGAATTTTGCACCCTTCCGTCTTGAGGTTAATGTGATTAATCCAGAGCAGAATGTTGGATATACGAGCGTTGAGGTGCAGGATGATGGAGATGATGGGACTATCGGCAATGGCAACGGAATTGCTGAAGCCTGTGAGACAATTGGTTTACGTGTTGCTGTTAAAAATTTTGGTGAGGAGACCGAGAACGATTTAGTTCTAAGCGTTAGCTCTGAGGATGCCTGGATTACTGCGATTGAGGGTGAACTTGAATTTGGCGATGTACCTTCCTGGGATGATGCTGAGAGCGATGATGTCATATTGGTTTCACTTGCTCCCTCTGCTCAACATCAATGGAAAGCACATCTCCTTTTCACATTCAGTTCTGAAACTGGTGAATATCAGGACAACTTCGCTGTGGAGTTGAATGCTCCGAGATTTGCTTTTGTAGAAAACAATAACCTGCATCTTGACCCGGGGGAGCAGGACGATTTCACCATAGATTTTCGCAATGTTGGTGGAAGTGATGCAACTGCTGCTGACGTATTACTAGTCAGCGACGATCCCTATCTCAGCATCATTACTCCTGAAGCGAGTCTCGCGGCTGCAAATGTAGGACAGACCCGCACCACGACAACATTTACTATCGAAGCACATGAAGCGACTTTGCCTGGTCATCTTGCACACGCTTATTCAATAATCACCACTGAAACGGGTCAGATTGATACTGCTTACTTCAACATTCCTATCGGCAATAGAACTTCCACGGATCCAATGGGACCAGATAGTTATGGGTATTACGCCTTTGATAATGTTGATGTTGGCTATGATCAAAGACCAGAATATGACTGGATTGAGATTTCACCAGATGCTAACAATCCTGAATTTGACGGCGTAGAGCTAAACCTTCAAGACAATGCTGACAACCGGGACGATGCAGTTGTGGTAGACCTCCCATTCCCCGTTAGATATTATGGTGTGGAGTTTGATGAGGCAACGATTTCCAGTAACGGTATGATGGCTATGGGAAGCCAGGCGGATGTGCCGAACAGCCGTAATTTTACAATTCCCTCTCCCCTTGGTCCTAATTATATGATCGCACCTTACTGGGATGAACGTATCCTGAGTTACGGAAGTGCAGTTCTCACTTATTTTGATGAACCAAACGGACAGTTTATCGTAGAGTGGTATCGAGTTCGTGATTACAATAATCAGCACCCCTGCACCTTCCAGGTGATTTTCTATGATGAGGCTATCCGTCCAACACCTACAGGCGATAACGAAATACTATTTCAGTACAATCTGATGGAACATACCAGAGGGGTTCAGTGGGGAACAAGCGCAGATGTCTATTATTGGACAACAGGAATAGAAAACGGCACTCAGACTGATGGGTTGCAGATTGCTTACTGGAACCAATTATCACCTGGCGCATCCACAATCGGCAATGCTCGGGCGATACTCTTTACGACAAATGTTATCACGATAACTGGATCTGTTGCAGGGACAGTGATTGCTAGTGAAACTGGTGATCCTATTGCAGGTGCTGAAGTGTTTTCATCTGATCGCTTGTTTTCAACTACTACAAATGATGAGGGGGCATATCTCCTCGATGAAGTTGTCATAGGCAACTTCCACTATTTTAGTGCTTTTGCCAATGGATATAATCTACAAGAATTGGGACCTATCGAAGTTTCCGAAAACCAAACAACAGAGTTAGACTTTGGCTTGACACATCCCGTTTTCGGTGCTGACAGGCTTGAGTTGGATTTTACCCTATCAGTTGGTGAGCAGTTCACAAATGAGATTGTTTTATCGAATACTGGCAATGGGGATCTGGAATTCAGCATCGTAATTGACCCCACTGCCCCGAATGAACTGGACGATGCCTGGGAAGATTATTTTGAGATGGAATTAATCCCCGACGAAAGCAGAAATCGAGCGGTAACTTTCTTCGATGATTGTTTCTGGATAGCAGGATCTAACAACAACGACATAGGTGCAAACAAACTTTACAGATATAATCGCGATGGCGTATTTCTCGGTGTTTACGATCAACCTGTAGAGAATCACAGTTCCGCCGGATTTTACGATCTGGCGAATGATGGTGAGTCAATGTACGGTGCAGACCGAGGGGATATCTATCAATATACATTCCGCAACAATAGCGTAGTTCTCGAGGATAGCTGGAATTGTCCAGTCAATAATGTTCGCACATTAACCTACGATACGGATCGTGATCTCTTCTGGATATCAGGGAGAATTGAAGAAAACCTGATGGCAATTGACCGTCAGGGTACTGTTCACTACCAGTACAACATTGCGGATTTGGACGCGCAGGGTCTGGCATATTATCCAAATGATCAAGATGGATATACTCTATATATCATTTGTGAATCCGGTGATACCTTTAGAATTGTAAAGATGAACCCTCTGACAGGAGACACGAGACTTGTCAATCACTTTGACATAGCGGAAGATACAGATGGTGCCGAGATTACGAACATGTTCAATCCAATGCTTTGGACGTTCCTGACCATCTACGATGGGGGAAATCTTGATCATGTTCAGGTGTGGGAAATGGAATTAAATTCAAACTGGATTGATATAAATCCCAGCTCTGGAACAATCTTACCTGGCGAAAATCTCCAGGTATCAATAAGTGTTACTGCTGAAGATTTCGAGCCGGGTCTATACCATGCTTGGGTAAATATAAATCACAATGCGCATGAACAATTTTACAATATTCCGCTTACGGTTGAAGTAACAGGTGATTTGCTTGAACCGCACTTTCAATCAGTTGATCCGACCGGTGATCCCTACGCAATTATTCTTGATGAAGTAATCTTTGAGGATAATGAAGTGGAAGCAGGTGACGAGATCGGTATTTTTGATGGTGACCTTTGTGTTGGTGCCGTAGTTATTACTGGAGAGTACCCCTTACCGATGACAGCATGGGAGTCGGAGCCAGCGCGTGATTTACCTGGATACACGCCCGGAAACGAGATGAATTTCAGATTATGGGATCGTTCGACACAGCGTGAGTTCAATACTGATGTCGAATATCTGGAAGGAGATGGAAATTTTGATTTTGGACCATTTTCACAAGTTACACTCACTGTTATCTATGAAAACATTCTTGTAGTCCCACTGAATGGGAATTATTTTGAGCTGGTATCGGTAAATCTCGTTCCTCAGAATTTGGATGCTTCAGCCATTTTCGGTGATATCGCAAATTTACTCATTGCTTATCAGAATAATGGAGATATTTTTCTCCCACCAGATATCAATACCATCGGTGAAATTGATGTTTCTCAGGGATATCAGCTATTCTCTTCATCTGATGCCACATGGACAGTGACAGGAGAGCCACTGGATCCTGCTACCATTTATTCTCTAAATCCGAACACCTGGAATTGGATGGGCTATCCGTTTGTAGAACGATTGAATATTGAATCTGCCTTGCATGAAATCCGGGATCATGTGCTAATCGTCATGACTGATGAGGGTAACTTCTGGTTGCCAGACATCGTCAATGATATCGGTGAAATGGTTCCGGGAGTGGGTTATTTCATATTTGTCGATGAGGAGGTGCAATTCCAGTATAATACGACCGCTTTGCAGGCACCAACTTTAGGTGTTACTCCTACCTGCAGATTTCCGCATGTTGAAGGATCAACTCCCCCAACAGGTCTTCCCTACCTGGTTCTTATTGAAATGGATGAAAAGGTACTCTCACTGAATCCTTCTACCATTGAATTATTTGACGGTAACAAAATGGTTGGAAAATCAGTGGTAGCTAATGATTTTGATTTTACTCCCGTAATTGCCTGGGGAGGATCAGAAGAGCATGGTCTTGAAGGGTTTACTCGAGGCAGTGAAATTTTGATTGTCCTACGGGATGAAATGGATCAGAAATTGACAGTGCAGGTTGATCAAACTAACAATCGGTTTGGTGAGGGTGCTTACGCTTCCGTGAATGTTACGACAGTCGATATTCCCACAGTGTTCACTGTCCAAAAAGGTTATCCCAATCCGTTTAATCCAAGCATTGTGATACCGTTCGGATTGCCTGAGGCGGGCAATGTGGAATTCGCCGCCTATAATATTCTAGGTCAGAGGGTATTCCAGGAGACCCAGCAATTTGATGCAGGCTACCATAAATTCATCTTTGATTCCAAAAATGCTGATTTTGATTTAGTCAGTGGTGTTTACTTTCTTCAAATAGAATTCCACGATACTGCATCAACACAAAAAATAATGCTACTACGATAGTTCTGACAGGCAGTGCCTGCGGATATAAAGACGTCATCACGCTGATAATTTATATAGAGTTACGAATGCGGATTTATGAGATGGTAGTTGATATATTTCAATCTGTGTTCTGTAGTATTGAGATTCGCAAAATTCGTTCTACTGTAAGGAATTTAAGAATTTCCTGGAGCTGGAGACAGCAGCTATAGATCGCTTGCAAGAGTAATGATATTAGACTACATTTGTGCTCATTAATTTTCACGGGGCAGTAGCTCAGTTTGGTTAGAGTATCGGCCTGTCACGCCGAGGGTCGCGGGTTCGAGTCCCGTCTGCCCCGCTATAAAACGCCAAAGTTTTACTTTGGCGTTTTTCTTTAAACAACAATCCAACCTTCACTCTTTTTTTTAATTTCCCTGCCGATAAAGATAGTAACTAGCTGTTTTTTTCAGTATGATAATTCTCTGTTTGCAGTAATTTTCCTTTCGCATTTGAGTGAAATGAATTTATTTTAGTTCCAGGACTACAATTCTATTATGGTTGATACAGAGGAAATCCATGGCCGAACCGCGTCAATTAGTCTTTGTTGATGATGAGCCCAATATAGTAAAATCGCTTACTCGCGTTTTTCTGGATGATGATTATGAAATTCAGACATTCGCTAGTGCTGAGGAAGCACTCAAGTTCATCAACAAGAATCCGGTGGAGTTGATTATTTCTGATCAACGTATGCCCGGAATGACTGGTTCTGAGCTTTTTAAAAAAGTACGTCAGAAACATCCTCACATTATTCGTATCCTCCTCACTGGCTATGCCGATATGGATGCGACCATCGAGGCAATTAACGATGGTTGGATTTATAAATTCCTGCTCAAACCCTGGAATGATGAAGAACTCCATGCAACAGTTCAGCGAGCTCTTGAATTTTATGATATCTCCCGCGAAAACGAACGTCTCATGGTTCAACTGGAAGAAAAGAACAAAGAGCTGGAGAAGTGGAATGTTGAGTTGGGGATACGTGTCAAAGAGCGTACCAAGCTCTTTGTTGAAAAAAATATCGCATTAAACAAACTGAACAAGGGACTTGAGCAGTCGATTGTTGGCACGGTAAAGGTTTTTGTTGGCATAATTGCCATGTATGACCGAAAGCTGGGAGCACATGCCCAACGTGTCGCTTCTCTTGTAGTTACGCTTTCCGAGCAGTTGGAATACAATTCTGCCGAAAGGCAGGATCTCGAGGTGGCTGCGCTACTGCATGACCTGGGAAAGCTGGGAATTCCACGCGATGTAATTGATAAAAAGGTCGGCGCATTAACTGATTCTGAAAAACGGATGTTGCGCAATCATCCGGTCGCTGGTTCTGAGATTCTCATGGAAATGGATATTTTTGAAACTGCAGCTAAGATTATCAGGCATCATCAAGAGCGTTGGGATGGAAAAGGATATCCCGATGGTCTTTCTGGCGAAAACATTCCAGCGTCATCGAGATTGATAGCCATTTGTAAGAGTTTCGACAGACTATTCAATATTGAACGTGGAAATAATCGAGGTACAATAAAGGATCACTTCAAAAGTAATTCAGGGACATTGTACGAGCCGAAATTGTGTGAGATTATTGATGAGTATATCAATCAGCAAACGAAAGAAGCGTTGTCCAAAGATGGCGGTCGTCGTTTCGCTGAAGTGATGCCTTCTGAACTACGTGCTGGGATGATGCTTGCTGGTAACTTACACACTGGGAGTGGAATTTTTCTTCTCCCCCATGGGCAAGTGCTGAAGGAGCCACATATTGAATCGATCCAGGAGATGCATCGTATCGACCCGATAAGCGGAATGATCCGTGTATTTATCACTGAAGAAGCCGGCAGCTAGTTTATCAGCGTTTCCGGTTCATTTTATCCCAATTCTCCTTCTTCTTAGCTTAGCACATGAAATTTTCTATCACACTCCTTTTTCAACTCATCAACTTCAATGATAAACCGAGTTGGAGCAAATTATTTTCAGAAGATGTTCCGAGTTAAATGATTGAAATTTGATTTCCTTAAGTCTATCTTCTTTAAATTGTGATAATGGTTCCACTCTCAGGGAAATATCAGCTATATGGAAGAACGCAAAGACACGATTGTCGACAAGCTCAAAGTGGAGAGTAAAAAGGTCTTCGAGCATTCACGTACGACTCTGCGTTCAAAGGCTGAGGAACTGGAGCACGATCATCCCCTGGTAAGTAATCATCTCTATTCTATTAGCACACAGATTGAAAGAAACGAAGAAGATTTTTTCATCATCTTAGGTGATGGAATCGATATTGGTATGAGGGAGGCTTTGGAATTGTGGGAGAAACTGCCTCCCGATAGAGTGATGTTCCGTTTCGATATCGAACGGATTACCAATACATATGATAAGCTCTCTCGAGCCCCCAGTGAAGATATCATCAAACTGTTTGAACAGGGGGAAAATGCATGTGACCGTGGCGATTACGATATCGGTATTAATATCCTGAACCAGGTTGTTGCTAGAGATCAACGAAATTTTCAAACGCTATTGCTTTTGGGATATGCACATTTGGTTTCACGTGAAGACAAAAAATTTGCTTTACGTTTTTGGGAACGTGCTGTCAGTAACTTACCGTTACAGCATACTGATCACTATAAGGTTTTTGTCCTCTCTCTACTGGCAAAAGCGCATGAACTCACAGGCAATTTTGTCAATTCGCTGATGACGCTAAAACGTCTCTCCTATTACGAGCTGGATTTGCCTTCAACGCATTATAATATTGCCCGTAATAATGCACTTTTAGGCAGAGAAGATGATTGTATACTGGTATTGCAGGAAACGATCCGTGAACATCCACATTACATTGCCTATGCCATTGCGGATGCAGGGTTTGATGCAGTTCACGAAAAAGCGATCGAGTTGCTCGAAGAGAAGAGTAAAAGCTGGGTAAACCTGACCAGCCAGATTGTTGAAGAACTTGAACAGATGGAAGTACTATCACATGATGATAGTTTTATGGTTCGCGAGCGAAATATAGGGCAGCTCATTAGAGTCCTGGACAGAACACGTGAAATCGCACGAACAAATTCACTTTCAAGCTCGATGATTCTTATGGATCAATACATCCCACAGTTGGTACCCAGCCTTCCAAACCAGGTTATTGATACATTGACTGAACTGTACGATATCAAATCTGAAGAGGCTCAACAACTGGCAGTAGCTTATGAAGAAGCTGAACTCTCCTCGAAACAGAAAAAAGTGCTGAAACTTATTATTAGCGGTGTAGTTGGAGTATTTCTGGTTTTGGGTGCTCTGTTACTTGCCGGTGTGAACCCGATGATGTCGTTTATCGTGTGGGGCTTTCTGGTACTTATCGGTTTTGGTTCCATCACTATTTATGAAACACGTGGAAACAAAAAGCTTCTTTCTTTTCGTAACCGTAAACCTAGTATTTTGAAGGAGTTAAAAAGCACACTTGAAGATGCTAAAAATCTGCGCTCTCAAATAAATCAGCAGATTGAAACATACAATCAGTTGAGGTAATCAAAAATTAGAGGAACCTTTTCCTGAATTATTAAAGCAATTATATTGATATCTTCTATTTTTCACTTGATTAGTTTCAGGTCTAATACGTACTTTGTTTGTTGTCGCCGATAACAATTCTGAAGTATCAACAGACTCATCCTTAAATCGGTCATTGAGCTGCGATATTTTGCTTGTGATAATTTCAGGGTTTTAGTATATTGAAGTGTGGCAGTAGTAAAATTCTAGTTAATTCCAGTGGTTGATAAGAAAATAGAACTCAGTATTCAGAATAGAATTATTGTTCTTCATTTTGAAGAAAACAATTGAAATCAGGTGGGTCATATGCGCGAACAAGAATTCCATTTCTTGAATGAAAAACAAACCCAGAAAATCCGAGAGGCAACAAGGGTTTTTATCGAAAAATCTGCTGACACAAAACAATTTGTGCTGGATTTAAAACAATTACTTCCGGTAGATAAAACTGACCGGAAAGCGGTACGTTCTCGTGTTGAAGGCTTTTATGAAGCATCTGAAATCTTATTCCAGGAGCTGCTCAAGGTTGGACGTGAGCATTATGGTGCTGATTGGGGTCATAAGCGGATTGTGAGTGAAGCAAAACTACGTCCATTCAGCTATTATCATTACCTCGCAGGATCGCGAGAGCCTGCCGCAAATGTGCGAACACGTGATGACTATTTGAATGATCCCGGCACAGCTCTGATGAAATTGGAAGCAGATATTGCAGGGCTGGGGAAATTGTTAAGCAGGATTAAGAATAACTCGGAAGCTGCTCCAAAATCTTGATCTGAAGTTTCGAATTTAAGTTTTGTATCCAACCACCATCACGATTGATTGGTGGTTTTTTTCTCTACTCAGTTTTATCAACTTATTGCACGGTTACTAGATCGAGGAATGGAATTCTTGTAATATCGAGCTCAAATGCATCAACACTTTGTTTTTCAACCTTCTCACTCGGAATAACGGCATTGGTGATGCTCCCGTACGAGACTGCAGCTATTCTGTCCTGAAGTACTCTAGCGTCTTCTTGAAACCTTCTTCTACCGACATCTGCGGTTCCCAACCCAATTCTGCTCTGGCTCTTTTAATGGCTAGGCAACTTCTTCTGACCTCACCCAGTTTGGCTGGACCATGAACAGCCTCTGATTCAATGTTCAAAACTTTCGAGAGAATGCTATGGATATCATTGACATTCAGTTCCTCACCAGTACCTATATTGAATACATCGTTTTCACTATATTTTAAGGCTCTCAAGAACGCTTGCGCGACATCATCCACATAGAGATAATCGCGAGTCTGCAAACCATCACCGTTGATGACGGGACTTTTTCCTTCCAGGAGTAGTTTCGAAAAGATTGCGACAACTCCGGCTTCGCCATGAGGATTCTGACGTGGTCCATAGACATTCCCAAGACGTAGAGCTACATAAGAGAGCCCGAAGTCTCGTGCATAGTATCGTAAATGCAGCTCGGTGGTAATCTTAGCGATACCATAAGGAGACACTGGACGTGCTGGTTCTGTTTCCGGTGTTGGGAAAGGCACTTCATCATCATACCCAGCCCCCCCACTTGAAGCAAAAATTACTTTCTTAAGATTGTGGAGTCTCCCAATCTCCAAGAGGTTCAATGTGCCACGGATATTAACATCGGCGTCAAAAAGGGGATCTTCCACACTTCTACGTACATTCATTTGTGCCGCCAGATGGCACATAACCTCAAATTTTTCGCGCTGCCAAATGTTCTCGAACGAACGGTCTCGAATATCATATTGATAAAACTTCGCACCGCTTGGCAAATTTCTCTCAAAACCAGTGCTGAGATCATCGATGATACTTATATCATGCCCTTCTGCGAGCAGAAGTTCAGCAACATGAGACCCGATAAATCCTGCACCGCCTGTAACCAATATCTTCATGTTTAACCTGGTTGTAAACGCCGATTTTTTTTCTGCTGCCCTTAGGCAAGTAAGAAAGTAGATGTTGAAAATAGAAGTTTATAAAGTTCTATGCCATACAAAGAGCCTGAATTTTCTCAGGTGTGAGCCACTTTTATTATTCCATGAGCTGGCTTTCAGTTCCACTACTTCTCTTTGACCTGCTCTGATGAAAATAATATCTTTCAGTATCTACGGGACGATGACTTTTGGGAGGTAAAGGTGAGTGGTGGTGCGATGACTAAAATCCTTGTGACTGGTGCTCTTGGTCAAATTGGTTCAGAATTAGTTAACGAGTTACGGCGTCGTTATGGCCGAGATAATGTACTGGCTTCCGATATTCGGGATGATGTTGGGTCTGCAATTCTCGAAAGTGGTCCATATAAACATCTCGATTGTCTCAATAAGAAGGAGCTCATAAAAACAGTTCAGAAATTTGGAGTCGATACAATTTATCATCTCGGTGCGATTTTGTCTGGTGTAGGTGAACTTCACCCAGACCTTGCCTGGGATGTTAATATGAATGGTCTTAAAAATATACTGGATACCGCTCGTGATCTTAAGTTGACACGAGTGATGGTGCCGAGCTCTATTGCAGTATTTGGACCGACCACACCAGTTGATAACACCCCCCAGGAAACATTGCTACGACCCACTTCCATGTATGGCGTGACAAAAGTGGCTGGCGAACTGCTTTGTGAATACTACTGGATAAAATATGGAGTGGATGTCCGAGGGTTACGTTACCCGGGTCTGATCTCCTACAAGACTCCCCCCGGTGGTGGCACTACTGATTACGCCGTTGCCATATATATAGATGCAATCAAGCATGGCAAATATGAGTGCTTCGTCACTGAAGAGACAATGCTACCGATGATGTACATGCCAGATGCCATCAAGGCAATCATTCAATTAGCTGAAGCTGATGGTGACAAATTGCGTTATAGAAACGCCTACAATCTTGCGGCATTCAGTTTCTCGGCGGGTGAACTAGCTGCCAGCATCAGAAAGCATATTCATGAATTTGAAGTTGAGTATAAACCCGATTATCATCAACCAATCGCAGATAGCTGGCCAAATTCAATCGATGACACAGGGGCACAGAAAGATTGGAACTGGAAACCGGAATACGATCTGGAAACTATGACTGTTGATATGCTGACGAATCTGCGAGAAATGCTCGGTGACGAGGCAAAATTTTGATTGTTATTACTCAATGAGAGCGTGCTTTACAGGCTGTCCCTGACAAGTGAAGTTTATACAGTTTCTAGCAATGCAGGATTGATCTATAATCTTAAAATTCTTATAAACGATAACTTCCCGGATTCCAGCTAAAACCGTGCTGGAATGACGAGGTCGGAACCGCGTTCTTGAGTAACCAGTTTAGCGCGTTAAGATTCAGCAATTTAGTGAATAAATAACATGGTAATTCATGCATATTGTATCCATCGTGGGGGCACGTCCAAATTTCGTAAAACTCGCACCGCTCGCCAGGAAGTTTGCCGACGATCCTGATATCAGGCACACCATAATCCATACTGGTCAGCATTACGATGCTACTCTCTCCGATTCATTTTTTCAGGTACTCGATATTCCTGCACCCCACCACAATCTGGGTGTTGGTTCGGCTACACACGGGGTTCAGACCGGAAAAATAATGGTACAATTGGATCCATTGTTAAGCGAACTGCAACCTGATATTTTACTGGTTCTGGGTGATGTAAACTCAACCGCTGCGGCTGCCATGGTTGCAGCAAAAATTGGGATTAAAATCGTTCATGTCGAAGCCGGTCTCCGTTCATTTGATCGCAGTATGCCCGAAGAAATCAACCGTATTGTAACCGATCAACTTAGCGACCTGCTTTTCGTAACCGAACAGGCTGGGGTTGTTAATCTTGCAAATGAGGGGATTGACTCCGCCAAGATTCATCTGGTGGGCAATGTGATGATAGATTCGCTGGTTCACCTGTTACCGAAAGCCGAAGAATTAGTCGCCTGGAAAAAATTCAGACTCGATGAGGGCAGTTATTTACTGGTGACACTTCACCGACCGTCTAACGTTGATAGTAAGGATGTCTTGGAGGAGCTTGTGGAGGCACTCCTCGAGATCGCAAACGATCACAATATCCTCTTCCCCATCCATCCGAGAACTAAAGCCAGCTTGAAAAAATGGCATTTGTTAAATACTCTCAGGCACCATCCTCATGTAATTACTGTCGGACCACAAGATTATCTCAGTTTTCTCTCTCTTGTAACACAAGCACGAGGGGTGATCACAGATTCTGGTGGGATTCAAGAGGAGACAACCTGGTTGAACATTCCCTGCATGACTCTTCGCCCAAATACAGAGCGTCCAAGTACAATAGATATTGGAACCAATGAGTTGATTAAACCTGGGAAAAAGTCGTTACTGGATGCATTTGATCGTCTCAATACTGGCCAATGGAAAGAGGGGATGCGACCACCTCTTTGGGATGGTAATTGTGCGGAAAGAATTCTAAAAATCATTAAGAGCACCTGCTGAAAATGTGGTTCCTATGAGAATTCCTGATCTTGGGAAAAGAGGTGAAGGCTGGTTCTTTTTGCAACTTATGTTAATCTCGATCTTCGTGTTATTACCAGGGAGACATTCAGCAGTCTTTCCGACGATCATTCGATACGTTGGATTAATGCTTCTTTTTCTCTGTGCTTTGGTTATTTTGGCGGGTATAATTCAACTTGGTTCCAGACTTTCACCATTCCCGAAACCTGTAGAAAGTGCTGAATTTATTGAGGATGGGATCTATCGTATCAGCCGTCATCCTATTTATTCTGCCATCATATTCGGAAGCTGTGGCTGGGCAACATGGTTTGAACAGCCAATAGCATTCACATTCACAATCATTTTTTATTTCTTTTTCAATCTAAAGGCAACAGTTGAAGAGCGAATGTTGAGGCAGATATTTTCGCAATATGATGCATACGCCAGGAGAACAAAGAAGCTGATCCCATGGTTATAATGAGTCCATGAAATTGTATATTGGTAAAATTGAAGAACGTGACAGGAAAAATTGATGTCTGAAACTAGTCTTCTTGTTGAAAAACTAATGAATAGCGAGAGCAAACCCGCAGCACCTGGAAAAATTCTGGTGGTGGGTGCAGTAGTGCTTGACCGTATCTTTTATGTGAAAAATCTACCAAAACCGGGAGAAACTGCTATTGGCAGTCACCAGGAGATTCATCCTGGCGGAAAAGGTGCAAATCAAGCTCTTGCAGCTAAAAAGACAGGCGCTGATGTTCGCTTTATCAGTGCAGTAGGAAATGATGAGAATGCGGATATCGTACTCCATCCCCTCCGTGATGCGGGAATTGATTGTTCCAGCATTTACTCTATCCCGGATCAACCCACTGCTGAAGCAATTATCGCAGTGGATGCGAAAGGCGAAAATCAGATAACCGCTTGCCCGGGTGCCTATGGCAAGTTAAAGGGTGAGAATCTTCACGAGCAGGTTGAAGCGTTTCGCTGGGCTGACTGGTTGCTTATTCAAAATGAACTGCCACGTTCCACTGTTGAAATTGCCATGAAACTCGCACGTGAAAATGGTTGCAAGATCATTTTCAACCCTGCGCCCTTTAAAGTTAAATCAACCCCAATTCCAGAAAACATTGATGTTCTTATTCCAAATGAAGTAGAAGCGAATGCAATTTTAGGTGTGGATGACTACCTCGCCATCGCTCCACATGAACGTCATATCAGTTGGTCTCAGCTCTTTGCTGAAAATATTATTGTAACATTGGGGAAGAGTGGTGTCGAGTGGTTTGAGGGAAAAAAACGCACTTCTTATGAGGGTACGAAGGTAAAGGTACGTGATTCAGTTGGTGCGGGTGATGCCTTCTGCGGTATACTTGCCGCATTTCTTGGGGAAGGATTCTCAATGACTGAGGCAATTTCATTGGCGAACACAGGTGCTGGTATGTCGGTTGAGAAGAATGGAGCACAGGATGGTTTACCTGAACGTAAAGAATTGGAACAGCGTTATCTTGAGAATAGTAAACAATCGCACTGATATGGAGTATCCTGAGGTGCCTTGCAATTCTCA
>JAIOHU010000156.1 GCA_019912845.1 bacterium
AGATAAAGATGGAAGTAGTAAAATAAGTCTAAATCTAACGATACACTTTTAGATTATCCAAGGTATTATATGAAATTGATGTCTCGTGAAGAAGCTGTTGAACTCGTTAAAAGTAACCTTAAAAACAAGAATCTTCGAAAACACGTTTTCGCTGTTGAAGCAGGGATGCGTGCTCTTGCACCTCGCTACGACGCAGATCCAGATGTTTGGGGATTGGCTGGGTTATTGCACGATCTCGACTACGAGGAAACACTGGAAGATGTGCAACGCCACACTTACATCACTCGAGGATGGTTGGAATCTCGTGGTGATGTAAGTGAAGAAATCCTTGATGCCATTCACGCCCATGTAGGGCTTGTGCCACGAAAAACCACTATTGAAAAGGCAATCCACTGTGTTGACCCGACAACTGGTTTCCTTGTTGCCTGTGCCTTGATGCATCCCGAAAAAAAACTGAAAGCATTAGATGCAGACTTTATTTTAAGGAGATTCAAAGAAAAGAGATTTGCTGCTGGTGCAGACCGTGATCAAATGGCAGCCTGCAGTGAAATCGATCTGGAACTCGACGAATTCATGCTGATGATTCGAGATGCGATGATTAGTATCAATGATGTTCTGGGGTTGTGATGCGTAAATCCAGCTCATCTTCTCCAGAAGTATATGAATCCATCGGCGCTCTGCATATGCACACGCTTTATTCCGATGGTTCAGGGACTACTGAAGAAATTGCAGCCGCAGCAGCGCATAAAAAGCTGGATTGGATTATTATTACCGATCATTGCCACATGGAGGCAAAAGATCGGGGAGAAGAGAAAATATATGGACCAGTTGTTGTATTGGTTGGTTCAGAACTTGGCGATCCGGACTATCCAAACCATTACCTCTGTTTTGGAATAGATGAAGTTCCTAATCAAACCGATCCTTCTTTTATGGTACGCGAGGTGCAAAGATTAGGTGGTTTTGGGGCAATTGCCCATCCACACGAGAAACGTGATGAATTTGAGTCCATGCCTCCCTACCCCTGGACAGCCTGGGATGCAAATATTGACGGAATAGAAATCTGGAATCAACTATCGCAATGGGTGGAAGGACTCACAAAATTTAACCGACTTCACCGGTTCATGCATCCATTAAAATCACTAACCCGACCCGACCCCGAAACTCTCGCTGTCTGGGATAGATTGAATTTATCAAAACCGGTAATTGGTTATGTCGGAGTAGATGCACATGCCTTGGAATATCCACTTCTCAAGGGCTTAATCAGTCTTAAAGTATTTCATTATAAAGTTCAGTTCAGCAGCTTGGTAACTCATCTTATGCTGAAAAAACCTCTGAATAAAAACGAACACAAAATTGCCGAAAAGCAGGTTCTTGATGCACTCCGAAGCGGTGCTCATTTTGGTTCGAACAGGCGAGTTGGTGAAGCATCTGGTTTTCGTTTCCATGCAGTTGTGGATAGGGAGTATTTTTTTCCTGTCAAGCGTTTTAACCCTGGCACTAATGTTACCTTTGAAGTAAACTCACCCCTTGAGGCTGATTTAAAACTCATTAGAAATGGTCGAACCGTATTACAGATGAAAGGAAAATCCTTCAGTTATTCAACGGGCCTTGAAGGAGTGTGGCGTGTGGAAGCACACAGGAAAGGTCGAGGTTGGGTATTTACAAATCCATTCAGAATACTTGAAAACTAATTTTTATCGTAGATTCTGGAATATCCCATTTCTACTGCTTATGTTAGAATGTAACTACGACTATCAGGAGTGTAAGTATTGTTGATACTAAGTCTAATAGATTACATGAAGCTGCCGAAGCCTTCAAATACTGAGATTGTGGCGACGGTTATTGCGTTGCTGTTGTTGATCGGATTCATTTATTTCGGTATGAAAATCTATTTTAATCGTCAACGAGATGTTCACCGTTTGGGCACCCGTGCGATTCGAAGAGGAAGTATTCGTGTGCCAGTTCAGATGGAAGTAACTCTTACAGTCCCCGAAACCGGGGCTCGTATAAAAGCGAAACTGTTGGATTTATCGTTAGGAGGCGCACGTCTGGTTACCGAGGACGAGCACATATCCGAGGTAAAACAAGCTAAAATTAATTCGTCTGAACAAATCTGGGAAAAATTAAACTACCCCATTCTCAATATTCTTCGTTCAAGAAAGCGCTCTGATAGAGAAATAATTCAGGTTCATGGCAAATGGGCAGGACTGACTACACCACAGAAAAACTTCTTAAATCGAGAGATCAGGCGATTGATTGAAGAGTACTTCAGTTAGCTTATCAAGATTTGATCTCTTAACACTCCCTCTCCCCTCTTGTTTCACTTTCTCACATGAAACAGTATATTTTTAGCCTAAGTTCGGTACAACTCTCAACCCTTCAGCAAGGTGGATAATATCCAAATGAAGAAACTGGAATCCCTAAAAGACGTTATTGACCTTCCCTCATTTGATCATGAGGAGAATTCATTTCATCCAACTACAGAATTTCGGAAACTCATGCAGAAAAGAGTTCGCGAAATTCTTCTGGTTTCCAGCCTGTATGATTCATTTCTGCTCGCTCAGGATGGACGTATCGATGAGCAGATGATCAGTGAGTTTACTGACATGAATCTCTATCATGTCCCTGGATTGATACGTTCTTCGAACGGTAAGGAAGCACTCACCATGCTCGAAGGCGATAGACGGTTCAATATCATTTTGACAACCATGAATATTGGTGAAATGAGGGTAGTCGAATTTGCAAAAAAGGCGAAGGAGAAATACCCTGATACCCCGATAATTCTACTCCTGTTTGATGACCGTGAACTGGAAGCTTTGCGACGAGTAGAAGATACTTCTGTGTTTGATCAGATATATATCTGGCAAGGGAATTTTAAAATTCTACTGGCTATCGTGAAAGTTGTCGAAGATCGCATCAATGTTGAGCACGATACCTGGGCAATGGGTGTACAGTCAATTATCCTGGTCGAGGATAATATCCGCTTCTACTCTTCATTTCTGCCAATGATTTACACAGAAGTCATGAAACAGTCTCAGAGACTCCTTGATGATGGCTTGAACCTGGCTCATAAACTGCTACGCATGGCTGCTCGCCCCAAAATCCTTCATTGTACCAGCTATGAAGAGGCGATTGAGTTTTATAACCGCTACGAAAAAACCGTTCTTGGTGTTATTACGGATGTTGAATATGAGATGAATGGAGTTAAAAACTCAGAGGCAGGTACCATCCTGGCAAAAGTGATACGTGATAGACGTCCCGACCTCCCTATTATGATTCAATCCTTTCAACCCCGTTATGAAGCAGTCGCTCATGAATTAAACGCCCATTTTTTGCAAAAAAACTCCACAACACTTTTAAGCGATCTCCGCGAATTTATGACGGATAATTTCAGTTTTGGAGATTTTTTGTTCAGATCACCTGATGGAGAGGTTATAGACAGTGCCAACAACCTGAAATCTTTAGAGGAAAAGCTCAAATACATAGATGAACGAAGTTTACTCTTTCATGCTGAGCGTGACCATTTCTCAGGTTGGTTGAAAGCGAGGACGGAATTCAGTCTTGCTGAGAAACTAAAACCAAGCAAAGTTTCAGATTTCTCAAGCCCGAAGAAACTGCGTGAATATATCGTTAAGTCCCTCCGTTCCTTCAGGCAGGATCGTGTGAAAGGTGTTGTCGCTGATTTCAAGCCTGAGTATATGGATAGCGGAAGCGGGTTTGTGCGAATAGGCGGTGGTTCATTGGGAGGGAAGGCACGAGGTCTCGCATTTATAAATCATCTACTTGACAAATATGGAGCACGTGACCGACTCCCAGGCATTTATATTGGTGTTCCGCCTACTGTTGTCCTTTCCACGGATGTTTTTGATAAATTCCTTGAAACTAACGATCTGGTCAGTTTTGCTCTCAATGAAAACGATGATGTGAAAATTCTGCAACGATTTCTGCACTCACCTTTTCCTGTTGAGCACGAAGATGATATTCGCAAATTCCTTGAAATAGCTGATTATCCCCTGGCTGTCCGTTCTTCCAGTTTGCTTGAAGATTCGCAGTACCACCCTTTTGCAGGTATCTATGAGACCTTTATGATACCCAACAATGAAGAGAGTCTGGAACTCCGGCTTGAATCCCTGTTGATCGCGGTAAAGAGCGTCTACGCCTCGGTGTTTTTCAGCCATGCGAAAAATTATATCAGATCAACTATGTAC
>JAIOHU010000157.1 GCA_019912845.1 bacterium
GTACCAGGCGGTATCGACATTCGCATACTCACCAGCAAGCATGAGATCACGAGCATATCTCCCCAGATAAATTGTGCTGACACCCGAAACTTCTGATCCCGCCGAAACCATCCCACGTGACAACCAGTCTCCCTGGTCACCAGCGAGCTTCTCATATTCCAGGACTTTGTTCACATAAGTACGAAGTTCGCTGAGCTGTTCAACACTGATTCGACCAAGCCCGACATCAGGAAGTACATCATCTCCAACGAGGGTTGAATAGGCGTGATCACCGGCACCGTACATGCCTTGTCCTTCGATACCTGCTGATCCGGGTGGAACAGAAAATGGACCCTCTGAATCACCAACAATTACAACATATTGAAATGGATTTTCCGCTTCATTATATCTTCTAACCAGTTCATCCCGAATTTCAAAACGATTCCAATCGGGCACATCCTCTTCTGTTAGCAGCTCCAGTTCCCAGCCCTTCTCGTTTTTCCACTCAAACCAGGGTTGCAGGATACCCATTAATTGGGGTGAATTCCTAAGCACAACAACGGCTTTTGGTTGAAAGGGTAACTCGCTGTCAAGTTCATTTTGGGCATACCCGAGAAGGTTTGCTAAAAGTCGATTGATAGAGGAATTCAAATAGTACTTATGGTCGGATATCTCGTTGATTCCCGTTTCCGGGTGAACGGTAATCCTGAATTCCAATCGTTTTATCAGACGGATATCTGACAAATTTTCGCTAATTTCAAATGGAGGGAAATGAATTGAGACAATACGGTTATTTCCCAATATCGCTGGATCGCTAATTGTAAATGGATGTATTTGGTAAACCGACCGTTCTGTTATTTTGAGTATATTGCTGTAATTATACCTGATATCTTCATTAACTTCTATATTTTCAAATTCTTGAACATCAACGCTAACTTCGATTTTACCTCTGTCAGGCAGACGGACAAGTTGTTTTATATCCGGCATCCCCTCCTGAAACCATAAATTCAATTGATCTCTTATTTTATCTTCACTGGAAAAATCAATCACACTTATTAAGATTGACTGCAGAATGATCTGGTTCTGGGAAGTTTCAAAAGAGTAGTCATACTCCAGGCAAATACCCTTGAGCGGCAGGTTAGCCAGCAACATGAAGAAGAGAAACCGTTTCATAGAAAGCCTCATCAAAGAAAAATTGGTTTATAACAATATAGCAGGGAGGAGTAAATAACATCCAGTCATTCAGCACATTGAAATATGAAGATATTATTCTCTGGAGCACATTTCTTGTGGAGGTCGAATTTCAGTGTAGCATTGAACAACACACGAAAAGAATTGTATCATATAGATACATTAGAAATAAATGAAAAATCAGTTCACAAAATTTCGAGTAGCAGATTCGTACTATCGAAAGTATATTCAAGTTGGGTGATCTAATCTTGATCCTCATTCTGGGTCTGGTTAGCGGATCACTCCTATTTGCAGCTTCAGAGAGTAAGCCGGGAGATTCGGCAATCGTCTGGCTGGATGATACCAAAAAGCTCACCCTCGACCTCGAAAAAAATGGTCGTTATTCGATAGATGGTGTTCTGGGTGAGACCGTTATCGTTGTTGAAGAAAAAGGCGTTCGAATAGAATCCTCACCCTGTACAAATCATATTTGTGTGAAAATGGGGAGTATTCATTTATCCGGTCAGATGCTGATATGTGTGCCAAACCATGTAACGGTGCGGGTACAATCATCATCGCAAGTTGGAGTTGATGGAGTAACTGGATGAAACCGTGGTGAATGGTTTGGATTTGGTTGCAGTAAAATCCGGGCAATATCCTTCTGTAACACGGATTGTCAGGTTGGGCTTGTGGGTTGCCTGTGCTACTGTTATTGCAGGATTGGAACGGTTGATTCCACTTCCTCTGCCATGGATTAAACTTGGTCTGGCAAACAGTGTAGCTCTGATTGTTCTTTATAGAATGGGATTTCGTGATGCGGTGCTGGTAAACCTGTTCAGAGTTTTTCTTATCGGAATTCTTTTCAGTACATGGCTGAATCCGGTCTTCCTGCTATCTTTGGGGGGAGCGATTGTTGCGATTGTATCAATGGGAACGTTAAAAAGTATTGCTGGTACCAGAATTAGCATGGTTGGAGTATCAGTTTTCGGTGCCTGGATGCACATGATCACCCAATTTGGACTGGTCGCACTACTTATCGTTCGCGACAGCATGGTGCTTCTAGCCGCAATCCCCAGCCTGTTTTTGAGTATCGTTGCAGGGACATTGACAGGTATTATTTCACTATATGTGAGTACTCGTTTGCCGGAACGAGTATTCAAGAGTAGCATTTAAAATTAGAGTCATCCTGAAGCTGTTGATAAACTGAATCAGAGACTCATTCTCGCGAAAATAATTTTAGAAATACCAAGGGGTTACGTTGTGAAAAATAACGGCTTCCAATTGTGGGCATCAGTACTTTTCCTTGTGTCAATTATAACTGTGATCAGTTGTGATCGGGGTGGCGGGGGAGGTGTTGGGTATGTAGAGCCAGTTGAGTACTCAATTGTATTTGGAGCGGTACGTGGTGCTGTTGAAATTGAGGAAGGAACGCATTTGACTCTGGTGGTTCAGGATGAAAATGGAATTCCTCAGCACAATATCCCTTTCCGAATTCGTGTTGAATCCGATTCAGTTATGGTTGGTTACGTTAATCACGATACAGTTTATACAGACACCACAAATTATTATGGCATGTGGCCAGAATCGATTTTTTATAGTTCAGAAATTGGGAGTGCAGAGCTTACCGCAATACAGCTTTCGGGGTATGGCGGAAGCGTGGATTCTGTCTTCTTTGGCATCAGTGTGCTTGAATCAGCATACACACTTGAAGTGAGTGTGAATCCAGATACTTTGATTACTGGTTTCCCAGGTACCATTTACTGCAAACACTTTTACGGCAGCCAGGAAGGACAATTTATACCATCAGATGGAAAAGAAATTCGCTTCAGGTCTTATGAACTCGGAAATCCAAATAATTCGTTTGGTGTGATCGAACCAACTGACCGTGCACTTACAAATCCTGATGATTCAGATGGTCTTGATGGCACCATACAATTCTCCTCCGGTATCCCTGGACGAGGAGTTGTTGAAGCTAACTATTACAATGCACGAGGTGATCTTGTCCAAACAGCACAAACTATAGTAGTAGTTCAGTAAATGTTGAATATGTAATGTATTAGACCGTTCTCTTATTTTTAGGGAATTGATTTTTATGAAATTACATCGGAATAAAAGATATAAATATGAAAAACATCATAGCAAACTTCCACATTCAAAGGATAAGTCCATTACTTGAGATATTAGAGATTGGACAAGTCCACTGCCAACATTCAATGCATGTGAGACAGACCACTACAGCACTTACGATCATTATTGCTGCTTTTTTGATTGCTGGATGTGCTGGAACACAAAAGATATTACCGCCACTTCCTATTCAGCCTGAACAGGAAGAGTTAATTGAAGCTCTGCGTTATTTGCAGCAACACCCGGATGACCGGGATGTCAGGATGACCGCTGGGAACAGGGCGATTGAATTAAAAGATACCTTGACAGCAATCTATATCTTTGAACCGATTGCAGCAGACTTGGAAGAAGACAAATTTCGCAGGGAACTCATTGAATTAGCATTGAAATCAGGCTCCCTCGAATTCGCCCAAGATATGCTGCAAAAAGAACTTGTACGTCATGATCAATCCTCAGCGATACGTCATAAACTGAGCCTTGTTGAAAAACGGATACGTATGGCGGATGAAGCGGCACGAGATGGTCGTTTGAAAATGGCTGTCTATAATTGGAAAGATGCCTACACTGCTTTCCGTACAGCACGTCACTACTTCGCAGCGAACCCGGAATACCGTGCCAAACTGAAGCTCGTTCAGGCGGAAATCCTGGTAAAAAACAAGATGAAAGCGGATACTAAAAAGGCGTTGCGGTTTATAAAAGAGGCAAAAACGATCTGGCAGAACGAACCATTGCCCTATTGGGTTGAGGGTGATGTTTACATTCAGATGGGAAAAACAAAAAAAGCAAAAAAAGCATTTCAACGATCTTTGGAGCTTGGAATTAAACCTCCCTTTGCACTACGCGCGAAAATGTTTGCCGAATCTCAGGAATAGCCACAGTATGGAACAAGAATGAAATCCTCTTTTCCAGTTCCGCAAGAGAAGTTTCAGAACAGACTCAACGAAATTCGTCAACGGATTGAGGAGGAGATTGATCCTTTTCAGGTGGCAAAAATCATCGTCACTGAAGCTCACAATCTCTTCCAGGTGGATGACGCGCAGTTGACTCTCTATTATGACCTCTCCATTGGGATGGAAGTCTCTCATGTACGTCTGCATGGGGACGATTTCAAGATGAGCGTGGAACGTGTACGAGAGGATGAAGAGTGGGGAAAGCAGGATGACACCGAATTCCTCTCACCTGGAGAGGCTAAGTATAGTGAAATGCTTGCGCAACGTGACCGTCTTGTAGGGCAGTTCATGCTGGGGTCTCGTGTAGATGGTGAGGAGTTCGGGCAGAGTTTTTTTAACCTGATGCAGGAGTTTATCCCGCTGGTTACCAATGCAATCGAACAAGTGATGCTGATACGTAAGGTTTCAGAAGCGAACCAGAAGCTCTTCGAAGCAGAGAAACTGGTGACTATTGGTCAGTTAGCCTCGGGCATTGCACATGAAATACGAAATCCACTCTCCAGCTTGAAAATCAATCTGCAAGGTCTATACAAAGCGGATCTGGATGAGCGAAATCGTAGACGAGTAAAAATCTGTCTGGATGAAATTCATCGCCTCGATAACACCGTCAGCGAGGTGACACAGTATGCAAAACGTACTCGTCTCGATCTCTGTTCCTCAAGCATCGCTGAGCTGGTAGAACATAGTCTCAATCTGACAACAGGTGAAGTGGTTGCTCACCATATCGAAGTATCAACCAATATCCCCGCAGAATTGCCCACGATCATGGTGGATCAGAATAAGATCATTCGTGCGCTGATGAATCTTATTGTTAATGCCGCTCAGGCAATGGGTGAAAGTGGGAAACTTTCCATAAACGCTGATTCTGTTGGGGATGGTGTTGTAATAAAGTTGGAAGATTCCGGTCCAGGTATTCCTGAGGAAAACCTGCGTGATGTTTTCAATCCCTTTTTTACGACAAAAGCTGAGGGAACAGGACTTGGATTGGCAAATGCTTTAAAGGCAGTTCAGGAGCATGGTGGAGAGCTGGAAGTGACAAGTGAGCCGGGAAAAGGAGCGGTATTTACCATGAGGTTGCCCTCGCAACCACCCACAATGCAATATCCATTTGGACCAAGGATCGTGATGTCTACAACATGATGCCGGTTTGAATTCAAGAAGTTAATTACATGGCAGGCAGGGAGAGAGATGAAAAATATCCTGTTAATCGATGATGATATCAAACTAACAGAATCAATCGAGTTGAATGTCGGTGAGGGGAAGTATGACTGGACAATCGAGCATGATGGCGAAGCTGGACTCATTCGTCTGGATAAAATGACTCCAGACTTGATTATCAGCGATATACGTATGCCCAAAGTAGATGGTCTCACCTTTCTGGACAGGGTAAAGCAGAATGGTCTTGATATCCCTATCATCATGATCACAGCGTATGACGACATGCAGACCACCATTCGTGCCATGCAGCTCGGTGCCTTTGAATATGTCTGCAAGCCTATCGACACTGATGAACTTGAATTGATGATCGAACGTGCGCTCTCAACCGCCCAGCGTGAACGCCGTCTGAATACAATCATCACCGAAATTTCCTCGCAGTACCAGATGAACAATATCATCGGTTCGACACCTTCCATGAAGGAGATTTTCAAGACAATCGGGCAGGTTACCAGCAGTCGCGTAAGTGTTCTCATCCAGGGCGAATCAGGTACCGGAAAAGAACTGATTGCAAAGGCTGTACACTACAACAGTCCCTACAGGGAAGCAGCTTTCATACCTGTAAATTGCAGTGCGATTCCAGAAGGGTTGTTTGAAAGCGAACTGTTCGGGCATGAAAAAGGTGCATTTACTGGTGCGATTGCCACGACACGCGGAAAATTTGAGGTTTGTGGAGACGGCACCCTCTTCCTCGATGAAATTGGGGATGTTCCACTTGGAATGCAGGCGAAGTTGTTACGTGTGCTGCAGGAAAGGGAATTCTATCGTGTCGGCGGGTCAAAACAAATAACCCTCGAAGCGCGAGTGATTGCAGCAACACACCGTGATCTGGAAAAAATGGTGGAAGCTGGTGAGTTCCGTGAAGACCTCTATTACCGTCTCGCAGTGGTACGTATCGAAGTTCCACCCCTGCGTGAACGTAAGGATGACATCCCAAGCCTGGTGGAGTTTCTGGTTGACAAAATCAACCGTGACCTGGGAGCAAAAATAAAACGTATCGACCCTGAGACCATGACATCGTTAAAAAGGTTCGATTTCCCGGGAAATGTGCGTGAGCTGGAAAATGTCCTGCGTCATGCGGTCGTGATGGCAAAAGGGGAATCATTGTTGCCGGAATATCTTCCCGATATGCTGGATAAAAAGGGTGGTGGAGAGGTATTCCGTGAATTTGGATTTCCCGATGAACTTGTTGCACTTGAAGAGATCGAAAGACGTTATATCCAGTACGCACTCCAGAAAACCGGTTGGAAAAAGAAAAAGACCTGTGAGTTGCTGAATATCGCCCGTACGACGCTCGACCGTAAACTCGATCAATACAATATCAAAATCCCGAAATAGATACAGGTGAGTTCAGGGAACAGAGCCGGAGCATCTCATTGGAGCGCCACACTCCGTTGTGGCATATCCTTTTTGTTTTGCGTGCGAAGCGATCCCGAGAAGGAACGTACCTCCAGGAAGCGGTAATATGAATCGTAGCGGAATAGTTTATTCATTCACGGGCGAGACGCCCGTTCTACATGTTGCCCTTAGGGATTGGCGTTTTCGTAGCATGACCGTCACGGTCATGAATATAGTCGATCAAGATTGCGTAGCCCTAGATATTGTTCCCGGGGTATAGTAGTCTAACAATTCAGCATCCATTTGTTTGTAATTCTCGGATAGTTCGACATTGCGTGCGAAGTGATCCTCAGAAGGAACGTACCTCCAAGAAGCGGTAATGTGAATCGTAGGGGAATAGTTTTATTCATCGACGGGCGAGACGCCCGTTCTACATGTTTCCCTTACGGATTGATGTTTTCGTAGCATGACCGTCTCGGTCATGTATATAGTCGATCAAGATTGCGTATCCCCAGATATTGATCCCGGGGTATAGTAGTCTAACAATTCGCCCTTATTTGTTTGTAATTCTCAGATAATTCGGCATTGCGTGCGATGTGATCCCGAGAAGGAACGTACCTCTAGGGAGCGGTAATGTGGATCATAGCTGGATAGTTTTAATCATCCACGGGCGAGACGCCCGTTCTACATGTTACCGCTTTGGCTTAGGGATTGACGTTTTTGTAGCATGACCGTCACGGTCATGAATATTGTCGATCAAGATGGCGGTTATAAGTGTCATTGCTCATACCAGCAATCCACATCCCCTTTCAATTCCCCTCATGGTATAAGGGGTATTCACAGTAAGAGCAAACTAAGAAATTGCTTGAAAACTGAAACAAACCATATCTTGCAGGCTGCTAGAAACTTTTAGCTGTAGAACAGTTTCAGTCAAATGACATGTAACCTGCAGCAAGCTACAGGCCACACTCACTGATAACACTTAAATATCAAGTAATCAATTCATTCTCAGTAATCTTGCTGAAAATCTCCTGGTAGGCGTTTGATGTTTTATCCAGGATATCCTGCGGCAATTTGGGTGCGGGAGGTGTTTTATCCCATCCACTTGCTTCCAACCAATTGCGTACGATCTGTTTGTCATAGCTGGCAGGTTCTTCACCGGGGACAACCTTGTCCGCTTGCCAGAAACGGCTTGAATCGGGGGTGAGCACCTCATCAATCAACACAATCTCATCATCAAGTATCCCAAATTCAAATTTGGTGTCAGCTATGATAATCCCACGTTCCAACGCATATTTTGCTGCTTCAGTATATATCTTTAATGAAAGTTTCTCTAATTTTTTGGTGATTTCCTCGCCTACAAGGTTTGCAGCCTGGGCGACAGTAATATTTTCATCATGACCCTCGGTTGCCTTGGTGGAGGGGGTGAAGATCGCATTGGGGAGTTGATCCGCTTTTTTCAAACCTGCTGGCAGTTTATGACCGCCCACGGTGCCTTCACGCATATAATCTTTGTACCCGGAACCAGCCAAATAGCCACGTACGATACATTCGATGGGAATCACGTCCGCACGTTTCATCAAAACCGACCGTCCATGAAGTTGTGCTACCTGGTCTTCAGGGATTTCTTCACCGAGCCCCATCATGCCAGGATCGCTCATCAGGACTGTATTGGGAACCAGCCCGCGGAAACGGTTGTACCAGAATAGCGACATCTGGTTTAGCACAAAACCTTTGCTTGGAATGGGGTCATCGAGTATGACATCGAACGCGCTGAGTCGGTCTGTGGTTACCACCAGGATAAAACCATCGCCGACATCAAAAATTTCGCGTACTTTTCCACTGGATAATTTCGGAATTGGTAGTTCGAGGGTATGGAGAGTATTCATGTTTTCCTCAATATTTCATTCATTTTATAGTATTGGTTTTACTTTTAGTGGTCTTTTGCTCATGCTTTAACTGTTGGCATTGGACTCGACCCCTGTCTAAAATCTCAGGTAACAGATTTATTAGATCCTGGATAAATCCAGGGCCAATCTGTCATTCCAGTTGAGTAAATCAACCAGCACGAATGTAGCTTTACCAGTTCAAGGAGGCAAGTTGAGGAGTTACCAGCAAATCGGGTTCTTGAGTACATAGGAGAGATATTTGGTTGAGAGTGTCAGTTCAAACAATAAATCAAAATGAAAATGAATACCTTGCCTGAGAGAATATAGGGATGTACTTTCATCATTTGGGTAAGAGATGAGTTGCTTGCACGTAACAATATTTATAATCAATACTTTTGAATATAAGGAAGCAGGAAAATGTCGTTACACTTTGTTGTTGAAGGCGATCAGCAGGTAGACCTTCCAGAAGGTGCTAAAGCTGATCAATTGCTGGAGTATGCCGGCAAAATACAGAAGAAGGTGATCGGAATTCAGTTGGATGGTAAAATTTATGATATGCACACCCCTTTGCACGGTGGTGGGGAAGTAAATTATATCGTCAAAGATAACAGCCCCGAAGCATTACATCTACTCCGTCACACTGCGGCTCATGTTATGGCACAGGCGGTGATGCGCATTTTCAAGGATGTGGAATTTGCCATTGGTCCGACCATTGAGGATGGCTTCTATTACGATTTTGATCTTGAACATACTTTGACTCCAGATGATTTTGACGCCATCGAAGCGGAGATGAAGAATATCATCAAAGAGAACTACCACCTGGAACGTATGGAAACCGATCAGGATGGTGCGGAGGAGATTTTCGGTCAGCAACGAGCAGAATTCAAACGTGAACTGCTTCGTGACCTGAACGATCAGGTGGTGAGCTTCTATTCGCAGGATGATTTTACCGATATGTGCCGAGGGCCGCATTTGCCCTCAACTGGGTATATCGGAGCCTTCAAGTTGCTGAGTGTTGCGGGAGCATACTGGCGTGGGAATGAAGTAAATCCAATGTTACAGCGAATTTACGGCACCGCATTTTTTGATAAAAAAGACCTGAAAGCGTATCTGCTTCAGCTTGAAGAGGCAAAAAAACGTGACCATAAAAAACTTGGTCCACAACTAGACCTCTTCAGTTTTCAGCCTGAAGGACCCGGTTTCCCATTCTGGCACAATGGTGGAAGCGTACTCTTTAATAATATTCTCGAATACATGCGCGAGAAACTGCATGATCGTGATTATGAAGAGATTCGTACTCCCATCATTCTTAACGAACAGTTGTGGCATGAGTCCGGTCACTGGGAGCATTACAAAGAGAATATGTATTTCACCGATATTGATGAAAGTGAATTTGCTGTCAAACCCATGAACTGCCCAGGTGGTACCCGTGTCTATAAGAATGGCTATTACTCTTATCGCGATTTGCCGATTCGTATGGCTGAATTCGGGTTAGTTCACCGTCATGAAAAATCCGGTGTGTTGTCGGGTCTGTTCCGTGTACGTAGTTTTACCCAGGATGATGCGCATCATTATTGCACTCCCGACCAGGCGATCAAGGAGGTCATCGACTGCCTGGAACTGCTGAAGGAGGTGTATAACGATTTCGGGTTTACCAACTATACGTTTGAATTGTCCACTCGCCCGGAAAAGAGCATCGGAACTGATGAGCAGTGGGCACATGGTGAAAAGGTGCTGCGTGAAGCGTTGGCAGAACTTGAATTGCCGTATCAACTGAATCCGGGCGATGGAGCATTTTATGGTCCCAAAATTGATGTGCATATTCAGGATGCGATCAAACGCGTCTGGCAGTGTGGTACTATTCAAATCGATTTTTCCATGCCGGAACGTTTTGACCTCACTTATGTCGATTCCAACAGTGAGAAGCAACGCCCAGTGATGCTCCACCGTGCGATTTTTGGCAGTCTGGAACGATTTATCGGAATTGCCATCGAACATTACGCTGGAAAATTCCCGAGCTGGCTTGCACCAACTCAAGTGGTCGTGATTCCTATAAGTACCGAACGTTTTGGTGACTATGCTGAAAGTGTACGGCGTGATCTGAAACGTTTGGGAATCCGTGTGAAAACCGATATGCGGAATGAGAGCCTGAATAAACGTATCCGTGACCATCAGAAGCTATATACTCCTTACATGCTTGTAGTGGGTGAGCAAGAAGTTGAGGCGGGGACTGTAAATGTCCGTCGACGAGATGGCGTGCGTGTACCCGAAGCGTTGCCAGTCGAACAGTTCTGTTCTGAGCTATTGGAAGAGATCGCAGATCGGAGCCTGAACTTAACGATTGGAACTGTCTAAACGTTTTCCAGATGGGAGCCCGATGCTGAAGCATCGGGCTCCTAATTGGCTGGCACGAGGATGAGAGCATTTCAATGCAGCGTAATTCACCGCGCTACGGTTGTTTGAGGATAAAATCCCAAGCCAGAATGGAACCACGAAATGAACAGAATCATTTCAGGTTACATGGTGATCACTTTTTGCTGGATCGGTGATGTAATTTCCACTCCATTTTGCGAGATGTAAACATCAATTTCAGAGCGAACACCGAACTCAGGCAGATAAATTCCCGGCTCAACCGAAAAGCCGGTTTTTGGTAAAATGAGACGGGTATCATGTGTCTCGTAGTTATCGAGATTTACACCAAGACAGTGTAAATGATGCCCCGGGCCGATGCTATGCCCTGTTCGATGGATAAAATAGTCGCCATATCCAGCTTTGGCAATGTGATCCCTTGCGATCTGATCCAGTTCCCAACCCTGTATTTGTTCGCCATTCCCGAGACGTTCGCGTAAAATTTCAACAACTTGGTCCCGTGCTCCAGTTACGATATCAAAGACCTCCTGATGTTTCTGAGGAACATTCTCCCCTGCATATCCAACCCATGTGATATCGCTGAAGATATTCCTATTCCCAGGCACTCGAGCCCAGAGATCAATCAATATCCAATCGCCCTTGTGAATGGGATTGGGGTAAGCGGCATTCGGCTCAAAATGAGGGTCACCGCTGCGTTCATTGGTAGCAACGATTGGGCCGGTGGGTGTTTTCAACCCTTCGTTGGCGAAACGATGTCGGATAAACTCCATGACATCAACATCTGTAATGATCTTTTTTTCTCGTAGATGAGAAAAGATTAGATCAAACGCCTCATCTTTTATGCAAGCTACTTTTCTGGCGGTACCTTTGTGGATTTGATATGCTTCATCGCTCCACTGTGCAGTGACATATTGTGCGATATTTGCCGATGAGACAACTTCAATTCCCCAATCCCGAATTTTATCAACGCTGCCGGCATCCACAAGTGATACAACCGGGATGGTGCATCCGGGTGAGTATTCCATTGCCACTTTTTTCATCCCGACAAGAGCAGTATTCTGAAGAAGCTCATGCATCTCCTGCCAGGTGTGGTAATAAAGGATTTCAACGCCAATCTTTTTTACCTGAGACTCATCAATCACACTTGCAACTACAACTGGTTTTCCGTCTTGGGGGATTGACAGGTACATCCGTCGAGTTGTAGGTAGTTCCATCCCAAATATCTGGGCGAGGATTGGATTGTTTCCACGGAAATCATAGAGTAACCAACCGTCAATATTCATTTCCGCCAATTTTTGTTGTATCACTGGCAAGTGCTTCATCTCATACTCCTTTTTCGAGTGACTCCATTTTATCTGTGAAACGAAATATGATTGCAGAGCGTAAGCAACGCAAGTTAATGGTTGAAATTATTTAAGGTGGTTGTATCTTCCCTACAGGCTATTTCAAATAAAACTCAGGAGATATTAATGCTCAAGGTAAAATTATTCTCGTCGTTATTTTTGATAATCATGATCCTTTTGATTTTCGGATGTGGTGAAAAACCGGAACGAATTCCGTTATCTCGTGACCCGGGACCACAGGGTAAACTAAGTGATTTACTTGATAACACAACTCAGCCAACAGGTGGTGAGGTCAACATTGGAAGGTTGAAGGGAAAAGTGCCCTCTGGTTGGGTGCAGGTTGAGCCACAGAGCCGTATGCGTCAAGCGCAATTTGTTCTCAATTCTCCCAATAATGGGGTTGATCCCGGTGAACTTACAGTATTTTATTTTGGACCGGACGCTGGTGGTGTGGAAGCAAATTTGCAGAGATGGTATGGTCAGTTCGCCAGTAAGGACAACACACCAATTTCAGAAAAAGCGAAACGTGAAGAAATTCTGGTCGATAGCATGAAGGTGATACTGGTCAGTTTTACCGGAACGATGAAAGCATCCACGATGCCGGGAATGCCTCAACAACCGGAACGTGCCAATATGATGAATTTCTCTGCGATCATTATGACTCCTGATGGACCCTGGTTTTTTAAGGGAACAGGACCGCAAGCAACGATGGAATATCATGCGGGAAAGATCAGAGAGTTTATTGTCGGGATGGAATATAAGTAGGACAGTGTAATCCGACAAATATTTTGATTCTATACCGATTCTTGGAATTTTTGACTTATGCTAAACTGCTATATGTTGGTATCGTTCGGATTACCGTCTTCCAATCAGAGCTGAAATCAATAATAATTCCTTCCTGGATGCCAGCTAACACAATGCTGGCATGACGCGCTCGGACATTACTTTCGAGAAACGTTATGTTTCGGGTGAAAAGATGTTCCGCAACATCCGAAGATGTTGCGGAACGCATTTTAATGAATCATCTATTATCAAGGTGTTGCATTTTCAGGAGCACCATCCTCTATCCACTGACGAATCAGATCGACATCCTCAGAAGACAATGGAGTTCCTGGTGGCATCTGTGAAAAACCGTCGCCAGTGAGTCTTAAATAAAGTTCGCTATCATCAGGTACGCCAGGTGTTACAATCGAATTACCTGCGAGACTTATTTTTGTGATCACAGCATTATAATCACTCACATCAAATCCATTTGTCGGAGGAGTAGAGCCGACATGACAAGGAGTGCAATTTGTGGTGAAGATCGGGCTGACATCATCCACCCAGGTAGGATCGATATCTGGGGGCGGTGTGTTCTGATTCGGGGTGACCAGTTTATCCCCCATATCACTACAACCTGCAACTACTGCTAACAATCCAATAAGTAAAATTAAAGACAACCATCTCATGAGCATTATCCCCTAAAACTGTATGAATACGATTTGATTATTTTTTGATCGCTTGAAATTTGATGTCGATTTTCTGTTCCTCATCCAGTTTTAAGATGAGAAACTTAGGACGTGGAATGTCGTAATCCGCCAGCTTCACGACAAAATGGGCTTCTATTTCAGCCATATTTTTGTCAGGTTTCCATGTTGCGACAATCTCTGGTTCAATCTCATGTGTGATCCCATGAAGCGTAAAATCACCCACAATTGAAAACTCTATTTTCTCGTGGGCTATCAAAGCGGATGGAGGGTCACCTTTGAAACCCTTCATGATAAATTTACTGAATGGAAATTGTGATGTGTGCAGGTGATTATCACGCATGTGACCATTCCTGATCGAATTATCAGTATCGATGGAAGCCATATCGACAGTGAATTCAGCACTCACTCCCGCTTTTAAGTTTTCATGGTCAAAGCTCATACTGCCAGTAATGTTATTGGTAACACCCATCACAGTTTCAAGTTTTGCTTCTGAGGTGAATTTGACCAGGTTGGGGTCACCTGCCTTAATTAGAAAACTCATCTCTTCTGCTTCTACTGGAATAATGGCTATTAAACCGAATAGTATGAGAAATAACAATAGTATTTTATCGCGATAGATTACTTTCATCTTCAAACTCCCATTCTTTAATAATAAATTCAAATTTTCGGGTACTTCTATCTTTTTGCAACCAGCTTTACGGTAATTTCATGACTATCGGACAGTTTGGTCACAAGAAATTTTGGATGAGGGATATCGTAGTCCGTCAAGGGAACGATAAATGATGCGGTTATATAAATCGAATCTCGGTTTTCAGAGAGCTTAGCGGTAACAGATGCATTGATATTCCTGGTTGCCCCACGCAGGGTTAACTCCCCATTTACCTGTAAATTTACCGGTTGACTGAATTTTAAACTTGTACTGGATGGTTGAATGATATTTTTTAAAGCAAAAAATCCCTTCGGAAATTTATCGGTGGCAAGATGATTCTCACGCATGTGACGGTTTCGTGTCACATTGTCGGTGTCGAGAGAAGCCATATCCACTTCAATTCTAGCCTCAGCACCATTGCCCAGGTTATCGAGATCAATTTCAATAAATCCTTCTACTTGATCTGTTACACCTTTTATCGTTTCAAGTGGTGCACGAGATAAAAACTCGATATGATTATCACCGCCAGGATAGATTTCAAATCGTTCTGTTGCCGCATAACTTCCACCTGTCAAAGCTATTGTTACCAAAACTATAGCACTCGTGATGGTTTTAAACGTCCCCACTGTTACACCCTTTCCTTGATACCAGTAACACGATTATCTCCAGTTGGGCAGATTACCTGGTTTTACAAGCATCTACCATTAGAACCAGAGATGAACCTGAAGTTCCGCCGAGATATACTCTCTATCCGTTGCGGAATGATTAAATTCAACTGCAGGCAGGAAACGTAAATATCCATACGGAATCAGTTCAGCAGCCACTTTCATTCGCCAGTAAACCCCGGATTGTTTATCAAGGTTGGGATCGAAATAATCATAATGACCATTCAGATAGACCCCTCGTCCTAACTGGTAACGAAGGATATTTGACGCCAGGATTCCATTTTCTCCTGCATCAATCCATGGTGAATCTACGATATAATCAGCTCCGCCCAGATAGCTGATTTTGCCGTAACTCAGCCCACCGAAAAGTCCACCCCAACGCTGGTTCAGAGCAGTCCCACCTCCAAATTGTGCATATCTGTATGATGCTCCGACAGCAAGGTTCAGTTTCCCCAAAGGCAGACGTTTTAAACCTCTTGCGGTAATCGCTTTACCCTGATCGCCATCGACAACTCCGGCAGCACCATTGGTAACTGCCACACTTAAATCGCCACCGTTCGGGAAGAAACCATACTCTACTCCATCCTCAAAACCACCGACATTCTGTTCACCACCAAACCCGGTAAATTGACGTGTATATGCTTTGTGGTCATCCACACGCCAGCCATAGGAGGGTTGAAAGTGTCCGACTTTCACATAAGAGTGCCATGGAAGCCCTTGAAACTGGGCAAATGCTTCAAAGGTTCCGCGTAGACCTTTGTCGAAATAGACCAATGTTTTATCATTCGGGGTAAATGCGAGATAAATATCACCCTGCATGGTGATAAAGCTGTTGTGGTCAGGCGCATTCGTACCCTCAGACACTGTTTGGGTGACGTAATATAAATTTCTAAAATCAACCCCAACCTGAAGATTTTCCCCGATCATGGGGTTAATTGCGCCAATCTCAGAAAAGTCTTTTACATTCCAGGGAAGATCAGCATAACTGAAGAATTGGACGCCGTATAAATTGCGCATCCCACCACCGGAGGGTGATTGGTGACACAGGAAGCATGTCTGGTTGTACTGCATCGCATATTCAGGCGTTGCGAATGTACTATTGTTGCCGATTGATAAAAACAAAAACGTTAAAAGTAACATCCAAAGCGACCGTGTGGTTCGCATGTTTCCTCCCGGTTGTAAATTAGATAATTGGACGTATTTTTTACACTGAAAAGGTAGACGTTGGTATATCAGGCTTCAAGAGAATTGGAAAA
>JAIOHU010000158.1 GCA_019912845.1 bacterium
AAGCATGCCATTCCTGGATAAACCGCTTTCGCAAGATACTGACACGATTTGAAAAAACACTCGATTCACATTTGGGACTGCTGCACTTCGCATTCGCACTCATATGCTGGCGAAAAATAATTTAGAGATAGGCTCTAAATATAATCTCGTTTAGCCCAAAATATTTTCATTTACTTCGAATTCTCCTTGTTATCGTAATGTATAAGAATTACAATACCATATTCCTACTACCCACACTCGGAGATTATTATGCGACACTTTCATCCAATCTCAACACTGCTGATTGTCTTATTTTCTATTCTAACATCTTATGCAGCTACCAACCCTATTCAAGTGAGTAGCAGTAAAGCCTTCCAAGTCACAGAGCTGGAACGTTCCGATCAGGGTCTTGTCTTTACTTTGCTATTTAATGAGGCCAGCTTCAGCAACGTGCAGATGGAAGGCGACCTCTTGCAGATTGCGGATATCCCTTACACTGACGCTCTGACAGAGGACGGTTACCCAATTGTACCTGTAACCGGTGAGTTCCTGAAGTTGCCTCCGAGAGGCGGGTGGTCGTATGAAATCATCAATCATGATTTTGAAATACATCAGAACATCGACTATGCCTGTACGAAACGGGTTGACAACGATGACAGAATAGTAAAGCCAAATGTACGTCATGATATCTGGTATCCTGAATCTGTAGTTGCACTCTCGGAACCATCGGTAATGCATGATTTTCGCATCGGCAGCATCTCTTTCCAGCCAGTTCAGGTAAACACAGCCAGATATGAAGTTCGAGTAACAGAATCACTGGAAATCAGAATATCCTGGACGGATGAAGATCAGGGCGCAGTTCTACCCGAAGAACCAACGAAGATTAGTGAACACTTTCTGCCCTACTACCGGGATATGCTGGGTATTGATGATAATGAACTAGATGAATATGAACTTTATCGAGGGACAGTACAGGTTGTCACACATACGGATGAAGAGTTGATGCCACATCTTCGACCCTGGCTGGAGTGGAAAAGACAGAAAGGATTTGAAATCGAACTAATATCCGAAGAGGATGCAGACCTGACCTCCCCCGAGGATATTCGCCGGGAATTACGTGAACGTTGGCAAGAGAGTGAAGTCAAATTTGACTATATCGTCATGATTGGAGATGGTCAAGGTCCATTTACCATACCACCAGGAATTAACCCAAATGGAAATCCACCCATTGGCGATAATACTGATTATTATTACACCCTTATGACATTGGACGATCTCGAGGATGTTCTCATTGGAAGAATCAGTATTTCCAATTTGCAGGATATGGCTAAATATTCCGCAAAAGTTATTGATTATGAATTGTACCCACACATGGAAAATACTGAGTGGTACACACATGGTGTTTTAAACGCTGTAACTCACTATTCTGGCATTTCATGCATTATGATAAATCGTTATTGGCGAAATGAGATGTTACGAATTGGATATACCCATTTTGATTCATTATATGCAGATGGTCCTGGAGATAGAAATATCATTATCAATGCGCTTAATGAAGGGGCTTCTATTTATAGCTTCAGAGGTGGTGTCGGTGATGATCTAGGACCCAATCGAATTAACAGCCTGCAAAATGATCACATGCTTTATTTTGCTTCTGATATAACTTGTGGAACCGGTAACTGGGTTGATAGAACCAGCGCCAACGAAGCGCATTGCAGAGCTGGTACTGTGAATACTCCAAAAGGTGGGATTGCTGCACTTGGATCTGCTGATTACTACAGTAACACTGGACGCAATAACGCCCTCAGTGCTGGAGCGGCTTACACACTCTTCCGTCTTGGGCAAACAACTCCGGGCGATGCCTACTTCGGCGCAAACCTCAATAATTACAGAAGTTATTATGGGCACCAACCCAACTATTTTCGCCAAAGCGCTGAAGAGATGAGCCTCATGGGCGATCCGACAGTATGGCTCTGGACTGCTGTACCTGTTCCCATTGATTTTGAGGTAAACGATGAGATGATGGTTGGACAAAATTCGCTTGCTGTCAGCGTTCAATCTGAGGATTTACCCCTGGCTGGTGCCTGGGTTACATTTTATAAAGTGGATGAGGAAGAAGAAGTCATTGCACGCGGTGTTTCTGATAGCGAAGGAAATGTCATTCTGAACTGTCCCGTACTTTCTTCAGGAACAGGTTTTCTGACGATTACAGCAAAAAATCATCAACCGCGGCAGATGGAAATTACCGTTTCTGAACAGGAACGTGCCATAAGTTACAATGGTTATTCGATTCATGATGATGGTGAAGATGGAACTGAAGGCAATGGCAATAATATCCCAGAAGCTGGTGAAACCATTGGTATAAGGTTTGATATCCATAATTATGGCGAAAATACCGAAGAGGGTGTGTTACTCTTCGCGACTACAACAGATCCGAGAGCAGATTTTCTCACTAATGATCTTGAGATAGGAACAGTCAACCCTGGTGAGACGGAACCATCTCCCCCACTGCTTGTTCAGATTGCACCTGAAACACAACAGGGTTGGATCATTCACCTCAATCTTCAGTTTGAATCGGCTGAAGGTATCTGGTTGGATGATTTTCCTCTCACAGTTAAAGCCCCCGATATTGTATTTCGTGGTATTGAATATGTCGAACCATTGAATCCAGCAGAAACCGTTGCCACACAAGTTCTACTCCGAAACATCGGTGAGAGCATTCTTGAGCCATCGACAGCAATATTGACCAGTCAGTCAAGACTTTTACGTGTTGATGATGCTGAAGTTGAACTAAATGCAATTGGAATTGATGAAGAGGTACTAAGTGGGGAGTTCCTGGTAACGGGGCATATCAACAGTGTCCCCGGTTCACGCGGACATTGTGAATTGATCGTGACAAGTGAAACTGGGCAGATTGACACTCTGACAGTTCCGTTTCAGATAGGCAATCGCCATTCATCTGATCCCATGGGGCCAGATGAGTATGGCTACTATGCCTTTGACGATCTGGATACGGAATATGAACAGGCTCCCGAATATGACTGGGTAGAACTTAATCCCTTTTATGAAGAGGATTATGAAGGAGTCAGGCTTGATATTACGGATATCGGCAATAACCACGATCAATCAATTGTTTTAGACCTGCCATTTGAAGTACAGTATTACGGTAATTCCTTCGAGCAAATCACTATAAACACCAATGGCTGGGCAGCCCTTGGATCCCAACCGGACCTTGTCGATATGCGTAATTATGTCATTCCCTCTCCATCTGGACCCTACAATATGCTGGCAGCCTACTGGGATGAGAGACGTTTGCTTGCAAACAACGAAAGAAACGGGATTTTCGTGTATTTCGATGAAGAGGGAAGCCGGTATATCATAGAATGGTCAAGTGTAACCGACTATACTGAAAGCTTTTTCTCAGAATGTTCCTTTGAAATAATCATTTACGACCAGATTGGTGAACACCAGACACTGAGCCTGGACAACAATATTCTTTTCCAATATGGTGAAATGAATATTACAGGGGGTCGGACTGGTGGACATGGAACCACTCTTTACGGAACCGTGGGGATCGAGGATGGCACTCAGATGGATGGTATCATGTATTCCTATTGGAATGAACCACTCCAAGGAGGATTTCCGATTGATGAAGGAAGAGCAATACTATTTACAACTGAAGTCCACTTGATTACAGGGGATGTTGCCGGAGTTATTCAAAGATATGAGAATGATGATCCACTCGAAGGAGTTACAATTACTCTTCAGGGTACTAGTCTACATACAACCTCAGATCAAAACGGCAATTATACCCTGCTTGATATACCTGAGGGTGAGCAAGGCTTGATATACAGCTTGGATGGCTTCAACACAAGGATCGTTGAAGGAATTCAAGTGATTGAGGATGAAGAAACTGAGGTAAATCTTGGTGGTGTGGGTGAGAATGGTTGGTATCCCGGGCTCACACATCCTTCCTTCGAAATTGATCCTGATCAGTTTGAAGTTCAGATGGATGCGGATGAAACCGTGGAGCAAACTTTTACAATCACAAATTCCGGGAATGGCGTTCTTGAATACTCAGCTAGAATTACCCCAGCCGAAGGAATGCCGTACTGGGAGAATTTGACATCCCTTGAACTGCCTGATTTTGAATCACGCTACCGTGCGGTAGCGGCAGTCGGTGAGGATTTCTGGGTGGCAGGATCGAATAATAATGATATTGGTTTGAATAAATTGTACCGATTCACATCAGATGGTTTTATGGTCGGCGAATACGATCAACCAGTCGATAACCATAGCTCAGCAGGATTTCTTGACCTGACATCAGATGGCGAATTTCTTTATGGCTTAGATCGTGGTTACTTGTATAAAATGCAGTTCACAGGCGATAATATTCAGGTTGATGATGCCATCCGAATCCGGGCTACAAGCGTTAAAGGTTTAGCATACGATCCTGATCGAAATGCATTCTGGGTGTATAACGCTTTTGAGGAGGAGACACTTTTAGCCTATGATTTTGAAGGTGAAATCTTAGAAACTTATGAAATACCTGAGCTGAATATTCGTGGGCTTACATATAACATCGAAGACCACTCCGGTTTTCCTCTATTGATAAATGTAAACACTGATCTGGGAACCGAAATTTATGGATTCAACCCTGAATCAGGTGAACTGCAATTTATCAGTTCACTGAATGAAACAGAGGAGACAAATGGCTTAGCAATGACATATCTACTGGACCCCGGATTCTGGCAGGTAATGACGATTGAAGATGGCAACCCTGACCGTCTTACTTACATGACGGTTCAACCTTCGAGTCAGTGGATAAGCTATAATCCCACCGCAGGACTTATTCTACCAAATGAGACACAAAACGTTTTAGCTGAATTCTCATCCACCGGGCTTCCTGCTGGAGATACCATTGAATATATACTGAACTTCACTCACAATTCGATGGGACTTGTCTTTGATCTTCCGTTGACTGTACAGATAAATGAAAATGAGGCTCATTTTGAACCAGTCTCTCCAACTGAAATAGTTTATCCCATCGTTGTAAATGGTGGATTTGTGAATGGAATGCAACTTCAGTCAGATGATGAGATCGCTGTTTTCGATGGCGATCTGTGCGTGGGTAGTGAGATAGTTGGTGAATCATTCCCAGTTGACATTCTCACATATGGAACCCAAGATATGAATCCCGGTTACGAGTTTGGCAATACGATTCAATTCCAGGTATATGTTGCGGAAACAGAAGAAATAGTAGAGGTTCAAGCATTCTTC
>JAIOHU010000159.1 GCA_019912845.1 bacterium
ATGCAGCAATAAGCATGCCATTATTTGTAATATTCGTAATATATAAAAAACAATATCTTATGTTCATTGTTAATTCTCGCTATTTCTCAAACTGCGCACGTCATATACATAGATGCGCACGTAATGCACAGTTTGCAATAATTCTGCAATCCACTCGATTGATATTTTTTCAACAATATTTATCTCTTAGTTAATCTTCGGATCATGCTTCCAGCCTGGTTAATAATAAGTTGCCCTCGCTGATCTCTGACAAGTGCTTGACCATTATAAAAAGGTTCAACCATTTTAAATCTGTTTTCGTATAGAGCCTCACCCGAAAAATCAACATGGTACCAACCTTCTTGATCACGGGCAATAGCAAATCCTTTGTGGTAAACACCAGTACCAAGTAGCCAATGACCATGTATGGAGTTTCCATTTCTGTCGATATGAGTTTGCATGCCATCCAAACGAGTTACAACAGCTGCGCCTTCATGATAATCTCCAGCGTAAGTCCACCGGTATTCATAGATTTTTCGTCCTTGAAGATCAATGTGAAAATATTTCCCATCAGTATCACGAACAGTACAAAGCTTCTGTTGAAAATTACCACACCAATTATAACGATCTTCCTGGAGAGGTGAACCATCAAGATGAATATGATACCAACCAGATTCATCACTGACAGCGGCACGATCAAAATAGAAACCGAATGTATTGGAAAATCTGGCGGGATATGCATCTATCCCTTCAGCTGTTATATGCCAGGCTTTGTCCTGTTCTCTTACTGGTGCCAAACCCGGTTCATGGAAGGGCAGTACTCTGTCAAACCTTCTTTCATAGAGAGGATGTTTATTAAGCGTGTGATGAGTACCATCCTCCGCAACTTCTGTCTTATGCCAATTCATCTTCAATTCCAAACGATAGAGTTTTTCGCATGGTACAATCCACACAAAGTGATTGAAGGCTATAAGTGGAAAGTAAATGATTATACTTTTCACTTTTCCATATTTCCATAAAAGATTTATCTTTCACTGATCCAAGATGACCAAGACTTTGACGAAGTTCATCAGGAGCACAGCAAACATCAAAACGTCCTTCTGTATTTATCCAAGCTTCACGACCAAGGAACCGGCAACTTCCCCATATATTCTTTTGCTCCGGTTTTGAGGATACCGATTCAAACCCATCAAGAACAACTTTCTTACCGTTTGGGAGAAGTAAGTTCTCTCTGACAGCAATAATTTGATGAATGACTTGATTCCAACGATCCCTTGAATCTTGATTTCTCAATAAATTCTGTTCTTTCATCTCCATATTGTGTACCCACAGGTGGTGCCCTTTTACCCTATCAACTCCTAATTCGATTGCCATTTTAATAAGATCAGGAAGGTCAGACAGGTTCATCTCCATGAATGTAGCCTGCAAGCTGATAGTGCATGCATCCTTGTGTGATTCTCGATATTTGTCTCGCACCATTATCATTTGCTGAAGATCTAGGATACGATTATTCCAGCTTGAACCACGCATGATATTTTTCTGATTGGATGGTGATGCAGAATTCCAAGATATTTTTATATCTGAAGCCACAGGAACAAGGATTTCAGCCCATTCCTGTGCTTTCTTTCGTGGCCAAGTTCCATTTGTCGTTAAATTGAGTTTGACACCATATTTCTTGCAAATATCAACAATTCTATCGAAATCGTGATAAAGAAGTGGTTCTCCCATGGTTGAAGGAATAATTTCCCTCAATCCGTAGGGAACCGTCTCAGACACTACTTTCTCGACCAATTCAATAGGCATCAATCTTATTGCATAGCTGGTTCCGTTGTTGGATTTTCTTTTCGTATTTAACGACGAATGTTCTTCACACATAATGCAACTGAGGTTGCAAGTGTCTGGATTGGTATCAAAAGTAACTCGCCAAGGTCCTAGGAGTGGAGTGATTTTCGTGATACTTTTGTATTTAATAACATTATTGTAGATATGCTCAATCTGGTCAACATGCTCTTCAATTGCTGGAACTTGCCCATCAGATGAATCCAGATAGCCTCGTCGTCCAAGTTTTTCAACAAGCTCGGAAGAATCTATCATCCGTTGCATCTGCTTCGCTAGATCATCAGGATCTCGGAATTTATATAGTAACCCATTGATTTCATGGTGCACGAGTTCAGCCATTCCGCCGGTATCAGCTGTAATCACGGGAACACCTGCTTGCTGTGCTTCATGAATTACCAAGGGAGAGTTTTCAACCCAAATGGAAGGAACCACGATAGCATCAATAATATTAAAAACTTCATTTATGATATCAGAATTTTCGTATTCACCCATCCATTGGATTCTATCTGAAGAACAAATAGATTTCAACGCTTCAGTATCTTGTCCTCTTGATCTACCCCAAATAAATAGTTGTGGCTTACCAACTAATTTTTCAAATGCCATTATTAAATGATGTATTCCCTTTGCAGGGATATGAGTTCCTATGTAGCCAAAGACAAAGGAATCATTTGCTGTCTTTGTTCGTCCTGCGAAACGGCTAAGTTCAAATCCGTAGTCAAGATAACAAAGCCTCTCTTTCGGAATTTTGAAGTCTGTATTAAATCTGTTTAATAGCTGTTTAGAGGGTGCGATAAATTGATCAACCATTTGGCACATCTCATGAATGTGACTCATTCTCCTCTCAACCCAACTTGTCCAGTATTTAACATCATCATTCGAGCTACATTCGTCACCAGCAAAGTATCTTGCGTAACATCGCTCTGCGCACTTTCGGTGATCTTGCCCTTCACAAGCCTTCCATAGGTCATCAAATTGTCTAGGATGCATCTGCATAAATTGTCCACGTGGACACATTAACCAGAAGTCATGGAGTGTAAATACGATTGGAATAGCTTCAAGAGCAGCAATTGATATAATTGATGTGGATAAATGATTCAAGTGACCTATGTGAACAACATCAGGATGGATTTCACTAATTAGCTCTTTAAATTTTTGATCAACGCCGCGATGAATGTAGCGATCTCGATGTCGGGGTAAATTGACTATATGAAGTAATATTCTGGGATCAGTAGGATCAGGTTCTATAGATAGTTCATAGTCTGGTGAAAAAGAGTTTTCTTTTCGTGTGAATACATGTACTTCATGTCGTTTTACCAGTTCTTGTGCAAGCATCTGAGTGTAAATTTCAGAACCAGCGTTGTATCGCATGGGGTAGCCGTGAATTACAAGCAGAATTTTCATGCGAATCTTCCTGTTTTCCTGGTAGTAAATTGATCATCCGGAATTAGATTCCTAATTTTCTGTGCCCATCCAAGGAAACGCACATGGGCAAAAAATGTTTGCGGAGTGATGTTTTTGAAATCATTTTCACTCCAGACATGCGCAACTTCACCATCCCACCAAAACTCTTTTTGATTCCTGACATCTTTTGGTAAAACCGCTGCCCAGAGAAGTTCATCATTTGGTTCGCTAACTTCTACAGATAGGCTCTTTTCCAGCATCGGTATCCACTCCTTACATGCATAGTAGACTCCGCAGTTCACAGTTGCCCAATAGTTCTTAATCCATATAAATTTTGGTGATTTATATTTTCGACATGCGGCCCAAAACGCTAAATCAGGAACTCGAAGCATGACTGTATCCCAGTCTACCCAAAGAAACTCACCATATTCCTTGAGTGCCCATAGGCACATCCAGTGTTTCATTTTATGTACAGCATCTAAATGAATCTCCTCTGGAGCGTCTGTAAAAATTCGATGGGCTTGAATCTCAAATTCGGAGAGTTGTCTGGCAGATACATCGTCGGCAGCCAAAACAATCATTCTATCTCGATATTCAGGGTTTACTTTAAGACTAGCTCTGATTTCATGCAAGGTACTGGAGGGCAAACTTGATTTACCTCCCCTTGTACGTTGATACAGACCAGCGATCATAGGAACAGACATTTTATTCAATCTCTGAAATTTTCTTGCAAAGAAATGAAGTTTACTAACTCTGGTACTTGAAAAATATCTCACTTCTCTATTCGAGTAATACTATCTTCTGAACGATGATCGAACTATGTGCGCTAATCTGAAGGAAGTACATCCCGCTAACAAGCTCTGTGGTCTGTTCACCTCCAATGGCAATCCGATGATAACCTGCATTAAAGCTTCTTGAGGATTCGTATTTCAATTGCCCCAGGATATTGAAGAGACGCACCGTTACCTCGCCTTGCTCTGGCAACCCGAAGGGTACAGTCACAGTGCTGTTGAATGGATTCGGGTAGGCGTTTCCCACTGTGAATTCGGTTGGTAACAGCGGCTCAGGATCAACCGCCTGAATCACGTCGACAGTGATCTCAGTATAGGCACCCTCGCCAAAGGTCGGGTGATCAGCTTGACGTGTTCCAGATGGAAATTCACCAATCAGGTTACCGGTAGCGTTCCATATGCGAACATCTATGCAATTTCCAACAGTGAAGCCGACTAGATTGTGCTCCTCCGAACCTTCCCAGGCAGTGACAGGGGTGACTGGTTTATCTTCCAACCAGATACCTTTACCGACCATCAGCTCGCCATCAAACAATTCGACTACTGCAGGTTCGAGTTCTCGCAGCTCGTCAGTCACTTGAACCATCACCGCATAGGGTAATCCTGTCGGTTCTGGAGGGTTTTCGACTGCAGGGATGTCCCAGACAACATCTCCTCCTGGTTCTTCTCTCACTGCGTCTTTCTGTAGCAACACATCCTGATTATAGGTGAAGGTTACATCCTCATTCGTGATGATCATGAATCCTTCGCCAGGGGACTGGTTGCCGATGGTGTTAATATTCAGCGGTGGAATCCAGAGACGGCCATCATCAGTGTAGACGATCAC
Source organism: bacterium (assembly GCA_019912845.1). GTDB lineage: Bacteria > Electryoneota > Electryoneia > Electryoneales > Electryoneaceae > JAIOHU01. Next base: position 4,837 of record JAIOHU010000159.1, read on the forward strand.
GATCTGATCCGCAATCGACGCCAGGGACTCTGTGATCGGTTGTGGTTGGTTGAAGGGATAGCTGATCCAGTTCCATGGTCCAGCGGTGACAGAATATTCGGTCAGTGGGTCCAGAAG
>JAIOHU010000160.1 GCA_019912845.1 bacterium
ACATAACAGATATGGGCATAGAACGTATAAAATCGCCGGAAACATCCGCCATCATTGCCATTGGTACAAATGCCAGGACAGTGGTAAGGGTTGCTGCTGTTACTGCTGATGCTACTTGCGATGTGCCTAAACGTGAAGCTAGACGTCGATCTGTACCTTTTATCAAGTGACTGTTAATGTTTTCTGTCACGACGATTCCATTGTCGACCAATAGTCCCAATGCGATAATCATTGCTGCAATAGTCATCTGTTGAATTGCGAATCCAGCCAAGTCAATAAATCCAATAGCGATAACGAACGATAGGGGGATTGCCATCATAACAACAACAGAAGGTCTAAGTCCCAACGCCAACATCATGATCAGACCGACCAGAATAATCCCCTGAGTGAGGTTCAGGAAAAATTCATCGAGTCGATGCTGTACGGCATCAGATTGTCGGAATATCCATTGAAGTTTGATGTCAGGTGGGAGGCTGGCTTTGTACTCGTCAATTTCAGCTTCAACTGTCTCCATAACAGCGAAAATATTTCGTCCCGCCTTCATTCGAGCAGTTACTGCTACAGCCTCTTCTCCGTTTACACGCACTAGGTACTGACGGTCGGTGTAAGTGTATTTGACATCTGCAACTTCCTTTAAATAGACGGGGCTGACCGCAGAACCCGCAACTACTACTTGCTCAATCTGTTTTAGTGACTCAAAATCTCCACTGGTTAAGATGTTAAACTTCTTGTCGCCGGTCTGCACACTTCCACCGGGTATATTTACGCCAGCAGATTGAATTGCATCGATTACCCGGGTAATCGGAATTTGAAGTTGTGCCAATCTATCTGGTTTTATCTCAACCCGTACCTCTTCATTACAGTCGCCATTGATTTCGATTTCCTGTAAATCGGGTAGTCGCTGCAACCGATCTTCAAGGTTTTTGGCGTAACGTTGCAGATCATTCGATGGGCGATCTGAAATCAATCCGATCTGGATAAATCTTACCTGAAGAGTTGAAGGCGCGATTACATCCGAACGGATTACTCCTTTGGGAAAACTTCTCTCAGCTACAGCCAACTTATCCTCTACTTCGCTGATCAATTCATCACGATCATGCCCTGGTTCAAACTCGACCCAAAGGCTTGCAACTCCATCAGATGTTGTACCGTTTGTGTGTTCGACTTCCTCAATATCACGAACGAGTTCGTCCAAAGGATCGAGCACCAGTTTCTCCATATCCTCTGGTGATGCTCCAGGTAGGATAACATTTATACTGGCAAATGGTGGCTTGATAAACGGGTCTTCAGATCGTGGCATACTTAGGAATCCAGTGATACCGAACATCACTAAGAGTATCAGCAGTACGATGGAAAACGCCTTGTTGTCCAGTGCGATTTCAGTGAGCTTCACAGATCAATCTCCTTATCAATCTTTACGGCTTCACCGTCACGCAAATAGCCAGCAGCCTCACATACGATCAAGGTTCCATTTTTTAATGTGGGCATTACATAGATTACATCATGATTAATTTCGACTATGGTCACCTCTCGTCTTAGAGCATGATCCTCCTCTATGACGTATACAAAAGCACGATCCTGATCTCCCTCTGCCAATGCTCCGCCTGGTAGCGCAATTACATCTTTTATGGGTCCATAAAGCTCAACACCTACAATTACACCCTCAAAAAGCGTTTTATGAAGGGGTAATTCCAGTTCGATTTGAACATTTCCTGTCTGAAGTTCAGCAACTGCACCAATCTCGACTATTCGAGCTTCGAGTGGATCGTCCAGTGCATCGACATACACATTTGCTACCTGTCCAACTTTCACCCAACTTAGATAACGTGAAGGAACACCTACACGTACTCTTCTAGCGTCATTCGCATCCACAACTCGCAATACAGGAGCACCTTCTCCATGCATCTCACCCTCATCTGCCAGTTTCATGGCGACGAAACCATCGAATGGTGCGAGAATCTTTGTTCGCTCCAAGGTGAAACGAGCACGTTGCTCGCCTGCTTTAGTCCTTTCCAACGCTGTTTCAACTTCTTGGAGTTGTTGAAGAGTGACGACGTCATGATCATATAGATTTTTCAATCTTTCTGAATCACGTTCCAGTTGTTTTCTTTGCGCGACTACATCTCTGAAGGTTGCAGCAACTTCAGTTGTGTCGAGTTGAGCCAATAAATCACCCTTTTTAAATGCGTCCCCGACTTCGACAGTAATTCGATCAATAAACCCTCCCACTCTAAAAGCCAGCATAGCTTGACGTTTGTGGGTGACACGACCACTGATCATCAACTTTTCAGGCTTCGCGGTAACTTCTGCCTTTATTACTTTGACTGGTCTCACTGTTTCAGTGAGTATCCCTTCAACAGCATCGCTCTTCTCACCGCATCCAAGTACAAATATGGTGCAGGTAGAAGACAATACAATGAACAGCAATAGTGCGATAATTCTACTTTTTTTATTGGTCAGCTTCGTCATTTTAGTCGGTCTCCTTCATTACAAATCCAACACTTCGCCATAAATCGGCTTGCGCAATCCATACAGCGTATCGTGAAGCAATCTCACCGGTAGCAGCCCTGGTTCTCAGATTCTGTGCATCTAGTATTTCCAGTTGCTGCGCCATCCCTTCACGATAAAGTGCGCTAATAATTTTGTAGTTTTCATCAGCTGCTTTTCTTGATTCCATAGCAGCATTATATTTTGCCAAACTGCTCTTTTGATTGAGCCAGGAAGCGGTAACATCCTGCTGGATTGCCTCGTTGATATCATCTCTCTGCAAATCCAACTGCCGACGTTCGATTACGAAACGTTGTCGCCTGGCATTTTTCTGAAAACCATCGAAAAGATTCCAATCCAGTACCAGGGAAAGCATGTAATAATCATGTTCCTCATCAAATTGAAATTCTTCTCCCTGATATCCATATTCCCCTGCAACTGCAAGTAGTGGAAGCCACGCACTGTTTGTCGCCTTTAATGCATGCGAGAGCGCTTTTCTCTGTTGGTGAAGTTGATTCAATTCGCCTCGATTTTGTATCGCTATTTCCAGGAGAGAATCGAGTGTGATTGTTTCATCCGGGATTTCATCGCTGATACGCATATCATTTTCCGGTAGTTCAAGCAGTTCTCTGCCCAGCAGGCGATTTAGTTGAGTTCTTGCAAGTTGTTCATGTGAACTCGCTTCAATCCATTCGGATCTAGCATTGGCAAGGGATGCAATTGAACGTAATTCCTCAGCGGCGTTTGCCATTTGGTTCGCTTTGCGAAGACGTGCAGCCCTAAGTTGTTCTACCGCAAAGAGTGTATCCTGTTCGGCAACCTTTACCATTTCCAGCGCACTCAGCCAGTTAAAACATGCCTGACGTGTACGATATGCTATCTCGGCTTCCTTTGCTCTCACAGCAGCCTCTTCTGCAAGCATAAAATCCTGATTTGCACGCCATGAGTGATACAGAACTCCACCTGCGAACAAGGGTTGTGTGAAAGTCAGCTTCGTTTCCTGTTCGTATTCTCGTAAAAAGGGAATCACCGATGGAGGCACATCTGCCGAAAGCACATCAGTGGGTAGAAAATCATTAACATCAAAGCGAATCTCACGTCCACCATCCGCACGAGTGAAACGGGATTTCAATTCGACTGTTGGCATCATCGCACCCAATGCACCACGGATATCCGTCCGAGATAAATCAGTTCGAAGACGTTCTGCATTTAAAGACTGATTTGCTTCCAAAGCCTCTTTTACATAGATATCACATACATCCCATGCATCCCTGGCAAATACTGATGAAAGTGACGTGAATCCCACAATAACGGTTAAAAGCAGAATCTTCATTATTCGACAATCCCGTGTGTTTTGAGAAATGTTGCTGAATCGAAAGGTACATCGAGGATTTTCAGCTCAGTTTCCATGAAAGCGAACAGCATGTTGTACATCTGATTGAGTTGGTCATCATCCATATTCTGCATCATGGATCGAACCCTCTTTATGTAATGCTCATTCACTTTCGTAAGCAGAGCAAAACCTTCATCGGTAATCTCAATCAGGTTGACCCGTCGATCTTTGGGATCAGGAACCCGACGTACCAATTCCTTTTCCTCAAGGTTATCAATATTCTGGGTCATCCCGGCAGCGCTTTTCATCATGCTGTCACCGAGCTGCTTCATGGACACACCTACCCCTAAAGCGCTCAGATGTCTGAGAATCGAATACCGAAGAACATTCAAACCGTATTCGCCAAAGATCAGATCATCTCCGATGCGTTGTGTAAGATAGCCGATGTGCATGATGAGCGGTGGAATTGTAACCAGCATTTTGTCCCGTTTATCCAACCCCTCGATGAACTCGTCCGGGCATGGTGTCAAGCCTTCATTGCCACCGCCATCTGCGCTGAATCCAAACATTCTATTCTCCTATATGATTTATGTATTTATGTTGCGTCGATATATAATAAAGCAATAGATACTACAGGAGTAAAATATAAATGCTAAAAGGAGTTGTCAAGGGGAGAGGGAGAGACGTTGTTGGGAGCGTCATTGGTTCGCTAGATGGAAACTGCATAACAGCATAAGAGTCTGTCTACGAATGAATAACTTCAGATATTTCTAGAAAAAATCGCGTGCTTTGTAGTTTCTAACATTAATAATATCAATATCTTACCAGATTATCAACCTGCGGTCGGGTTCTTCGAATCCAGCTAAAACCCTGCTGGAATGACGCGGGGTTGTATTGCTACACTGGAGAGTGGCGCTCCCTCTAATAGTTTGCTGGGATGACGCGATTGGACGATTCATTCGAGGATTGTTATAAATCAAAGAGAATTAATCTATTATTTCAGTAGCATGATCTTTTTCTGAATGGATTGATCCGATGTCTGTAGTCTCAGGAGATAAGTACCTGAACTTAACATTCCAAAATCGAATGTCTTTACTCCATCACCAGCACTGCTGCCAAGCTGAAGTGGTCCGTAAACCTGTTGTCCCAGCAGATTGTACACGGATAAGGACGCCAGATCGCTGGAGGTGTACCTGAGCTGAATCTGGTTGTTGAAAGGGTTGGGATATAGAGAGACGAGCTTAAATGAAGTTGGTGTACTGTTTTGATGGTTTTCTTCAATCCCTACATGTGAGACATTTATATAAACAATACCAAGATCCTGCTTATATATATCGATGTCACCATCGTCATCATAATCGCAAAAAACATCAAGATAGTATGGCTCAATTTCGGGATAATTCCTGAAAGGGTAGGTGTGTTGAAATTCAGGAACTCCATCCCCAGGACGAGTCATATTGAGATAAAGACGTTCACCTCTCAGGAAGTCTTGTATACCATCTCCATTAAAATCTGCAACAATGGATGCTGCTCCCTCAAAGAAACGAAGGTAATCCTCTGTCGACACCCAATTGCCCTCAACATATTCGAGTAGATCAACATTTTGCCCTCGATTAAACAGCCACTCCGGATTTGGATATCCATTTTATTTCTGCAAGTGAAAACTGAAAATCGTAAGGACCATAATCGTTGTCAAGAGAGAAGCTGCGACGATATTCATCAAAAAACTGCCATTCGTTTGTAGACCTGTCGTACTCATAGTAGTCTTTATGATGAATGCCTACTTCATCCCATGCTGCTGGTGGTTGAAACGAAGTAACCTCTAAACCAACAATATTTTGATTGTCAACATAAAAGGTTTTACTTCTTTCCGGTCCTGCATTATCCCGGAATGCATAACCTGCGCAATCAAATCCAACCCCATCTTCCGCCTTCCTCCATAAATAACTGTAATATTGGTAGGCATATGAATCGTGACCGTAAGGATCCGTCCAAGTAGATGAGTTCTCGCATTGAGTTAAGTATTCATTCAGCTCTTCCTGTTGATTACCAATAATGGTTACGATGTTTGGAAGAGGTGACCATAGTTTTATCTCCCTGATGCCGAATTGATCAGGCGCAGTTTCTACTGCTTCCCATTCAATCATTCCCATTGCTGTGGCGGCAAAGTATTCCAAAAATCCATCATTATTTGTATCAATTGAACTGAACTTTTCAATCCATTGTTCTTCACTGGGAGGCCGAATTCGTTGATAGGTTGGGATATCATTAATATTATCGATCAGGAACTGGGTAGTATACGAGTAGTCGTGAACCCAGCCCACATCACTAAAATTATGACTTCGTAACGTACTTAATAGTTCAGAATCACCATCACTGTTGAAATCAACAATTGAAATGCCGACCGAGAAAAAGTTATCATTATCCAATATTGGTATGAGTTCACTCCACTCTCCGAATACCCATTCATCTTCGCCCTGAAATAAGGGCGCGATATATATCATATTGTCAGATAAATTGACGGGTTTAACCTGAATTCCATAATCCAGCAAATTGTCATTGTTTAGATCACCAAGAACTACGTGTCGTACATGTTCATCGGGTTCTAAATCCACTACAGCGGTTAAGTCTTCTCTTACTTCAACACCTGCATCTATGTCATTCAAGCTGAGAGTAAAAGTATTTATCAAAAAACGTCCCGCAACTTCGGTATCTTCATAAGTTGACAAGTAGATCACCGAATCCATTCCTGAAATGCTCAGGTTTGCCAGGTGAGGTATATTTTGCAGGTGTACATAGAGATCATCCCAGATTAACAGCTCTTCATCCATGACATAAACTATGCGTATCCCCTCCTGTTCAACTTCAATGAATCTGGGGTATAACTCACCCGGAAGATGAACAGCGTGTTTCGTGTCTATCAGGAGATGGTCACCAAGCATTGAACTTTTAGATACCACTCGTTCTTCCCAAACCCATTCCTGTGCATATACTAGTGATGTATTTGAAAGGATATAAATAATAATTGTAGCCAATACGAATCGAACAGATATCATTATATCACCCTTATTTCAGTAATCAGTAATATGTGCTTGAATGAAAACCAACTTCATTGGATCAGGGTAGATAAATCACTTTCATCCATTGGTTTCCGTGGTTTGTGCTTATCTGAGCGAGATATATACCTGATGCCAGTGAAGACGGCTGCCAGTTCTGCTTAAAATTTCCACTGGCTTCGAAATTGAAGGATTGTCTGTCTACAAGTCTTCCAAGCAGATCAATCCATGCTATGTTCACCTTTCCCGGTTTTGTAAGGGAAATTGAAAAATTGACTTCATTGTTAAAGGGGTTCGGGTACGGCTCTGAAATCATAAAAGAAGAGAGCAGGATTCCAGCTTTTCCGCCTACTAATACCTCCTGTGCTATTACAATAGTACTTTCGCTGTAACTCAGTCCATCAGGGAAGACACCATCCGACACACTGGCTACAAGGTAATATTCACCATCCTCAATGCCATTGCATGAACCGTTGAGTCGAGTTCTGTATTCGATTGAAGAAAGAACTGAAGGTGGTTCTAAATCAAGTAATTCAAACCAGATGGGAATAGCACCATTTTCAAAATCCCTGTCGTTATCCAGAAAAAATTCAAAATCCAACTCTTCAAAGGGTGTTTCCGAAAAAATTTGAATAGTAAGCTGGGACGATATCAAAGTATCTGAGTTTTCGGGAAAAGGATTAAACCAGGTGTTTGGTGGCCCCTGAACTATAATTGGCAAGTCCCACAGATTGTTGCCTTCATTGATTTCATCCTGATCATTGTATATATCCAATTCAAAACTTGTCTGCCATTCTCCAGCATGATCAGGTACCCAGGGTGAAAGCAAATACTCTTCAAATCTGTTGTTCTCAGGCAAAGCCTCCCATTCACCTACCCAATCTTCTGTATCCCCAGCAAGAGTGAGACGATGTGTGGATTCCTCTGTCTGTGAGGTTACAATATCCCTCACTCTAAATGAACATATTATAAAATACTCTTCACCCATCAAGATGTCGTCAGGAGTCACATAATTTCCATCTACACTTTTTCTGATGGAAATTTCTGGGTTCCTGAAATCGAATTGATGATCAAATATTGGGTACATATACAGATTGTCGATGAACGCGCCATATCCAGCCTCCTCATCGCCATCTTCAATAAAAACAAAAGCCAGATACACATTTTCTCGTCCCAGATATGAGATTTCAATTCCTGAAGAATCGACATGTGCAAAGTCAAAGCTGAGGTGTTGCCAACTAAATGCAGGAGTTCGACCAAAGTATTCACCAAGGACACACCAGTTTTGCAGATCTTCAAGTGTTTCATGCTGCTGGCTGTATTCTGGGTGATTAGTACAAACAACCCTTAGTCCATCATCCCATTCAGCGTCAGACCAAAGATCAAACTGTGGTTCAGCAATCAGGTAGTTCTCAAGCGGAAAAGGACCATAAATAGCCCAGGCAGGTTGATCTGGATCGATTATATAGAGATCATTTCCTGGAATCAGGTCATTTGGGAACCCCGAACACCAGAGTGAACGGTGATCACCTGGATTTTGCTCAATGAAAATTGTGGAATCCTCCACTCCCCAGGAATGGGCATATACTGTTGGTTCCATCGGACTGAATTGCCAGAGGTCAGACAGTTCGAGCTCAAAATTTTCATTCAGAAATTGTGCTGTGCAGAGGGAGGTAACGGACAAGTGCAGAAGAACTGCGATCCAGATAATGAAGATTCTATATTGCATAGCGAGCCCCTTTTCCTTGTGAAAGATTGATCTAGAGTGTGGGGATGTCGCCTGATATGGTGGCAAGATCAGGTGGATATCCTAACTTAATAACAAAAAGCTTGCATGTAAAGATCATTGATGTATAGTATTGAGAAAATAAAAGGGGAATATGACAGGGATAAAATTGGCAGAACGAGCTTTTACTTCAGAGAAAAACCGCAACTTCACAGTCGCGGTTCGCCAACAATACGAATTCAATGCTTAGAAGGTATTATATCTTCTTTACATTACGGGATGCCGGGCCTTTAGGACCTTGTTCCAGTTCGAATTCAACTTTGTCGCCTTCGGCTAAGGTTTTGAAACCGTCGCCCTGAATCGCGCTGAAGTGTACAAATACATCTTTGCCATCTTCTGCTTCGATGAATCCAAAACCTTTGGACTCATTAAACCACTTTACTTTTCCCTGCATAATCAACTTCTTCCTGAAAAATAATTCATGCCGTCAACGAACCTTGTTGAGGGCTATCGTGCATAATGTAGGAACGTTTTTCCGTAAAATCAATGAGATTCACTCGAAAAGAAGTGTTGACTCCTGTACTTAAACATCAATCTTACCAAGGTTGAGAACAATCATGATCTCCACAAACTGCACTATAAAAATCTCAGTTTCTGTGTATTTTTGGAATGAATGGCTTTATCTTACTTTAGTCACACTGGCAAATCTGGAAAGGTGAATTATTAATGTTAAACCGTGAAACTGTCACATCAGGACTGGAGAAATTCAAGTCCCTGCGTATCGTTGTGGTTGGCGACATCATGCTCGATCGTTATATCTGGGGAAATGTAAATCGTATCAGCCCGGAGGCACCTGTTCCTGTGGTTGAAATGACTGATGAGGTTGATCGACCTGGTGGAGCGGGTAATGTGGTACTCAACCTGACCTCATTAGGGGCGAAGGTTGTACCGATCTGCATCGTTGGAAAAGATCGTTGCAGCGCAGCACTGAAGGATTTGTTGCAGCGTGGAAATGCTGAAATAAATGGTCTGGTTGAAATCAAGGGGAGACCGACAACCATTAAGACCAGGGTGATTGCTGATGATCAGCATGTGGTCCGTGTAGACCGTGAGATAACTGATCCAATTCCAGCGAAGTGGATCGAAAAGTTGATGGAACGTATCTCAGCTTCGATCCCGGATGCTGATGCTGTTATCCTGCAAGATTACAACAAGGGGGTAATGACAAAAGAGATCATCCGTCACTCAATTGATCTTGCACGGTCGCATGATATCCCAACCCTGGTTGATCCGAAATTCAATAATTTCTTTGAGTACTGGGGTGCCACGATTTTCAAACCCAATTTACGGGAAGCTGAAAATGCGCTGGCGCGTCCCCTTCGCACCGACAAAGCGATAGACCGTGCCGGAAATGAACTACTAGCTCGTTTGCAAAGTAACGAAGTGTTATTAACCCTGGGAGCTAAGGGTATGGCACTATTCCGTAACGCTCAATCTCCAGTCCATATCCCCTCCCGTGCAGTAAAAATTCATGATGTTTCAGGAGCGGGGGATACAGTTATCAGCACACTTACACTCGGTATCGCTGCAGGAATGGATAGCGCCGATGCTGCACAACTGGCTAGTTACGCTGCGGAGTATGTAGTGGGGCAGATTGGAGTTGTACCGGTTACTCCTGAGGCACTGCTGGAGACGGCGTCACGTTAGGTTTAGGGATAGATCCAGTTGTGATGCCACACTGGAGAGTGGCGCTCCTTTGTGGTTGTTGCTGGAGTTATTAAACATTGGATAAATCCAATGCCAATAGTCATTAGAGCATATAAAAAGATTAGCTAGTCGGTCGCTTGGGGGTCTTGATCCTGAATCCAGACCACATCAAACATCAAGTTCCCCTTCTCATCTACCGCTTCGAGGACATGAGGAGGGGGACGGATGTCCAGCCGTAAGTCATATTCATATTGTTTATCATAACCGGTGCCATCACAATGACTGCGATGGACAAAGCCACGACGACGTTGTGCAACTGAACCTCGTAAATAAATCGCACCGCGTTCATCAGGTCCGCCGTTTCCATCCGGGCAGGGAATACAAACACAATACGGGTCGTTGGGACGATTCTGATTCTCAAAGGTGAAGGATTGGTTCAAGGCAATCAGTGAGGCGGTGATTCGGATGTGTGCGCGAGAATGGGTCCCAAATATGTCACCATTATTATGCCCGTTGGCTTGGTTATCAGCGATGAGGATATTGCTCTCACTGATTAAACCAAGCAAGTGGGGAAAGTCGAGGGGAACCGAATCTGTACCATTGTGACCATCGTAGATGATGTCATCAATCAGGTACATATTCCCTTCTGAACCGACAGTACAAGTGCCCTGAACATTATCGCCCAGGATTTCCAGGTCCCCTTCCACAAAAATACCCAGTTCATTCCCATAAGGGATGTATCCAGAACTTATGACATTTGCCGGATCGAACGGAATCCCAATTGGCCATTGCTGAAAATGCCAACCACCCTCTTCAGCTTCCAATCTGGTCTGCCATGTACCATGTCCATTGTCAAGATATGCCTGTCCGGCATTAGCACGAAGGTTTTCGGCAATAAATGGGAAATTAACTTCCGGTACATTGAATTGGGGTGTAGTTGCAAACCAGGGGTCATATCCAAGACCATGAATAAAATCAGATTGACTGGTAGATACAAGCCCATAAAACACGGGAGTATTTTTGATGCCGATCCCGGCGTTAGAGTGAACTCGTCCCCAAAGAGTATCCTCCTGCCAGAACCAGATGATGGTATTTACTTCAGTTCGTTCTTGATCAGTGAGATACATATAATTTGAGAAGAAACGCAATTTGGCTCGCATTGTTACCCGCCGTGAAACTATTTTTGAGCTGTGCTGCGGGAAGGGAGAATTGATCTCCACATTACCTGTTGCAGACAAATCGAAGTAGAATAGTTGTGCGAAAAAGTCTGAACTGCCTCTGTCCTGAAGACGTTCGAGTAGAGCATCAGAATAATACCCGACTTCCTCGTCGTCGAAAGAGATTTCCCCTCCTGGCAGACCGACGTATGCTTCAGGTAGAGTACCGGGTTTATATTTACGGAGACGTGGCAGGATTTCATGTAAAATACCGTGCTGAGCGACATAATATGCTTGCGTGCGGGCGAGATCATATTCTGCCTGATACGCCTCATCGGCTGCCCAATTCATGAAGGCAAAACCGACAGCCACCAGGAATATGACAATAAAAACCGTATTAATGAGAATTGTGCCGCGTCTATCTCGTATCAGTGTTGTTTTCTTCATGGAAGCGGCTCACAAATGATGTTCAGAAAGTTACTGATGTATACTCTATATATTGAGAAATATTAAAATCAAATGCAAGCATTTTTAAAATATTGATTAGATTTTACTTGACGTAAAAATGCCGGGAGAAGATTGGATGGGAGAGTGCAAAGCTTAAAACCAGGAGCAGAGTGTACGTACGTTCGTTACTGTTAAATTGATTAAATTCAATAAGATAAAAAACCCGGAAATTATCCGGGTGTCATTTGTCAATTTTGTTTCTTCAAGATGATCTTACCACTTCTCTGTTACCACCTTTTGCTGCAGTTTACTGATTGCACCAGTGGGATTCAAGCCTTTCGGGCAGGCGTGGAAACAGTTGATGATTTTATGGCAACGCCATAAGCCATGCTTGTTATCCAAAACTTCACGTCGCTCCTCAAAACCTTTGTCGCGTGAATCAAATTCATACCGGAACGCTTTTAATAACGCTGCAGGACCGAGGTAATTTGAATCCGCCCAGAAACTCGGGCAGGAGCTTGTACAGGCAGCGCAGAGGATACAGGCGATGGAATTGTCCAGTTCAAGGAATTCTTCAGGTGACTGATAACGTTCGCGCTGAGGTGGAGCATCCTCATTGATAAGCCACGGTTTCACACGCTTCAACGCCTCATAGAACGGTTCCATGTTGACCACTAAATCCTTATGGACTTCAAAACCCGGTAAAGGATCGACCACGATTGGATCTTTTTTATAGGGCGCAAGTTGAAGCTCACATGCCAAACCATTCAACCCATTCACCTGCATCGCACATGATCCACAGATACCGTGACGGCAGCTACGCCGGTAGGTCAATGTGCCATCCTGGAACCATTTGATCTCATTTAAGGCATCGAGAATGGTCCAACCTGGAAGGCATTCAACCTCATAGGTCTTATATGAAGGTTTGGAATCGTTTTCTGGATTAAAGCGGAAAATCTTGAATTTTCTCACCGCCATTATTCACTCCGTGATCTGAAAAACATTGGAACAAGATTGAAAAGATACTAAAGATATCTATAATTGTTCTGATGGAAATTCTTCCAAATACAAATCTGTAGCTTCTTTGAGATTATTCAATGCCTCATGCATTGTCGTTCCTTGACTGACCGTACCGACTTCAGGGCATTCCGCTACGAACCAATCATCTTCCTGATGGATAATTGCTGTAAGTGTTGTATATAAAGATGGCATAATCTAACTCACCAAAGGTTATAATCGTTTTCTGGATTAAAGCGGAAAATCTTGTATTTTCTCACCGCCATTATTCACTCCAAAAAGATTAAATTACGAATTACGAATAAAGTGTGTACTGTCCTTTAGACTGACGCCTGATGCCCAAAGTCCAAAGCCCAGAGCCCAATCAGTACTTCCGTTCCATCGGCTCAAAGCCCTGATGGTGAATACCCTTTAGAATCACTTCTTTGTCGAAAGTTAACTTCCAGCTACCATCATCCTGTTTGTATGCCAGTGTGTGCTTCAGGAATTTTTCATCATCACGTTTCGGAAAGTCCTTGCGTGAATGACCACCACGACTTTCCTCACGTTGCAGTGCACCTTCAACAATCGCGCCACTGAATTCAAGCATGTGGCTCATTTCAATTGCTTCGAGCAAATCTGTATTAAAACGCTGGCTTTTATCGTCTATTGTTACATGTTTGTAACGGTCTTGAAGTTCAAGGATTTTCTCACGCTGCTTTTCCAGTTGTCCTTTTGTACGGAAGACACCACAATCGATCATCATGGTTTCCTGCAGCTCCTTGCGGATCGTTCCTACTTTTTCTTTTCCGGTCGAGGTCATCATACGGTCGACCTCTTCCTTTGCAGCACCCTCATAATCTGCAGGTAGTTCTCCGAAATCGAGATGTGGCAAATCTTCCACAATCTGTTTTCCTGCTCTTCTACCAAAGAGCAACGCTTCCAGTAGCGAATTTGTCCCGAGACGGTTTGCGCCATGAACACTGATACAGGAGCATTCGCCAGCGGCGTAGAAGCCCTCTGTTTCAGTGCGTTTTTCATCGATGGTAACACGGCAATTCGCATTGGCAGGAATACCACCCATAGAATAATGCGCTGTTGGTTGGATCGGGATCGGCTCTTTACGTGGATCAACACCTGCAAAATTCATCGCCAGTTCGCTGATCTGGGGAAGACGTTCCATCAGTTTTGCTTCACCAAGATGGGAAACGTCGAGATGGATATAATCTTTGCCATCAATACCGCGTCCCTCATCAATCTCAGTCTGCATGGAACGTGAAACCATATCGCGTGGGGCAAGCTCCATCAAGGTTGGGGCGTAATCTTCCATAAACCGTCGCCCTTCGCCATTCTTGAGATGTCCACCTTCACCGCGAGCACCTTCGGTTACCAGGATACCACTCTGCCATAATCCAGTGGGGTGGAACTGTACAAATTCCATGTCCTGAATCGGGAGGCCAACGCGTGTAACCAGTGCCAGACCATCGCCAGTGTTTGCATGGGCATTTGAGGTGATTTTGAATGCTCGTCCATAACCACCAGTGCCGAACATGATCGCACGACCATAAAAGGTATGGAGACCACCATTAACCATGTCCAGGGCGACGACACCGATTGCCTTGTTATTTTCAAAGATCAGGCTTAAAACCTGAAATTCACTGTAAAAATGCACATTGTGCTTGAGACACTGTTCGTGAAGTGTATGAAGGAGAACGTGACCGGTGTAATCCGCGCTGTAACATGCTCTCAGTGCAGGTTCTTTTCCATAATCGAGAGTATGCCCTCCGAACTTCCGTTGCGCGATTTTTCCCTCTGGAGTTCTGCTGAAGGGACAGCCCCAGTGTTCCATTTCGATGACAGTTTCTGGAGCTTCACGTACCATCAGCTCAATGGCATCCTGATCGCCGAGGTAGTCCGATCCTTTGACTGTATCGAACATGTGAAATTCCCAGCGGTCAGTTTTAGAGATATTTCCAAGTGCGGCTGCAACACCACCTTGTGCTGCACCGGAGTGGGAACGACTGGGATAGACCTTTGACAGAACTGCGACATCTGCCACCTGTCCGATTTCAACAGCGGCACGTGATCCCGCCAGACCCGCACCAACAATTATTACATCATGCCTGTGTATCATTTTTCTGCCTTTGCTCTTACGCGGCTGTGAACGTCACAATTGTGACCACACCAGTGATTGTAAGCACCATTCCAAGTACCCATACGGTTGCAACCAGGGTACTTCGGACTGCAGGACGATGAACATAGTCATTTACGACCATGAGAATCCCCTGCATGGCATGGTAAACCACACTCACAAGGAATACCAGATCGATGGTTTTCCATAATGGAGTGGATAGACGCTGGGTAACCTCTTGAAAGGTTACATTTCCACCGTTAAGAAAATGCAGGTATAAATAATGCAAAAGTAATGTGATGATCAGGATCAAGCCGGTGATGCGCTGGAAATACCAGGCGAATGCTCCCCCAGACCCGATGCCATATTGCTTACGTTTCACCACAGCCTCCTAGTATTAAAATGGGAAGAAAGCCTCGCCGAGACTAAGCTGATGGATGGCGTGACCAACCATATTCACGCTCCCCCAAATCCAGAGAACGCCGCCAATCGCCATTGCTGTCCAGAAAATGGGAATGTGCTTCTGCGTCGCACCAAGAAAATCTACGGCTATGATCCGTAGACCATTAAGCGCATGATAAATTACACAGAAAAACAACCCAACCTCGAGAAAACGAAAGAATGGCGCCTGAACAAAAGCCATAGTCTCTTCAAAGGTCATTTTCCCCATTTGTAATGTGGAAACCACCCAGATGTGTAACGAAACGTAAAAAACGAGTGCAAGACCGGTTATGCGATGTAGAATCCACGCTAACATCCCGGTTTGCCACCACCGGAAACGCATATTACCTCCGCCTCAATTGGTAGGATAACGTTGAGGAAAGTCCTTTACAGCAGCTCCCTTTTCCCCACTGCAAATTTTCAAAAATGTAATAGTTTTCCACTTTACTTGCAACTGGAAGACAGACCTACCTCCCTCCACATAGCCCGCTTATTTTTTTCAGCTATTTCGAGGGGATATATAGATATGATGACGCTAGTGGTCTTTCTCGCATGAATTGTCTGTTGGCATTGGACTTATCCAATGTTTAATAACTCTAGTGCCTGTTCAGAATCGGTTTGAGTGTCGAAATTTCCTCGCGTCCTTCCAGCAGTGTTTTAGCTGGAATCCAGGAGGTAACCGAACAAGCTAAGCGTTTTAGAAAAGGCACTAGTAATGGATTTATTAGACCCTGGATAAATCCAGGGCCAAGCTATCATTCCAGATGAATTAATCTATTAGTTTGATCGAATAGACCCCTACTTCCGGAAGATCTTTATAGGGTATTGTCTTTTCCAGGGCTAAACCATTGCGCAGGGCGACATTGATCGAGGGTTGATTCTCAGGGACGATTAGTGAGATATAACGCTTGTACCCAAACTTCCTCATTCCATACTCCATGCAACCTTTGGCAGCTTCTGTTGCATAACCATTCCCCCAGAATGCTGGGTTAAAGAGATAGCCGATTTCCGGTTCAGAGGTTCCCTCGACATCTTGCATCAGTATTCCACACTGACCGATCGTCTCGCCTGTCGCTTTTACCTCTACCATCCAGAAAGAATGACCATCGATTTCATATTTTTTCAAAACGCCTGAAATCCAGTTGAGTATTTCATAGTCGCTTAGAACTTTGGGGTAATGTTTCATGGCGACTTCACTGGCTAGGATGGGTCTGAGAGTATCCAAGTCGTCTGTGGTCATCAGTCGTAATCGTAGACGTTCTGTTTCAAAGACGTAATTTTTCACTTTTACCCCGTGATATTGAATTCACCTTAACAAGTCTTCTCTATATTTAGGTTCACTTCTGTGTTCCCGGAAATCTTTTCAGCATCAAATATCTTATTTTCATTTTGATCGAAATCCAATAAGGGCTTTGTACCATCTCAGCAAATAATCATCTTCTTGTAAAATCTGATGTTTTTCGACAAGACGCAAAGTCATTACCTCGAGCCCATCCCAGGGTTTCAATTCCTCTATTGGAATTAATCGCCATCCTATTTCCTCGAGTGTCCAGTTCGCCTTGATCTGGTTCATTCGCATGGAGGTTGTTGCCCAATTAGATTCCTCATCTTCACCGCCACGTGCAATCGGGAAAACATGATCAATAGTAGGAAACAGTTCCCAGAACGCCATGTGTGTTTTTGCCATCGACCAATTTTTATCTGCAGGGAATTGATCAGGTAGTAAAAGATGTATTACTTGCAAAGCCCCTGGAAAAACCAGTTTCTTCCCTGTGTACCGATCACAGTACCCATCACGCTGACAAATCGTTATGACTTTCTTACGTGACCATGATCGACTCTTTCGAATTATTGGCTTAAACGGGTAATGGGTATCAAGATATGCTCCGGCTTCCTTTGTGTTTTCTTCAAGCAGTAACTTCAGGGAAGCAGCAAGGATATCCGCTTTATCATTCATCTTATCTAGCCCATGTTTTTACTATATGGCTGGATCGATTGTGAATTGCCTTTTGTTTAATGCATTTAAAAAAAATTCCACGTGAGAAAACCCCATTGGATTATTTAAAATTGCTGATTTGGTAATGATGTTAATCATGCATGGCTTCAGTAGCTACTACGGTGTTCATGGTTTATTTGTGGTATCATCATGTTTTCCAACTCTGCGTAAAATTATTATGTCGTCGTCAATTGTAAAAGTTATCCTGAGGGAACTTGTCACCCGCATCCGGTAAATACCTGATTGACCAGGTTTCCCCTTCATCTTTTTCACGCGAAGTGAGGGATGGAATAGGTTTTCAATCAATAGCGCAAATTTTGCTTTTGTCTGCCGGATTTCCTTGTCGTCAAGACCGGAATAATCGGACTTGAAAGACTCTGTATATCGAATTTTCATTTCGGTTTTCAGAGATTATCAAGTTCGTCAAATAGCTCGTCGGCTTGTAAAGGTTTGGAAAGTCTACCTTGCTCAATGTCTTTTGTTGCTTTTCTTTCACCTTTTTGCCAATCTTCAGTATACCACCACGCTTCTTCGGCATCTATTAAACCGACTTTTATAGCAACCCTGATTTCGCTTTCAGTCAGACCAGAAGAATTAGTGATGTCCTCCTGAATATGCTCAATCTTTTGTCTGGCTGATATAAGAACCTTCTGCTCAGGTTCGGTCAATCGCATAACCGCTGCTTTAGAAACGGTCTGCTGGGGGATCATAATAATTTTACCGTTTTTATATACAACCTCAAAAAGGTCACCTTCCTTGCAGTCAAGCTGTCGCCTGATTTCAGCAGGGATTGTTATCTGGAACCTCTCTCGTATCTTTGCAGTTGCCATCTCCATCTCCTGATAGTTATACGAATTTCTGAAATTCATACTTTCAAATTAATTCAAAATGTAATTATAGTCAAGGGAGGATTTGAATAAGCTGGGTGGTATGCCGACGTGTAAACTGCTGCTAAGAGGAGCAATTAGACTTTGGATAGATCCAAGCCAAAAAAAATGCCACACTTGAGAGTGGTGCTCCCTGATGGATGTCATTCAGCCGTGGAAGATTGCGAGGAGAATCAGTTGGTAACGTTTCTATTGTCTCCAGAGGCGAGGATTTGGTCAAATAAATAATCATTCCTCCACTTCAAGGGAGAATAGCAATAATTCCTTTGTTCCCCTCAGTAAGCGAGGAATGCAACTGATGATTAGATAATCCTTTGTCTTTTCATCCTTGTCCAACTTATTAAAAGGAACCAAATCCACGTGTCGCCGGAGTAAATTTTTCGAGATTGTTTTAAATTCTTTTACAGAATGCCAGCGATCTATTTCTTTCTGTGACTCTATCGGCAACCAACCGCCTAACAAACGTTCAGCACACCAACGACGGTGTTCAATTTCAGCTAGTTCGACTAATTCATCTGACTGCTCTATAATTTGTCCTTGATCAGTTTTTTTGAATGAGAATAACTTTTCCAAGCTTTCAAAGATATCCTCATGATTCGTTTCGTCAGAGAACTCACCGTTTCTGGAAAGTTTTCCATCTGTATCCAGTGTGTATCCGAACAATGCAAGTTTCACAGGGATGTGATCAACCACTTGTCGATTGGATTCACGCTCCCATTCCTGGCATTCATCCCATTTAATTTTAACAAAACAGTTGAGGGCAGATTCTCTGTCGGATTTATTCCTTGTTTCTTCCAGTAGTGTTCGAAGGGTTCTTTTAGCTTTATTGTCGCCAAAATAGGTGTTAAAGAATACATTTATGGTTTGAGCTTTAGTCTCAGTATATGAGTTCGTGATAAATTCTGGATAAAAATATTCTCTATATGATCCAAATGCCTTTGGTGAAGTATTTTTAGTATTACCCGATATTTCTTGTTCTGGATAATTATAGTACACGTGTGAAGTTACCTTGGTAGCTACCTTTTTACTTTTGATAACCTCATCAATACTAAGTGGATCTGAATTTACCTCCCTTTGCAACCAATCTAGCTTTGGCTGAATCAGCTCAGATAAAACCTGGGATTTAACACCATCATCCAGGCAATAGAATATATGTGACTGCCAACCCGGCTTTATGTTTTCGTATACAACAAAATCATCATCAAGCAACTCACTGTTTGAAGCCGGTAAATCCACAAACTTCAGGTTTGGAAAAAGCTTGTTTGTGACCAGCTGTAATTCTGCAGTCAATTCATTTGAAGGTTTAAGGCATGGGAACTCAGAAAGAAATTCCGTTTGCACTTCCTCAGCACTCCCCATTCCCTCTGTATGATTGGAATTGTGACATAGAACTACTATTTCACGTTGTTGTTCATTTCGGAGATGGAGTGAGCGCAATAGATGTAACAAAATCTCTCGCCCAATCCTTGAAAATCCAAATATAAAGAAGGCTGAATGAGGCATGGAACTTTCTGTGAGTTCTTTCCATATATCACTTTTAAATTTCTCCCTAACAATCAATTCTTCAGTAGTAAAACAATAGACAAAGATTCGACTGTTCCATTTACGGTTTTCAAGAAACATTCGGGAACGATAACCGCTGATATCAACATAACAGTGAAGATTTTCTTTTGCTGTGCATTTTCGGCAGTACGTTCTCTTAAAATCAATGGATTCATTCAGGCAGGGGGCAGACTCACGATGCTGATGGATTTGATCTATTTGGCTGACAGTTCTACAGTTAAGCTCATCACTGCCAGTGATGATGTATATCTGATGTGCACGTGTCGCTCCCGCTTTATTTAATAACGATTTATCAGTAGAATTTCCGATAAATACTACCGCACCACGTTCGCGTGACTCAGACACAACAGGATTGTCAGCATCTTTTTCAATTACGACAACTCTTTTTCCTTGCTGTAACAGTTTCAGGGAAATCTCCCGACCCTTCCAACCAAGACCACAGACCAGCACATAATCAAGGCGCCAAAGGTATTTAATAGAAGGTGCCCAGAACCAAACCCGAATCTGCCTGAATGGTTGAATCAGCCATTCAAATGCCAGGATTAAATAAGCAAAGAAGATAAATAATAATCCAGACACCCTTGCGAGGTTCCAGGCAAGCTGTTTATAAACCCACCGACTCTGTTCGGAACCTGATGCTGTAATTACGTTATCGTAGCTGGTTTCACCAATCAATAACCCGGTCGAATTCCAGAATTCACCCACGTACCATCCAGATACAAGTGTAAGCACTGCTAAGAACGCTGGAATTATCCCTTTCAACATCACACCAGATAGAAAAAAACGTCTTGGTTTTATTGTGGATGCTACGTGAGTCTCGTTTTTCTGTTCGGAACTCATATTGTTTCCCCTAAAAATCTAAAATCAGAACAAATTTTAGTTGATAATCCAGCATACATATAGAAGGGTTTAAACCGAAATCTCAAAAATCAAAAATAATGCGATCCTGAACTTACTCTACAATGATTTCCACTTTTTCATTTTTTAGATGCAGTTAATAATAATGAACAAATGTGGCGTATTTCTGCTATATTCTCCTATTCAAGTCCCAATTGCGACTATTACTAAAAAAATCATTTTACATCCACTTGATTTCCATTTGCATCATAATAGGATTTATTTAGTAGATTGCCATAATCATCATATTCTGCCTCCCATTCAGCATAACTAAGTATCTTATGAAGTGTGGGAGTACCTCGCAAATCAAGATAAGTTAGTTTTATTAGATGCCCGTATTCATCATATTCTTTTTTACGCTCAGCAATCCCGACACTTTCTCTAAGGGTCGGTTCACCATTTAATCCTAGGAAAACGCTTCTTATCTCATTGCCTTTTTCATCATACTCAATCTCTTCGCCTGAGTAATCATCACCATCAAGATTCATCGGATTACCATCTCTACCCAAATACATGTATTTTATTATATTCCCACTACCATCATACTCAAACATCTTTCCTGCACATTGATCCCAATAATCGATCACAGGTTGGCCGTCAATCCCAGTATATAAGTATCTTGTTATATTTCCAATCTCATCGTACTTCGCCTTCCATCCCCCTTTTTCAACTGGTTCACCCCTCAAACCGAAATAATATATGTTTGTCATATTGTTATTATCGTCGTAAGATGCTCTCCACCCTGCAAATTCATCATATACCATAACTGGTTCGCCATCTATTCCGATATGTGTTTGTTCATATCTATTGCCTTTAGTGTCATATATTGCTTTCCAGCCAGCATAGTTACCAAAATTATTTAACACAGGATTTCCATCTATTCCCAAATATTTTAAAGTGATCTGGTTCCCTTTTTTGTCAAATTCTGAAAGCCATCCAGCATAGCCTTTGCTTCGGTGTACAATGGGGGTGCCGTATACACCCAAATAGGTATATCCTATTTGATTACCAAAGTTATCGTACTTTGCTTCCCAACCAGCATATCCTTGATGAAGAAACTCTACGGGATTCTCTTCGATATCAAAGTACATCATCTTTGTTCGGTTACCTTTTTCATCATATTCAGCCTTCCATGTAACCCATCCTTCAGAATTTGGTTTTGGTATACCATTGGAATTAAATGTAGTTGAACTTACTTGATTGCCTTGCTCATCATATTTTCGTTTTGTCTTCACTGTTATTGCTTTATCTAACAAGGGGTTTTCATCCGGATATATATCTTCTGTTTCAATTAAATTTCCCACTGAGTCGTACACATATGTAACACCAATAATACCTATTTTCTTTGAATTTGGTTTTCCTTGAGAATCAAGATATCGAACTTCTATTACCCGCCCTATCGTGTCATGCTTGACTATTCGACCAAACACACCATTTGCATCAGAGGCTGGTGTGTTTCGATTATCACGCATGTATAACTCACGAAGGATAAATCCATGATTATCATATTGGTATTTGCATCTACTAATCTCGCTTTTTTGGTACTCAGGAAGCCATGGTATCGAATCCGTTTCAATAAGATTGAATGAATCTAATGATTTTAATGTTGTTGATTTGAGGAGGGGTCTAGCTTGTTTCATTTCGCCTGGATGTAGGTAATCGACTATTTTTACACCCTTATCTAAACCTTGAATTAAAACTTCTTCTCCATGCTGGTTTAGAAATACCCGTTGAATTAAAATACCCTCAAAATTGTATTTTAAATCCATTATGATAGGGCGATAATTGTATTCAAGAAGGCTGTGAGGAAATGGTTTTCCTACACTATTTGCATGGATTACCTTTTGAAGTCTATGATACTGATGTATGAACTGATAGTGACTTTCGCGTCGTTTGATTTGAGCTTTTGTCAGCGGAAATATCCCTTCAGGAACCTGCCAACGTTCTATATAATCAGCATAATAAGAGGTTTTTGGTATATAATAGTCCCAAGCAAGAAACACTCCGAGCAGCAAAAGCAAGCTCAGAACAGCAAATTTAACTTTTTCGATTCGTTGCCTACGCTTGTGTCGTAACCATAGCTGATCAACTTTGAGATTTAATATAGTTGCGATGACTTTCACAAGTGCGTAACTAGCTGAGATTTCACTGATTGAAGATCCGAGCAGGGTGCCGGTTAGTGACGGAGGATAGCAACTTTCTAAGGGATCATTAGAATCCGGTCTCCCTTCAACGATGAAGGGAATAATTCTATCACTTCGACCAAGTTTTTGGAAATGCTGGACTTCCTTATCTACCCAATCAGATTTAGCACTGTTGGGAGAACAGATAACAATAAGATACCGGGATTTTTCTAATTCCTTATGCACTGATTCTTCGAGAATTCCAGTACCAAGATCAGTAAAGTCTCGAAAAACAGGGCGAACACGCTTTGTACCAGTTTGCTTAGCAACCTTGCTCGGTAACCGGTATGATTCTAGTTTTTTATGTAACCACTTTGCCCATTTCTCGTCATTGTGAGAATAACTTATAAACGCAAAATAATCATATCCTTCTGCTGACATCACTAATCCTCCAGTTCTGCCTCATCAAAATCCCAACAGATATTATCAGTAAATTACAGTAACTTCCATTGCTATCGCAGCTTATTTAAAGAATAGATTGAAATGATATGAATCCATAACGAAAATCAATTAGGAAAAGATGTGTGAAACGGCAAATATTATCTTCTCTTACTCCGACCACTTACTTGTATCACGGTTTTGAATGGATTGCTCCAAAACAAAATCTTCGCATTCTGCTTTACCGCATGTAGGAGAAGGAATTGAGTGGCAATCGATATAGCCAATTTTCTTGCAAACTGGACATGCAGTAACGAGGGCATCAATTATTCCGAGTTTAGAAAGAAGCTCACAGATTTTTCTGCGTATTAACCCACCGATCGGGAGACGATTAAGTGTTTTCACCATGCGTGATTCAAGCGAGATGGAGTACGGCAGCCAAATATTATTCATTATCATTTTCAGGAAAACTTTCTGTGAGTAGTCAGAACCCTTTTCGTTATCATCTAGTATAAATCCCATACACCCATTATTATGGAAGAGGTATGGTCAGTTCTTAACATCATTCGTATCAATGGGAAATTGCAACGAAGTGGCGATCCGATCAAACATATACCCAACTTTGCAAACCTGCTGAAAGGTGGCTCTGGGCATCCCAAACTGAAGACAAACTTCGATGTCCTCTCCCAAATCGAGACTTTTGTTCAGAATCTCATTAGATATCTCCAGCTTTCCGGCAAGGGGGTTGGGAAAAACCAGAGAGTATTGACGCCACCAAATTCCATTTTCCTCATCATACAGGGTAAAAAATGGGTGACCACATCCTAGAACTTCGATGAAATGATAGCCAATTACCTTCAAGTCCATTCCATATCCACGTTTTGCATAAACATCAATCATCTCACAGATTCCAATAATAAATCGGGGTCTATCCTTTACGTCTTTTATCCAATTTCTGTAAACTCCGCTCTGTAAACCGACATCAACCGTTGCACGAACCCTCATACCATTGATCTCCCGAACGAATGCTCCTCCACGCACATCCATCGCGCTGTTTCCTTCAACTTCACGGTCACCATCTTTTGTCCATCCAGCAAAATCGAGCGAATATGATACCGAATCGACCCATTTCATCACGACAGGATCAGGTTCCGTTCGATCGAGTTTCAGATCGGTCTCAGGACAATTTAGTGCACCGTTTATCTGATCCCAAAGAGCTTCCAACTCATCGACGGGGGAGTCGGGAAAACGGTTGTCAATTGCCAGCGGTTGCACCCGATGAAGTGAAGGCAATCTCTCAAAAATCTTTGGATCAAGTGGGCATGATACATTGACTATCCGTTCTGCCGGGATTTCATTCAGAATTTGTTCTGCTTCGCTGATGCAGTATGGTGAACTCGAATAGTCGGAATTTGTGAAACAGATAGCCCAACCACAACTCTTGATTGCTTCTTCCATCAGTTTGTCAAACGCTGCTGGATCGGCATTTATAGCCTGTTTCTCAGATGTCGCCAAATGATATTCATCGAACCAGACTCCTATTCCGCTAGCTAACAATTGTTCGACTATCAGTCTGACATACTGGACATCAAGCGTGCGATAGCTAATGAAAACATCTGATCCATCCTTGTGTAAAATCTCAACAAGTGCATTTAGCCTATTCTCGCTAACATAAGAGGAGTGGAACAGTTTTTCCCATAGCACTGATCCCAGCCAACCTAATTCCTCAAAGAATCGGGTAAGATTGCGCCATGTGAAATCCAGAAGTTGTGCTCTGCCACCATGGAGGATAAGAAGTTTTGCAACAAACCGATCCTTTCGAACAAGTGCTTCAGTCACAGGGAGGAATCCCCATCGGTTACGGCGGTTGGGATCAGCATTATGCCGCAATAGGAGTGCTACAATCCTGAGCTTTCCTGCACGGATTGCATGAAACAGAGGAGGTTCATTCAGTACGGGCGCATTTACATCGATTCCCTCTTCGAGAATCAGTGTAACCTCTTCGATGTCGCCTTCTACAATGGCGTCAATAAATCTCGTGCTCATGATGAATCCATTCCCAAACTGACTTCACAAAGTGCATCACCTATTGCATAATTCCAAGCTAGTATATCGAGTTATAATCCTATCTGCCGCATCAAGATTAAAGATCAGCGACAGCGCGGCATGTAGCTCGCTTCATGCTACAATACAACGATTCAGCGAGTGAAAATCATTTGGACTTATGGGGGAATTGAAAGTGAACGTGCTTGTCACCTTTTTGTAGAAGCGAACGAGATACCTCCCCAAACTGTCAACTGTACCTGTTCACACAAATGAACACATTGATGAATTGATACCTGGATAGAATATACTACTCTTGATTTGACAAATACAAAGTGATAGCGAGAAATATTGCTATTTATTTGAGGACTGAGGATGATTGTAGCGGAATTATACCGATGTATAGATTGCTGCTGGAAGGAGCTTTAAGATTTTGGATAAAGCAAAGCCAAAAAATGCCACACCGGAGAGTCGTGCTCCCTGGCGGATGTCATTCAGTTTTTGAGATTACAAGGAGTGTCAGTGGTAAGGTTATTATTGTCTCCCGAGTCAAGGATTTGATCAAATAAATAAACCTTCCTTGTGATACTTACTTGCAAAACACCCAGATATTGTTGTAACATGAATGACAACAATGTCCGGGGGTTTATATGGCAAGGAAGTTATTTTTTATACTATTTCTTCTCTCCTCTTATTCACTGGTGAGCGCACAACAGACCGGCAGACTGAATTTTGTTGACGAGAATGGCATTCTAATCGATGGCATCCTTCCCCTCGAGATTGATTCCCTGCGAATCATTCTGAGGGATGTGGATCGTGACCTCAATCCTGCAGCTACAGATTCGGTAGAAGTGTTGATCATTTCGGAAGGTGATGTAGAGCATGAAGCCCTCTGGCTGTTTGAAGTGGGTGTGAACTCAGGGAGTTTCCGTGGTAGTATTCCCGTGAACACTGAAGTATTCCGTCTGCAACAACCCTCAAATGAGCTTATTGATTCACATTTAACTCAATTGCTTGACGCTCAACAAGACAATCCAAATTCGGTTCCAGAAGGGTATTTTGAAAGTAAAGCCAGAAGCCTTGCCTGGGTCGAGTATGGCATTCACCCACCGGTGAATGAAAATGAACTTGATGAACCGGGAGTTCTGGAGATTCTGACCGGTCAAAATGTGGATGTTCTCTATACAGATCCGAGCAATCTTTATGGTGATGAAGCAGAAATTCATCACTCTGCGGTGCTGGGTGGAATTGCGGGAGAATTGAGTGGCGAACTTGCGGGAGATTTTACCATTGCCGGTGATTGTTATGTACCCTCAAATCAAACACTAACCATTTCAGCAGGGTCTACTCTACTTTTCCCGTACTCGTTCACAATATTTCTCGAGGAAGGATCGATACTCAGATTATCCGGTGAAGAAGGCAATGAGGTAAGCTGTTATAGAAACCCTGCATTCATACAAGAAAACGAATATGGATTGAGTATAATTGGAGCTGAGAATTGTGCTGTACTGCTTGACTATGCCGAAATTTCCGACATTGGAAGCGTCAATGTCAGCACTCTTCAAATCATCAATTCGCACATAGACCGCACCAAATATGGTGCATTTGCTGTCAATTTGACGGTTTACAATTCCTTGTTCACAGGATCACAAGATTATTTCGCTCTTGAAGG
Source organism: bacterium (assembly GCA_019912845.1). Classification (GTDB taxonomy): domain Bacteria; phylum Electryoneota; class Electryoneia; order Electryoneales; family Electryoneaceae; genus JAIOHU01. The sequence continues at coordinate 27,101 of JAIOHU010000160.1, forward strand.
GTATTTCGGAGAGGTGCGTAATTCGCAATTCCAAGATAATTTTGGAGGTTTAGTCCATCAGGGTGGACGAATGGAAGTAGTGGATTGTGAATTTTCAGAGAATACGGTCTGTGGAATCGGAATTGGAAGATACACTCGCGATTACACTTTAGATGAGCGCGATAGTAAGATTGCAAACTGTCATATCCATGCAAACCAGGTCGGTGTCCACTATTATGATATAATCTACAATAATTATTCCAGATTGGTAAATTCGATAATTGAAGCGAATGTTATAGGAGTTGAAGTATACATTAATCGTCGTGAAGAAGTTTTTAAGAATAATATCTTGAGGAATAATCTTGAGTATGATATTCGTTTGAGGCATTCACTTTACTTTGATGCTACACAAAATGACTGGGGGGAAGAGAACACCGAACTGATGAATTCTCTCCCCTATCCATCAAATCTGCCATTTATTTTTGATGGATTTGATGATAATCGCCTGGGAATTGTTCAATACGAAAATTATGTCGGTGATTTGCAAAACTTTGGATCAATCCAATTTGTCGATGAAGCAGGGATGGTGACAGACCAAATCGAGACAGATGCTGAAGAAATAACCATCCGAATCAGAGATATTGGAAGAAACTTAAGCGATTTGGAACAGGACACTTTATCCATTGAAATTATTTGTGAATCGGATCAAGATGAGGAAACCTTTACACTTATTGAAACTGAAGTCAATAGTGGAATCTTTGAAATATCAGTACCCCTGGACCCTCAAGATGTACTTCTGATAGAACCAGCACGTGAAGATGTGGAAAGAGAATTTCAGAAATTAACTGAATGGATATCCGATCTGTCCGAAGATGATTCACTTGCATACTACAACATTGCTTACAACGAAGTGTTTACAAGTCAGCAAGCCATTTTTATTAATCACCCGAAGAGTAATGAGTTGGATGAACAGGGAGTTATTGAAATCAGTTTTGCGAATCAGTTAACTGTAAACTACCCCCAGCCTGACGGTGATGATGATTTCGACCTGATTTCCAGAACCATAGGTTTTGGAGGATATGCTGGCACGGTTTCGGGCGAATGGACTGCTGAAAATAGTCCTCATCTTGTGATCGGGGATATAAGTGTTGATCAAACATCAGGACTCGTAATAGAACCGGGTGCTGAAGTTATCTTTTCTGGCGGTTGGCGAATCCGAGGGCATCATGCTCTGCGTATTCAAGGAAATGAGGCTGATTCGGTGTTGTTCAGCACAGTTGACAATGAAATATATGATGCCAGAATCTACAATTCGTATGAGATAAATTATGCCATATTTGAAAATGGCTGCAGGCTGTATGGGGATCATACCGCAATTAGAGATTGTCGAATTCAAGCCGCAACAGAAGGAATTACTCTTCTGAATTCAACGATTGCACAAACTGTGATTTCTGGAAGTGGAGAGGGAATTGGAATCAGTGTCGAAGATTCCGTTAGTATAAGTGATTGTGAAATCTATGGTTTCGATATAGGTGTAAAGGGATTTTTTGATTATCGTTCACCTTTTACAACAATACATTTATCAAACAGTATCATTTCTGACTGCGATGATGGATTAGTTGTCCCAGGAAAACATCATGTTTCTGCTAATAATATGGCATTTACTGATTGTGACTCTGCGATCATTTTTCAGGGTGAAGACTACGATTTTGAAAGCTCCTTCAGTACAAACAAATTTAGAAATTGTGAATTCAGCAATAATGGATTAGATGTAACGAATCTCCAACCACTCAACCTGGATTTTCGTGAGTGCATCTGGGAAGATGAAACCCTGGCTGAAATGCAGGGAAACGACTACCCCGCCAACATTACTTCAATTTTTGACGGATTCGATGATCCAGAATACGGTGAGGTGGTATATACGGGGTTTGAGGGTGATCAGCACGCATATCATTATACCGCTGAAATTACCTGGTCTACCTCTACTCAGGGTCCATTCTCACCAGCTATACTGAATAATATTCATCATATCTACCTCAAAGTTCACGATAGAGATTTGAATGTGAATGAATATCTAGTCGATGAAATAACTTTGGAGGTTGGTAATCTACTCGAGCAGGACGAGATGGATTTTCAATTATATGAGACGACCATAAACAGTGGTATTTTTGTAAGAGACATTAGAGTTAATCAGGGGGAGGGAGATGATAGAATCCAGGTTGAGGATAATACTGAAATCTCTCTGACAATGCTGGATGAAGCCACAAACTGGGGACTTCCTCAGGAAATTCGAGAAACAGTTATTATTCAACCTTTATATGAAACCACTATCCACTATACCCTCGAAGATTCTCCGGTAGAAATTCGTGGTAATGACTATATTCAGAGAATTGAAATTGATGCTGGCGTAGAAGTTATTTTCAGGTTTGATGAGAGTAGATTGCGATGTAACCAGTTAGTTGTTCACGGCACCCCTCACAACCCGGTACTTTTCAGACCTAACGACCTGAATGATCCCAATCCCTGGTATATCAATGCTGAATATGTTGAAATTGATAACGCTGAGTTTGTCTTAGGCGAAGAAATCACTTTCAATTCTGGCGTGGTGGAAAACTCAATCTTTTCAGATATACGTCTCGGTTCAAATATCTTCGGCACGATAGACAATTGTGAATTCACCGGGACAGAATTTGAGGGTCGATATGCAATCGAGTTCGGTGGAGCATTGATGAACTCACACATATACGATAACCGTCATGCTGTCTGTATGAAGTATGGCAGAATGGAGAACTGCCTGATCGAGAATTCTGTCGCCAGAGGGTTTTATGGATACATAGATGAGAGGGGAGATAACCAAACTCATTATATAAACAACTGCATTATAAAAAATGGTGATCCTGATTCATGGGCAGTACGTTTGGATGTTGATGAAAAAGATAACACTCGTCCAGTTAGATATGAGATGTTGAATTGCTGGGTGGTCAATAACGATGATGCATTGAATATCGATGGTATTGGAAACGAAACTGTTATTCGTAATTGTTCATTTGCCGAAAATGAAGGATTGACAGTTTTTGTCAGTGATGCACCAATTCTCGTGGATGCTCAATTTAATTATTGGGGAGAAGAGCTTACTGAGGAGATGCGTCAGTCTGATGAGTTATACAATGTCAATGGAATTATGGATGGATTTGATCACAATGGTCAGACAATCTTAAACTATTTAAACTACCTTGATGGTGAGCCAGCGTTACCCGCAGAACATTTCAGTCCGGTTCCTCCGACTTCCTGGTCGCAATCTTTGAAAATCGGCGGTATAAATGTTGAGACGGAGTTGCCTTCAGAGATCGAATTCGGTGTTTTTGATGGAGACCTGTGTGTTGGTGCAGGACTATATCGTGGACACCTTCCATTCTTGCTCCAGATATTTGAGGAGGATGGGCTTTTAGGAAGTCCCGGTTATAGAGTCGGAAATTCAATGACATTCCGATCTTGGAACCTTTCCACAGATGAAGAACTTGCAGTTATCCCAGTTTTTGAAAATGGTGTGGATGTTTTTAACCACGAAAATCCTGATTCGCTGGTTTTTCACATTGGTACCCGTCCGCGTGCCCCGATCATTTTGCAGCCTAATTATTTCAATCTGATTAGTACCAATAAAACTCCATTTAATCTGTTGATAACTGATATGTTCTCGGGGATAGAATCACTTGAAATTGTTGAAGATGATGGTGGAAGGGTTTATGTCCCGAATGTAATAAACACAATAGTTTCATATCGAATTAGAGAAGCGTACAGGGTAGTTGTCCGAGAAGTGGAATTTTTAGACATTTTCGGGGAAATACAGTATGATGAAAACCGAGGTTACCGTGTAGTAGAAGACCAATGGAACTGGGTGTGTTATCCATTGTTTGATTCTTATAATGTTGAAGCTGTTATGGCGGAATATAATGATCTTATCATCATGATGCTCTCCGATGATGGTGGTGTTTATGCACCTTCATGGGGAATAAACAGTTTAGGACTAATGGAACCTCATAAAGGCTACATGATCTTTCCGGATGAATCGCGTTTTCTCCGTTTCCGTATCCCAGAAGGGCCAATTCAAGGAAATAAACAGAATACAAGAGATGATGTGACTCAGCTAGCGGATGTTCACACGACAGGTCTACCTTTTCCTGTATTGGTAAGTTTGGATCAAGAATTATTGAATCAACAGCCTGTGAGTGTTGAGTTGTATGATGGCAGCAATCTGGTGGGTGGTGTGTCATTTAAAGAGCCTCCTGCAACGATTCCTGTTGTCGCCTGGGAAGGGAGTGAAAAGTATGAAATTGAAGGATTTATACCTGGGAACAGGATTTCAATTGTTCTTCGAGATGCAGCAGGACAGCTTATCCCTTCAGTTCCTTTGACGCAGGATACGTCAAAGTACGGAAGTGGGGCGTTTGCAGCAGTTTCACTTGGCTCAATCGCTTTACCAACTTCATTTGAAGTAAAAGCTGCATATCCAAATCCATTTAATTCAACTACAATAATTCCATTTTCCATTCCAAATGATGGCGAAGTATTATTAAAGCTATATAACACCCTCGGCCAGGTCGTGTACGAAAGCAGCCGATATTTTGAATCTGGCTGGCATCGTCAACTTCTTGATACTGGATCTATAGATAAAAGAATAGGCACAGGAATCTATTTCGCAAGTCTACGTTATGAGAATCAGACACAATTGCAAAAAATTGTCCTTGTGAAATAGTAGTCCTACTCGAGGACTAAAGCTTTTACTTTATTGACGAGCGTTTCCATCGGTGGATGGGTAATCCTTTGAGTAGGGAATTGGTTCGTGATACGTCTATTCTCCAATGAACCAATTCCAGCCTGTCTCATTTATTTGTCTGGATGCAACAATTAGTGGGATGCAGCAGGAAGGAGTTGTTCATTTGCTGATGCTGAAGGACGCACATACTTTTTTCCTTTTTTTGCCAAGTTTAAAGCTCAATTCAATCAGTGTGATGGTAAAATGACCGATGAGAATTCTCAGATAATTGAAATTTACAATTGGAAAGCGATTCTATTTGGTAAGGCAAATAATCTATAACGATGCTCAAAATAATTATCTGATCGCGTTATATCAGCGTGGTGTTAACAGGTTTCCAGGAAGGTATTGATTTTAATTGTATTAGATTAAACTTGTAGGAGGGAATCGTGACAACTAAACACTTATCAACATTATGATAAGATAATAATTCCAAGAATCATTAGTTTATCAGCATTCAAATAGAAAACCTGTAAGCTATATGCTCATTTGGCGTTTTACGTTTGAGATATCCCGCCCTCTTGCGGGAGGATGGGGCAGTTTACACCTAATTTCTCATTTCTGATTCCCGATTAAGGAACCTCTATTTCACTTCCCAGTTTTAATTGTGCGCTGCGAATACTTCACCTTCCTTATTCCTGAGTCCAGGCTGTTTCTGGGATGTTTGCACGATGGTTTGCCCAGCGTGCCAGCGTAAACAGGTAGTCGGATAGACGGTTGACATAAGCAATTGCGCCCGGATTAACCTCACCCTGTTGATCTGCCAGGCTGGTGATACAGCGTTCCGCGCGACGGCAGACTGTCCTTGCGATATGAAGTGCAGCACCGGCTGGCGAACCTCCCGGCAGGATAAAATGGGTGAGCATGGGAAGGTCTTCATCCATTTCATCAATCTCACCTTCCAGTGCTTCAGCATCTTCCACGCTGATCCGTGGCACACGTTTGCTGGATTCGCCTTCCCGGTAGATCGCAGCAACATCGCTGGCAGTGATGTGAAGTTTTGGTTGAAGACGTTGCAGACGTGTCAAAACTGCTTGGTCATCGCAAAGCGACTGGACATACCCTATCCAGCTATTGAGTTCATCAATGGTGCCGTACGCATCGACGCGGAGATGATGTTTTGGTACTCGTCCACCGCGCAGCAGGCTGGTTTCTCCGGTATCACCGGTTCGTGTATAAATTTTCATGATATCAAGTCATCCGGTATATTGCTGTCATTTTCAGCTTGTGGTTGTTCCTGAGCTGGTTTGGTGCCCTTTTTACGAAGACCAAGAAGACGTTGCATATCCATGGCGAATTCTGGGTGACGTTCATGGGTGGATGCCAGGTTGATCAGAAATTCACGGTAGACATTTCCATGTGGCAGTTCAATTCTGTACAAGGAAAACCCGCGCCATCTGCGTTCTTTCACCCAGCCGGCGAGGCGTAAACGTGCAAGGTGACGCGACACCTTTGGTTGTGGGATATTCAGGACATTGCCGATATCCGCGACCGAAAGTTCGCCCGCTTGTTCGAGGATGAGTAGGATACGAATTCGGTTTTCCTCGGAAAGGGCTTTGAGGTATTCAATTATTTGTTCCACAAGCATTTCTCAGTTAGAATTCAGGGAGGTCACATATCGTGCCCACACAGTTTATAAATGTGTGATTGAGTTGTTTTCGCGTCATTCCAGCGTGCTTTTAGCTGGAATCCAGACTCTAATTCAGCGAGCAAAACCGATTATCAATAGTCATTTCATTTAACACTCAATCCCATATCGTTCTAAGATATGCACATTCGCATATATAGTCAAAAGGAAAATGGGGATAGGGAAGAGAGCATTGAAAAACTGGGGTTTGTAATGGATTTACGGCTCTGTGAAACATCGGCGAGAATGCGAGGTGTCTTCAACAAGTAAATTGTGTATATTGAATTTTAGTCGAAATAGCGAAGTGCAAGCTAACATAAAGCAAGGGTGTACTGATGGATAAAAAAATGAATGGCGGGGAAGAAAACAGTTTTGCGGTCAAGGTCGGTCTGGCAGATATGCTGCGAGGCGGTGTGATCATGGATGTCACCAACGCTGACCAGGCGAAGATTGCCGAAGATTCCGGCGCGGCTGCAGTAATGGCACTCGAACGTGTCCCGGCGGATATCCGTAAAGAGGGCGGCGTTGCGAGGATGGCATCAATAGACGTGATCCGTGAGATTCAGGAATCGGTGCAGGTTCCGGTGATGGCAAAAGTACGAATCGGTCATTTTGTCGAGGCGCAGATTCTGCAGGAATTGAAGGTTGATTTTATCGATGAATCGGAAGTTCTGACACCTGCCGACGAAGAACATCATGTGGATAAGCATCAATTCAGGGTGCCTTTTGTCTGTGGATGCCGAAACCTCGGTGAAGCGTTACGGAGAATCGCTGAAGGTGCAGCAATGATGCGTACCAAAGGCGAAGCGGGAACTGGTAATGTAGTCGAAGCAGTACGTCACATGCGTCAGGTGATGGGTGACATGCGCCGGATTCAGAGCATGGACAGCGCAGAATTGATGAGTGTTGCGAAAAACCTGCAAGCACCCTTCGATCTGGTTCAATATGTGCATGAACATGGCAAACTTCCTGTTCCAAATTTTGCCGCTGGTGGTGTTGCTACTCCGGCAGATGCGGCGCTGATGATGCAGCTTGGCGCGGAAACAGTATTCGTTGGTTCTGGAATTTTCAAAGCCGGTTCAGATATTGCGGACAAAGCGGAACGTCACAAAGTACAGGGTAGACTGGCTGCTGCGATTGTACGTGCTGTGGTACATTACAAGGATGCCGGAGAATTGCTGGCAGCGCAACGTGACCAGGCAGCGACAATGGCAGGGCTGGATGTACGCACCATGCCTATCGAAGAACGACTCGCGGAAAGAGGCTGGTAATGCTGGTCGGGGTGCTCGCCATACAAGGCGATTATGGGACACATTGCAACGCTCTGGGCGAGATCGGGCATGAATGTGTCGAGGTGCGACGTCCGGAAGATGCCGGATTCGCGAACCCGAAAACGGGACGTGAAAAAGCGTTAATGCAAACTGCGAACAGGGACATCGCATTACGTCCAGTACCGGATGCATTGATCCTGCCAGGTGGCGAATCGAGTACCATTGATCTGATCGGCAGACGATATGGTTTGGATTTTCTCGCAGGGGCATTTGCAGCATCCGGGCGAATCCTTTGGGGGACTTGCGCTGGGGCGATCTGGCTTGGCAAAGGGGAACATCATAAGGTGTCGCCACTCGGACTGATCGACGTAACATTGTCTCGTAATGCTTACGGCAGACAGGTGGATTCTTTTGTCGCACCAATCGAGGTAAAAGGCTTGGACAGCCCGTTCGAGGCGGTATTCATCCGTGCCCCGAAAATTCTCGAGTGTGGGGAAGGGGTTGAAGTCCTTGCGGAACACAATGGTGATCCCGTGTTCGTGCGCCAGGGAAACATCTGGCTGACCACCTTCCACCCGGAACGGACTGCAGATCGACGGTTGCATCAACTGGTTTTAGGGGATTAAAAAGTAAGAGTTAAGAATTAAAAAATGAACTGCAAAACTTTTGGAAGTAACAGGATAAACAGGATTATTGCAGGATAGCTGTATGATGTAGTGAGTGCGTGCTCCACTGGTTGTTCCAGAATAATGATTTCAACCTGCGTCATTCCAGCGTGATTTTAGCTGGATTCGCAGAACCCTGCTGTAGGCAGTGCATCCAGAAAGATAATGTAAATATAATTCCCTCACTGAGTGATTGGTGGGGGATTTTTTTACTAGATATACTGGGACTGAAGCGGGTGGGAAGTTATAGAGTATCTTGGCATTCGCCACCGAGTTATGCACATTGCCCACTGGGGGGTGTTTTAGTGATAAATCATACAATATCGTGTGATAGCCACACAATTTGGGGAAGAACTTGAAACCTCGCTGATTAATGTTGGTAGATGGTCATATTGAATAATAGCTAATACGATTGCAATGAAGCAATCTTGTCTTTGAAGGATGAGAAAGCTCTTCACTGCCTCCTATCAGTGACTCTGGCAGTATTCAAGATAGTCATCAACCCTCACAAGATTGCGAAGCACCATATATCTCCAACAATAAAAAACGTATGCAAATTCTCCGAAAATACAGAAAGGATCACTCTCAGACAGACTGCTTTATGGTAATGACACAATGGTCAATACTATCGAGACCATCCTTCTAGTGCACAATTCGATATACCCAAAGTTTAACTTCAGGTTTTCTACTTCTCCGGAGTATCCAATTTTTTCAACGCGCGTAGAATGCCTAGAGCACTGCCACCAGTAGCAAGAGAAAGGATATTCTTTAAGCGATCCTCATCCGCCTCGAACTTTTTCTTCATTCTGACGGTATACGCATCCTTCAAAATCTCTATCAGATCATCCAGCTCATAAGGTTTAGGCAAGTAACCGAACGCTCCAAGTTTTGTACACTCCACTGCACTTTCCAATGATCCATGTCCTGTCAGGATCACGACTTCGACGAAGCGGTGCTCGGACTTGAGGATTTCAAGCACCTGCTTCCCATTCATTCCTGGCATTTTCAGGTCGAGCAGGGCGAGTTCAAACTTTTGTTTTCGTGCGATTTCGATTGCTGTTTGACCGTTGTCAGCAGTAACCACATCGAATCCACGCATCTTCAACCGTCTCGCAATAGCATTTAAGAAGTCTGTCTCATCATCGACTATCAGAAGTCGAATGGGCTTTCCGTCTAATTTTTCGGTACCCGCTTCAGACTCATTATCATTGCGTTTGCTCATGGCTATCTCCTTTCATACACATCCTGGGACTGATGAATACTCCCACAGGACGCATGAGTTATCTCCGTAATAATTCTGGTTCAGCCTATAGCTGGAAAACCTATCCATTTCCAGTATCCTAAAAACGCCCATCCCCACAGCACGACAAAAGATATTAGCAAAATCGCAGCCCCATGCTTCATGAAGTCGCCTAAGGTGACAAGCTGTTCTCCAGTTGTCGGGTCCTTTGCTAATGCAAATGCGAGTGCGTTGGATGGTGTACCGATAACCAGCATATGGGCGAAAGAGGACGCATATGCGGTAGCAAACCCAACCATCCATGGATGGATTCCGGCGATGGTCGCCATTGGCACAGTGATGGGGCCAATAGCCGCAACGGTTGCTCCATCGCTCATAAAGTTAGTAACGGTTCCAGTGAATAAACTAGTAGCAATCACCAGACCAGTTCCTTGTTTCATAAACTCGGGCAGGATGGCAATGAAACCGTCCGCCATAAATAGTGCACCCCCGGTGACCGCCAGACCTTTTCCGATGGCACTGGCGGAGGCATAAAGAAACACAACCTCCCAGTGGATGCTTGTAATATCCCGCCAACTTAACACCCGTAACAGGTTTAGCACCACCAGGCCGAGGATCACGGGTCCGCCCATCCCAAGTTTCTCAGACATGCTTATCCAGAGCACGATCACGCCAATCAGGACTGCCAGGGTGACGTACTCCTCACGAGTCATGGGACCTATTTTCTCAGATGCCCGCTTAACGATTCTGGTTACGTTGAGAGATTTAACCTGTACCTTGGGACGAAGCACGATCAAGAAGTAGAGCCCAACGAAGAAGCTCATGACAGGCACCAGCGGCAATCCGTAAGTAACCCATTCACCGAAGCTGGGGGCGATGCCATAGTCTGCCAGAATACCGACCATGATGGCATTTCTCCCCCCGGCAGCCGGTGATCCAGGTCCGCCGGAATTAGCTGCGTAACAGAGTGCGAGTGCGAGCAATACCATCAATGAACGATCCTGTTTTATGTTCATCGTTCGCATCGTATTTGCGTAAACCATCACAAATAATGGCATGGTGAAAGCGACCAGAGCGTGCTCACTGACAAACGAACATGTCACTGAGAGCAGAGGGAGAAAAACTAACAACAGGAGTGTTAAATTCTTCGCTGGTGCCAGCAGGAAGAGTCCGATGCGACGGTCCAGCCCTGTCTTGGTAATCGCCTTCGAAAGAGCAAGCACACCAAAAATGAAGACCACGGCGTCCTTCGCAAAGGCTTGTGCTATGCGGTCAGGGGGCAGGATATCGAACAAGTACATTATTACGCCAACAATCAACGCTGTCACCCCAACCGGTGCAGCTCCGGACGCCCAAAAGAGTGCAGCCAAAATAATCAGTGCGAGCATCACCAATGCCCGCCTCCCAGTCTGGGAAGGTGAAAGAGGTATTTTTGAACGAGAACCATCCTCAGTGCTGACAGTTCTCATCATATCGTTTTTTTCACTGTAATATGTCGAGACCGAGGTGCCTTCTTTCATCTTTCTGTAATCAGCATAGCCCTGAATTATGCTGTCCTCACCGCCAGTTGACACCGCAGCTTTTGGAGTACTGACCAAAGCAATCAATCGCTGTGGTACCGGCATTAATGCAAACAGGCAGAACAACGCAATCCCAGCCAGGATAAACAGGGGGCGCGAGTTGTGCGAGCCTATCATCCATGCCCAAACTGATCCCTTCTCAACTACCGGAATTTCATAACGCTGGGCAGCATAACTTTTTTCTTCGCGTGCCTCTTCGAGCACCTTAATCAGTTCCTCGAGTTCTGCAGGCTTGCTCAGGAAACTGAAGGCGTCCAGTCTGCCAGCTTCTTTAGCAGCATGGAGGTCACCATGCCCGGTAAGCATCACTACTTGAATTTCCGGTCGAAACTCTTTGATTTCCTTCAGCGTTTGTTCGCCACTCATCCCGGGCATTTTGCGATCAAGTACAACAACATCAATATCTTTGTCCGTGCGTACCAGCTTAATTGCGTCCTCACCACCAGGTACATCCAGGGTGTCATATCCTCGCAATCGTAGCCGCTCCGCCAGGCTTTGCCGGAATCGATCCTCGTCATCCACAAGCAGGATTTTCGGCATGTCAGCTCCCCCCCTCTTCGGCGCATCGTTTCATGATGGATGCTACCTCATCAAATAACTCTACAAGTCGAAGCAGTCCGACAGCTCGGTCGTTTCGAATAACCAGCAACGACAGGGTCTGCCAACGGTCGAAAGCATCAAGCGCATCGAGCAGGCTGGCGTTCACATCTATGCGTTCACTCACTGGATGCATAGCTTGGCGTACATGAATGGTTCGGGCCTGACTGCATAGATCGCAGACATCCTGACTTACCAGACGATATGCTCGTTCTGATGCCTGCATCATCTCTTCATGTACCCCTGCACGGTCTAGTTGAGAATTTGCGGCAAATTGCTCTCTAGTAGTACGCACTGCTCGCAAAAAAGCTAAGTGTCCTATTTTACCTATAATTCGACCGTTGTGACCGCGTACCAGGACAGCCCGATGCTGGTGATTACTGTCTCCACTTAACTGTTGTGTGCGCTCAAGAGCATGCAATGCATCCAGAAGAGTAGCGTCTTCCAATACGACAGCATACTGTTCTATAGGAACCATCAAGTCGCGAACAGTTTTTTCCTGTAATTTCATGATGTTTTCCCCCCATGACTTCGTTCAGGCTTCGATGAAACCAGCTCAAGTGGAAGTTCAATCGTGAACATACTCCCACGTCCTAACTCACTATCAACGCTAATTTGTCCTCGGAGTCCCTTAATAATTCCATAACTGACCGATAGACCGAGACCTGTTCCTTTTCCTACTTCTTTGGTTGTAAAGAACGGCAGAAACGCTTTATCAACCTGCTCACGTGTCATTCCAACTCCGGTATCACTAATCGAAATAATGACTCTTGAGTGGATACTGCTTGTGTGCACAGTAAGCGTTCCTTCGTTTTCCATCGCATCTATCGCGTTCTTCACAATGTTCAGAAAGACTTGTTCAAGTTGATGTCGGTCAGTTGTGATCTCTGGCAGATGAGGGCTATAGTCCCTAACCACACGGATGTTGGACAATTCCAGCTCACGTCCAAGCATACCATCCAACACACCGTCGAGAATCTTACAGACATCATGTTGTGCAAGGATTACTTTTTCCTGACGGACGAATCCCAGCAGTTTTCGAGTAATGTCCCTGGCGCGAAAGGTGGCGTCATGAATGATATCGAGGTGGTTTCTGAGTTCCTCGTCTGAAAGAGCATTACCAAAACTGGGGTCCATGAGATCCCTGACCAACCCTGTTTCCTCAGCAATAATCGCAAGAGGATTGTTGATCTCGTGGGCGATACCTGCAGCCAATTCTCCAACGGTTGCTAACTTTGCAGCCTGAACGAGTTGACCGGAAAGATCCGCTTCCTGCTTGTCTGTTTTTCGTTTATGTCTTACCACTTGCCTTGCACGGTGGACGATTAATAGTAGTTCAATTAACAGTATGCCACCGATAATGATGATAACAGTCGCATAACCTCCACTGATCAAGGCTGCCGCTGCGGAGGGATCCTCACCTTCCACAAGAAGCACCCAGGACGTTGTCTTCAACCAGGTCCAAGCGTAAAAAACATCGCTACCATTGCGTTTTGTGATATCCGAGCCGATCGAAGGATGTCGTGGAGGTTTCAGGGGTGATGGAGTGGAGACCTTGATCTCTTTTCCAGAGATCACCTGCACCATCCCATCTTCGCTGAGTAATGCAGTGGAAATACGTTCTGGATGCTGAAGTGTAGCGACGTATTCTTCGATTCTTTCCGGAGATAGCACAGCGCGTAATACTACGTAGCGATCATCAATTACACGGTTGACAGCAATGGTGAAGTGCGGTTGTTCTCGAAAGCCCATGTACGTGTCGGTGATTATCCGTTGTTTTGCTGAACCGCGAAGGGCGAGAAACCATGCCTCCAAACCATAATTACGCGATTCCAGATCGGGATGGGGACCGGCGTAGGCGATTAGATCACCAGCAGCGTTGAACCAGCCTAAATCGACGAAAGTGTCACTGGTTTTACGCAAGTTGTCGAGGTGTCGTTGTAGCTCAATATTGGTAGGAGGAACATTGAGTCGAGGGTCGTCAATCACATTTTCCAGATTGATGATACGTTCGCGCAAAAATAAATCAAGAGTATAAGCCTGATGTTCTGCGATTGACTGAAGATGTGCAAGCCGCGTATCACGGATCAGATGGCGATGTTGAATATGAAAAAACGCAGCCAGCAGCACCACAGGGAGGAAATAAATGAGCAATAGACGCAGTAGTGTGGTCAAAAGCAAGTTGCGATAGTGACCATCGCCACCATCGGTAGTATTACCAGAATTTGATCCAGCATTAGTCATAGCCATCCCCCACTACATAAAGCGTTTTTCAACCTACGACAGCTCGGGAAAAATCATCCGCAATATCACTGTTGGATTTGAGTTTTGGATAATTATTCCCCTTAACATAAATATACTCACGATATTGTTAAAAATAGTGCAAGCCAGGTTTTTCTCTCGAGATCAATTTGGATTGAAATAATGTCACCGGACTTCAACTACAAGCTCGCCACAGTACGATCACAAAACCAAAATAAAGAACTTCTATCATGAAAATTTTCAGTTGATATCAGGTTACTTAACGAAGGTGAGGATAAGCCGAAACGCTTTAATTGCCCCAACTGATACTCCCCTCTTTCAGCATGCTTGAAGTAATAAAGAATGGTAATCATTTTGTATCAGGCTACAGATGAGTGATACAATTGAAAAGATTACTTTCAACAAAATCGATCAGGACATACTCTTCTTTATTTCACATCGGCTCCAGGGATAAAACACTCATTTGCCCTTTCTTAACTTCAGGTTCCACTCCTAAGTTCATATACTTACGTGATATATGATTGAACGCAAAATCTAAATGCTGTTGAAGATTGTAACGAGGTCGAATGATGAGCAATTCAATATCTCAAGCCTATACGGAGTTGGTAGAATTACGTTACCAGCTCTATAACAGTTTGTTTATGACATTAACGCTTGACGCTGTGCAGCAGACCAGCATCTGGCTTCCATTGCTGCAGGAGGCGTGTGAGTCGGGGTTGGATCATCAGCACAATCCAAAGGATATCATCAATCGTCTATTCGACCGCAATCTTCCTGAATTGAATGAACGCGAACGGATCGATTTTCTCTATAAGGTGATTCAGTATGTTGAACGGCAGGTTGTTCTTGTAGATGCCCTCGAAGACTCCGCATACAACGAAATTCACCGTGTTCGTGGGCCGGCATCCTGGTCACAAATGATTGAGAAAGTGCGGAACGATGATGATCGCCGAAAACTTGAAGAGAGTTTGAAGGAACTCACTTTACGTGTCGTGCTTACTGCCCACCCAACTCAATTTTACCCGGGCACAGTACTGGCAATTATTACTGATCTCGCCACTGCAATCGAAGGGAACCGAACAGCGGAAATCCGTGATCTGCTGGATCAACTGGGGCGTACGCCTTTTTTCCGTAAAAAGAAACCGACACCCTACGATGAAGCGATGCTGCTGATGAACTACCTGGAACGTGTGTTTTATTCCTCAGTTGGCAATTTGCTCGATGAAATCGCCACAACCTATCCCGATTATTCACTTGCCAGTAAACGCTCTCTGATACAGATCGGATTCTGGCCCGGTGGGGATCGTGATGGCAACCCCAATGTCACAGTCGATATTACCCGAAGAGTTGCCGCTCAATTAAAGACCTCGATCCTGCGCTGTTATCATAATGATTTGAAACTTCTCTGCCGCCGTCTCAGTTTCGCTGGAGTATACGAACCCCTTGTACATCTTCGTGATCGTGTAGAACAGGAGTTGCTTTCACCCAATTCCAATGAGCCCGAATGGCTGGATGAACTTTATGAACAACTGGGTAAAGTAGAACAACGAATCTCACGTCACCATCACGGATTGTTCCTCAACAAGCTGAGATCATTTCGACGGAAAGTGCAAGCCTTTGGCTTCCATTTCGCTATCCTCGACCTGCGTCAAGACAGCCGTGTACTGCGACGTACTCTGGATGCGATCCTCGCAACCCATCCCGGTTTACTGCCCGATGATTTTAACTCTCTGGATGAGCAGGCAAAGTTGGAACTGCTGCTTACGATCCGTGGAGAGGTTGATCCGACGAAAATTGAGGATACTGTTTTACGAGATACTGCTGAATCGATGTGCGTGATACGGGATATTCAGCGTACAAATGGTGAAGCAGGAGCACACCGTTATATCATCAGCAATTGTCGCGGACCTCTTGATGTCGCCAACCTGATTGCACTTTTTCGTCTTTGTGGATGGCAGGATAAGGAGTTAACAGTTGATATCGTCCCGCTATTCGAAACCATTGATGACCTCCGCGATGCCAGCGAATCCATGAGAACACTTTATGCACTTGATACCTATCAGGCTCATCTGAGAAATCGCAACACTGAGCAGACAGTGATGCTTGGTTTCTCCGACGGAACAAAAGATGGTGGTTATCTCATGGCAAACTGGGGAATCTACCGCGCCAAGGAGGAGATTACCTCGGTATCACGGGAGATGGGTGTCACTGTTCACTTTTTTGATGGACGAGGTGGTCCGCCTGCTCGAGGCGGTGGGAACAGCCATCTGTTCTATTCTGCCTTGGGAAAGTCTGTTGAAAATCGTCACGTGCAATTGACCTTACAGGGACAAACCATCAGCTCCCATTATGGTATTGTCGCTGCTGCGAAGCACAATCTGGAACTCGTACTCACTGGTGCGTTGAAAAGTCGCCTGCTGGATTCTGAGAAAGCGAATTTGAACGAATCACAGCGTCAGTTGATTGATGAAATGGCGAGAATCAGTTACGAGGCATACCATGAGTTCAAACAGCACCCGCTATTTATCCCCTATCTGCTGGAACGAAGCACACTTCGCTATTATGGCATGACAAACATTGCAAGCCGACCCTCCAAACGTGGTGGGGATGAGGAGGAATTTCGATTTGAGGATTTACGTGCCATCCCATTTGTAGGTGCCTGGAGTCAGCTCAAGCAGAATGTCCCTGGTTTTTATGGACTTGGTACCGCACTGAATCACATGAAAGAAAGGGGCGAGTTGAATCGTGTCATCGAACTCTATGAGAACTCAACCCTGTTCAAAACATTCATTGCCAACAGTATGCAGAGCATGAGCAAAACCAATTTCAGCATCACCCGACACATGGAGAAGGACGAAAAATTTGGTGCGTTCTGGCGTCTGATCCACGATGAATTCATGTTGACAAAGGAAATGGTTCTTCAGGTCTCACGTCAGGCTGAGCTTCTCGAAGACAACCCACGCAGCCGTCAAAGCATCGCCCTTCGTGAGAATATCGTGTTGCCATTGCTGACAATCCAGCAGTACGCTTTGCTTCGTATCAAGGAGGAAAGTGAACGATCCGACAAAATCTCCGATGATCCCATGAAAGCTGAAGCATCTAGTAAGCTAATCGCTCTCTATGAGAAGATGGTGGTGCGATCTCTGTTCGGTAATATTAACGCGACACGTAACGCTGTTTAGAATGAGGAGACAGCGAGTGTGGCGTGGGATTTTGATTACGGGGGTATAGTAGTATGACACTTCAGCATCTATATTGTTTGTAATTGTTGGATAATTCGACACTCTGAGCGAAGCGATCTTGAAGCGGATCGCGCCTCAAGTAAGCGGTTAAGAGAATAAAAGACGAGATAGTTATAATCACCCACGGGCGGGACGCCCGTCCTACATTATGCCGGATACTATTTTGGATTGGGTTAAAAGCAGCTTTTGTAGCATCACCTCTAGGTTTTTGTAGCATGACCGTCTCGGTCATGAATATCTTCGATCAAGATGGCGGTTATCATGCCAGCATGGTATAAGCTAACCTTCTGAAAGCGGTAATGTGAATCATAGCGGGATGGTTTTAATCATCCACGGGCGGGACGCCCGTCCTACATAATTCCGGATACTATTTTGGATTGGGTTAATAGCAGCTTTTGTAGCATGACCGTCTCGGTCATGAATATCTTCGATTAAGATTGCGGTTATCAGCGGCTTCACCCATGCCAGCATGAGGTTAACTGGAGTCCAGAAAGATATTGATTTTATCGATGTTAAGAGTTTAGTATTTACACAATGATCTAGAAACATCTGATTTTTTCATTCTCAGAAAGCCTGGAATGCGGGATTCTGAGAACCCAACCGCAGGTTGAGAATCCAGGAGGTAACATCAAGAACAGACCAGTTGTGAGTAGCACTTGTTGTGGTTCGAATAATCCGAGATGACTTCACAAGTAAACATCCACACTCAAATTTTCAAATATTTCTGAAAATCAATTGAATTTGTCATTTCATTAACGATATATTCTATAGCAGTTTGGAAATTTGGTCGTGCATCTGATAGCGCATATAACTTGTTCTCAGATGTTTGGGGGGATCAAACCTCTATCTCTGCTATGAAAGGGTGGCTGACACGCCCCCTTTCAATCCCCCTCATGGTACAAATGGTATTCCCGATAGGAAGCTCAATAGATATATCATGAATCCTGAAACAAGCCAAAAGTGGCTCGGTGCTGGCAATTTTGAGCTGCTAAAGGTTAATCTCTGAAAAAACATGATACGCGCAGCAAGCTATTGGCAGCCGGTCTTAGTTAATCATCATGAGATGAAAGTATCCTTCTCAAAGCTTGAAGCCAATAACAACGATGTAGGAGCAAAAAAGATGAGTCAGACAGTTGTTTAGTCAGATCGCTTTGCAAGCTTTTATGCTCCCATTATTTAGCAAGAGTTGATATGTTGTCTATGTCTCGGGGCACATTGACAAATTGTACTTTTACTCGCTATATTGAAATAATTCCAGATGTTTCGAAATTGATTATTGGTTTGAGATCAACTTGGTAGGTCGCCACAACATACTATCGTATTCTAGGTGTTATCTGCTAAGCATTTAAAGGTTGGAGGGACCAATTATGCGAATCCTTAGAGCCATTACATTTTGTTTGCTATGCCTGTTTGTGATTAATAGTGCAATAGCGCAATTGAACGTAGAGTTGGTATCGTCACTCGATTTGCCAGGTGATTACGCGATGGATGTAGCTTTACATGGTAACTACGCCTACATCGCCCACCGTCACGCAGGTCTTCGCGTTGTTGACATCAGCGATCTTGAACACCCTGTGGAAGTCGGGTTTTATGATACAAATGGTGATGCCTATGGGGTGTGGGTAGAATATCCTTATGCGTATGTTGCGGACGATAACACAATCCAGATCATTAATATTAGTAATCCTGCTCTCCCCACCCTGGTTGGCGAAGAGAATATATTGGGAGGAGATGCGGTAAAGCTTACAGTTTCCGGTCACCTCTGTTTTGTGTGCTGCCAACAAAATGGATTGCAGATAATCGATGTCAGTAATCCTGTTAATCCTACACATTTAGAGACGATCGAAACAAATCAATTGGCAATGGAGGTATTGGTTGAGCGCAATATGGTATATCTGGCAGAGGGGCACAGGGGCTTAACGATCTATGAGGTTAACAATCCCATGGATCCCAATGAAATTGGAAACTGCGATGACCCAGGATTTGCACAAGGGATCGATATACACAATAATATCGCCTATATCGGTGACAACGAACAAGGCATACGAATTATAGATATCGGTATCCCACACAATCCCAATGAAATAGCGTTTTATCAAACGGATGGTGAAGCAGAAGGAATTTTTTATAAAGCAGGCTATCTCTTTGTTGCGGACAACAGCCAAGGTCTGAGAGTATTAGACGTAAGGGATCTGGATAATATCGAGGAGACTGGGTATTATAACACCCCGAGTTTTTCCCACCAGATTTGTGTCAGGGAAGAAATCGCTTTTGTTGCAGATGGTAACTTTTTTCAAATCTTGGATTTTGGAGAAGCAGTAAATTTCAATCATTTCGAGACGGTTGATCCGACAGAAGATCAATATCTCATTGTAATCACTGCAGCCTCTGTTGAAGGACAACAGATAAATTTATTAGACGAGATAGGTGTATTTGACAATCAACTCTGCGTTGGTGTCTCGCAACATATTGGTGATTTCCCCATAGAATTAACCGCCTGGGGTGAAGATGAGGAGGCTGGATTTCCAGGATTTATTCATGGAAACCCAATGGGATTCCGTATTTACTCTACTGAGGATGAGAGTGAATTTATTGCTCAACCAACTTACACTCTCGGCAATGGTGATTTCGGAAATGAGTTCTTTTCACAGATAACCCTGAATGGGCTTGAAGGTCCTGTACTCACATTTGAGGAATTATCATATGATTTTAATGTTAGACCAGTTGGTAGAGTTGCGGAAGATGTGATTACAATTAAAAACACAGGGAGTTCGGTACTGGAGATAACTGATGTTATATCATCCAGTGAACATTTCGAAATTACTCCAACCGAAGCAACTGTTCCTCCCGGCAATGAGCTGAATCTTCAAGTCTCCTTTACCCCATTGTCTGAAAGAACATATGAAGCGGATTTAACATTTGTCAGTAATGTTCCACTCAATGATGAAATAATATTCCCGCTTCAGGGTGAAGGTCTATTACTAGATGGTCTCGAATTTACAGAATATCTAGTTGATTTTGGTTTGACCGCGGTAGGTGATACCTCAATTTGGGATCTGGAAATTGCTAACAATGTTGGCTTCGATGTTGTGTTCAACAGGATAACAATTGACAATGATGTGTTTATGACATCAGAACAAGACCTTGAAATTCAAGATGATGAAACAGAAATGATCAGGCTGTATTTTGGTCCTGCTGAAGGTATTAATTATACTGGTGAAATATCCTTTTTCATGTCTGAACCCACTGAGGCGGAGTTGTCAGTTGAATTGAGGGGAATTGGGACCCAGGACATGGTAGTTCGATTGCGACGTAACAGATTCGAACTGATATCCTCTTTTGTTCAACCGGAGAACATGGAAATTGAGGAAGTGTTTGACATCCCAAACCTTCAAATCGTAATAGACCATTTCGGTCAATTCTATGTTCCAGATGTGGTGCAGACTCTAACCTCATTCAGGTTGAAACGAGGTTATCAGGCAATGGTGAACCACACTACAGACTGGGTTTTGCATGGACACATTGTTGATCCTACATTAGAATATTCTGCACAGGCAGGGGGTTGGAACTGGATAGGGTATCCATTTCAGTATCCAGAAGATATTGATGTCTGTCTCAGTCCAATTGCAGATCAAGTGGAGATCATCTATGCAGATGACGGACGGCTTTGGATACCATCTTTAGGGATAAATACCCTTGGTGATATGCAACCAGGTGAAGGTTACATGATTTTTACGAATGAAGATGTGATCTTTGAATATAACACAGAAAATCAGTTGCGACCGGTGGCGAACGATGTCTGGGAAACCCCTCTTGTAGAAAACCCACCTTATTCAAGTGGAAAACCTTTTGCTGTGATTTGTACGGTTCCTGAAACAATTGGTGGAAAAGTACCTGCTTTAATAGAATTATATGATAGGGAATTGCTGGTTGGCAAAGCTCTCATACTTGAAGACAAGTCTGTTACCCCAGTGATTGCCTGGGAGGGATCAGAAGAATATGCCATCCCGGGATTCAATGACGGTCATCCTATCAGAGTGAAATTGCTGGCATCGTCGGGGCAGTCATTAATGGACAAGGTTTACTCAGAATTGCAGTTCGGTGTTGGTCCCTTCGCAGAAATTGCCTTTAATAGCTCGGATGAAAACTGGGACATACCGTCATTCTTCTCGATTGAAAGTGTGTATCCTAATCCATTCAACTCGATAACAACCATCCCAATTAGTATCCCTAATCCCGGGGAGCTGGATATCGTTATTTATAATCTACTGGGTCAAGTGATGCAGCAGTCAAACTTGTTATTGCCATCCGGGATTCACAGATATACTGTTAACGGCGATAATCTAGTCAGCGGAATTTACTTCATAAGGATTGAAGGTTTTGGTGAGTCGGTTACTCAAAAGATTATGTTGATCAAATAAAACTAACTCTGGGCAAACCAGATGGCCCGGTTTTCAATAGTTATGCGATGGGGTGGCCCGTAGCTGGCCAAACTTTGGCTTGCTACGGGTTTCATGGTCGCTTATGCAATCTTCCATTCGAGTTGCCACCATTCATGACTATACATCAGCAATGATACCGATTATTCATCAACCAAATATTAGTATTTCTTTCATGCGCCTTTTTCCGGTAAATACCGCAACGCAAGTTCTCGGTATTGATCTACCTGCTCTTTGATCCACTTCTTGTCATGCCCGAGTTCGCTGGCGAGGAGCTTCGCGACCTTTTCAGCAATTTCCATGCTGAGGCGAGCGTCCAGCAGCAGGCAGCGGGTACGGCGTGCGAGGACATCTTCGACAGTACATGCCATCTCCTCACGTGCAGCCCAGACCACCATGGCTTTCGTGATTGGCAGGTCATCATGCAGCCGTTCGCCGAGACCGGGATTCTCCGCAATCAGTGCTTCGATACCATAAGCGTCGACACCATATTGCGCCAGCATACCAAAAACAGTTGCATTCTCCTCCCACCCATGAATAGCCAGGTTTTTCGTCTGGGATGGTACCATTGGAAGCTGCGCGACAGTGATCGCTTTGTTGATGGTTTCTTCAGCCATAAGCCTGTAGGTCGTCCATTTACCGCCAGTTATAGTCACCAACCCGGATGGCGAAATCAGAATCTGGTGCTCACGTGAGATTGCGGCAGTGTTTTCCTCTGATCCCCGTGTCACCAGAGGTCGTAATCCTGCGAATACGCTCTTGATATCCTCTGGACGGGGGTCACGCGCCAGGTATTTCGCTGCATGTGTGAGAATAAACTCGATCTCCTCGCGGCTGGCTGTAGGTTCCAGCTCCGGTTGATCGACCTCTGTTTCGGTTGTACCGATAACCAGTCTGTTCAACCAGGGGATACCGAACAAGACACGTCCGTCCGAAGTGTGCGGCACCATGATCGCGGTATTACCACCGAGGAAGGATTTATCGAGTACAATATGCACGCCACGGCTGGTCTTCATAACAGGCTGGCATTCCGGATCATCAATCTTTCTGATGGAATCCGTGAAGATTCCGGTAGCATTGATAACGCATTTGGCGCGGATGGTGAATTCTTTACCAGTGAATGTGTCTTTTGCCATTACTCCGCTGGCGACTCCATCTTCTTTGAGGATGGAAGTGACTGCCATGTAGTTAAGGATTGACGCACCCTCATCAGCAGCGGTTTGAGCGAGGTTGATTATCAGACGAGCGTCATCAAACTGTCCATCATGATATTGCACACCGCCACGTAAATCGTTCATCTCAATCTGGGGAATTTTCTCCTTGATTTCTTCGGGTGAAAGGTTAATGGATGGTCCGAAACCGTGTCTTCCAGCGAGTAAATCATAAAAACGAAGACCGATACCGTAGAATGGACCACCCCACCAGTCATAGATAGGGACAACAAAGGGTATATTGTGAACAAGGTGAGGTGCGTTTTTACGGAGAATTGCTCGCTCGTTCAACGCTTCGAGAACGAGGGCGATATTGCCTTGCTGGAGGTAACGCACGCCGCCGTGAACCAGCTTTGTACTACGGCTGGAAGTGCCTTTTCCAAGATCATGTTGTTCCAAAAGGAGCGTTTTATACCCGCGTGAGGATGCTTCGACCGCAACCCCTAGCCCTGTCGCTCCGCCACCGATAACCACAAAGTCCCAGATCTGCTCGCCATTTTCCAGCAATTCCAGTGTCGCTGAACGGTTCATGCCTGTATTCACTTTCGGGTCTGAAGTGGGAAGGTAGTGGGGGGGTGAGTCCATCAAGCGGGGTAATCCCGCATCGGGTGAAAGCTCTCTTGGCGGCTTCTTCACAGCGAACTTGAGTTTTATAGAGTTAACCGCTTCCCTGAACCAGTTTTCATGCTTGATACGATTGAAATCATGGACAATCTTGACAAGCTCCCTGGTACGCAAGTACCCGTAAACTTTGTGGGGATTACGTTTCCTCCTGTACTCATAATCGTTCTGCACCTGCTGATCAACTGGAATTATTCCTGCCCGGTTTTTGCTGTAGTCGTCAGAAATTTTGAAATCGAAAGCGACTTTATCCTCGAGATCAGCGAGGTTGTACCATGCATTCGAAATGTTATCCGGGGTTTTGATTTTACCAGTGCTTGAGTGTTTACTTTTGCGTTCCTGTGCAATTCGCGCAATTACGACCGGAAGTCCAAGTGGTGAACCAATTGTAACAAAAGTATTCACCTGTAAATCCGGGTTCATGTCGAGTACGTCAAACGCTACTATGGAGCCCATGGAATGTGCTATCAGGAGGATGCGGTCTTTCTTGTGCCGACGTAAAGATTCGATCAGACGTCCACGAATCTGATCCCTCACCGCAGGGTTGAAGTCTCCATCCGATTCATCTGCTGCGTAATAGGCTTCAAGGTCGTGGAAGTAACGTTTTATCAGGCTATCTGTGATGGATTTGTAATTGATGGTATAGTCGTCATTCAGGAGCAATTTGGTCAGCTTATCTTCCAGATACTTCGCAATCTTTTTTCGTAGCGAATGACTTCCAGTCTGCTTCGGATGGATCGCAGGCATATATGGATCTTCCAGATAGAGTGGGCTGTCTATGTCTGCTATCTGTAGATCATGCGGGAGGGGGTGGAGGATGTCAGCCCAGTAAACCAGCTCGAACTCAAACTTCCCGAGATCAATGCCGTTTCGATTGGCACCTTCCTTAAGTGATTTCAGCCACCAGGCATACAAAACATCTTCAGGCGGTTTGTTTCCCAACCCATGAATACCGATGATCACGTTTTTCATCTTTTCCCCAAAGAATTTTTACCATTAGACAGCCAGCTCAAAAATAGTTCATCCCCTGATTTTGTCCGGAAAATCAGTAAAAACTCCATCAACTCCAAGTTGACGCATCCATTCCAATTCCTCTGGATGATTGACCGTATAAACGTAAACTTTCAACCCTCTCTGGTGAGCATCATCGACAAACTCACTACTGATAAACTCAATAGTCGGGTGGATGGAATAAGCACCCAGCTCTTCCGCGAAAGAAGCGAATTTCAGTGGTAACTCTCCAGTTAACGCACCAATTGGGACTTCCGGCATCAATTTCTTGAATACCAGTAACTCTGCATGAATGAATGAGGAGACGAGGATACGGTTCAGGTTCAGCTTCCGTTGCCTCAGGAAGGATGCGACCAGTGCTGCTGCTCCATGCCATTTCAGCTCAATGTTGATACCAGTCTCTTCGCTTATGGTATCGAAAACCTCATTCAGAAAGGGAATCTTTTCGCCTTTTCCGGCGTCCAGGGATCGCAGGGTATCGAGGGATTGATTCCAGACAAATCCTGTGCCGTTGGTTGTCCTTTCCAGACGCAGGTCATGTATCACCACCAGTTTATCTTCCACGGGGTAGACATCCAGCTCAATCCATTTCGCGCCCAACTCCTCAGCACGCTTGAAAGCCCGCAATGTGTTCTCCGGTTCGTAGCCTCGAGCGCCACGGTGTGCAAAAACAGTAAGTTTATGAGAAGATGCCATCTATTCTACCTGCTTGTTTAAGTGCTTTGTGCAGTTATTGAATATACAGCTTTTCAGAGAAAGGAACAGGAACCTGGCTCTTCGTTATTCTGTATGGTTGAAATTGGATCAGGGTAATACCATTGTCATTGTGAGGAAGCGTAGCGACGAAGCAATCTCAAATCCGACTATCAGATTTTTACCTCTAAATGGCAGGAAAACATATACTTGCAAAATTATTTGAATTTTATTGCAAATAATCTTGATAGCCTGGATTTCATGCTTTATGTTGTAATGTGATCGGCATAATTGATCTGCTGATATGAGCACACCCTTCTGTATGTTTCATCGAATACAGTCTGTAAATGTTTTGTCTGTAAGCAAACGAGCTAACCGTTTGTCATGATGAGGAGAAGAGCAAGATAATCCTCCAGAAAAATCTCCGTAAACGAAACGGAGATATTCATGATGGCGACAGATTGTTGCCTGAAAACAGTAAGGGTTAATTATGCGTAATCTAATCAAGTTGTTTACCCCCCCCCCTATTTTGATGGTGGGGAAAAAGTAGCTCATCCGGCGTATGTGAAGCTGGCTTTCGTTTTCCTTGTATTGATGGCTGGAATTATGATAACTCCAATTTCTTATTCTGGTCATCCAGACAATAACGATCCGGTTCCCTGGAACACGATTGTTCAAAGTACACAACCGGATTGGTCATGGGCTGAATACTTCAATTATGATATACTCGGGGATTCGGTCTATGTGGTTGGCTATTCTGAGACACCTGATTCTTCAATTCTTGTCAAGTATATTTTGGACGGAAACAATGAGTTAGCACAAGAATGGCTAGTCGATTTGGTAGACGATGCGGATTGGAGGGCAACTGATATTGTGATTCAAGTAGTTGGTGACGATGTGATCGCGTACATGGCAGATTACAGCAATGGATTACAGGTCTATCAAGTTACAGGTAATACTGTCGGTAATGTAGGTCAGATTAGTGCAGAACCATTAGATTCTGAATCTAATATTTTGATTGACTTGTATGAAAATCAGGATGTTGTTATCCTGATGAATGAGGGTGATGAACCAGGTGCTATTATTGATATATCAGATCCAGAATTTCCTGAATTGATAGAGGCTATCGCGACCAGAAGAATGCCAATCGGATTGTTTACTTCGATTGATATAATAGATTCAGTTGTCTGTCTCGGACATGAAGATGGTTTGGTGACAGTCTCTATCGATACACTTAATTCACCAGATTCGTTGACAACTTTTACAGGGGTTGGTCCAGTAAACGGTATTCACGCGGTCGAGTACGACAACAACCCGCATGCGTTTCTGGCTTGCAGTAGTACTGAAGAGGATGTTGCGAGAATTGCGGCTGTTAGTCTTGTGATTCCTGGTACGCCTCAGGTGCAAATGAACTTTCCAGATAGTTTAATTGAATCTTGTACTGGAGTCTTCGTTAATCAGAGTCAGACCTATGTCTACTTTACTGGTGTTTATTCTGATGGAACTTCCGGAAGCAAATTCAGAATTATTGATATATCTGAGGGTATTACTGGAAATGGACCTGGTTTGATTGGAGGATTTTGTGAGAGTGGCGCAACAACGAGGAAAATAATGGTTGCTAGAAGCAACGCTAATGATGAAATTGCTGTATTAGGACTCAAGGAAGACTGCCTGCAAACAATCGAGCTTGATGAGGACTGTTACTTCACCGATGTTGAACTTGATACTTTGGAAGAAAGCAAATGGAACTGGGCTTCCACTTTTGTCTATCCTAAACTAAACCCAGAACTACCACCGGATTCAGTATTTAGTTCGATTGAAGCAAATTTAGGAGAGGCAAGAAATGATCTTGATGAGTATTGGGATCCTAGTGACAATAATAGTGATCTTGGATATGTAAAACTGAATGAAGGTTACAGAATTTTCATGGATGATGGTGCAGATTGGACGTTTTCCGGTTGGTTAATTCATCCACATACGCGATATGAAATGTGGGATTCTTCGCCAGGTGAATACAATGCCGCAAATTTCATGGGTTACCCAATACTTGACAGTGTGGATGTTGCAACTGCCTTATCAGAATATAGTGGTGATATAACAATTGTTTACGAAGAATCGGGTGGTGCGTGGATTCCAGGTGTGTATAACACATTAGGTGATCTTGAACCCGGTGAAATGTATAAAGTATGGACGACGGATACATTGTCAGTTGTAATTAATGATGGCGTAGCAAAACAAACAACCAACGAATATTGGGAAATCGCCGAAATCGAAAATGCACCTGCGGCAACAGGTGATCCTTATGCAATTCTAGTTACATTTGATGAAGAGTTGCTTTCACAAAATCCTTATGCTATCGAAATCTATGATGGAAACGACCTCGTCGGAAGGAGTGGAATTGTACCCAATCAACCAGTCAACCTCGTCACAGTCTGGGGAGGGGACGAAAACCATAACCTCGAAGGATTCACAAATGGCAACACATTCAGACTGGTAGTACTGGATCAAAATGAAGAAACAATTTTCACCTATAACAGCTCCAATGATCAAAAGTTAGGAGTTGGACCCTATATTGATCTTTCTTTTACCCTGGAGGATGATGTTTTTGGTGGTGGTGAAGGTGGCGGTTTCGAAATAGGAGATGGGTATCCACAACCCTTCAATCCTAAACTTACTATTCCATTCACAATTCCATATGCTGGAATAATCACGTCAAATGTTTTCGACATTCTGGGGCGACAGGTATGGAGTTCAGATTCTTACTACCCTACCGGAAGCAATAAATTCATTCTTGATGTTTCAAAAAACAATATCAATTTAAGTAGTGGAGTTTATATAATTACAATGAGGTATAACAACCAACAGCTTTCTCAGAAGGTAATGTTGTTGAAATAAATTTGTTTTATCAGAAAGTGGATATCACCTATTGAGGGTGGTGTCCACTTTTTCTATTTTGAGGTTCCTATGTCACACTTAAAGTTTAGCGTTATGTTTTTGTTGTATATATTTATTGTTAATAAGGAATTATTTTCACAAAATATTAATTATATTGATGATTTTCAATTTGAAAATTCTGGGGTGGGGATTCATATTTTTGGTAATTATATCTACGAATCATGGGTTGGTTTAAATGTTTATGATATTGAAAATAATTCCATTGAAAGAGTTTTTCATGATGACAATGTATCCATTGGCATGCCAATCCTTAGAAATGATGTTTTATATTCTGGTGGATATTACTCATTTACCATAGTGAACATAAGTAACCCGTCTGAGCCAGAATTGATATCTGCAATTGATGAGGATAATGAATCGTATACAGGGTACCCTGTCATATATGATCATTTTCTATTTGTAGTAGAATTAAGAGATGATCAAATACTAATCTACGATATCGAAGATATAAACCAACCCATTCGAGTGGATTCATTAGAATTTAATAATTTTGATCCAAAAGGAATGCAGTTGGTAGACAATTTACTCTTTATAGG